>NZ_JBEPSM010000001.1:619066-928599 GCF_040548815.1 Kaistia defluvii | reverse complement strand
GCATCGACCGTGACCTTGGGCGCCTCAGCGGGCGCAGCCGCCTCGGCCGTCTTGGCATCGGTCGGCGCAGCCGGCTTGGCGGCCGTCGTCGCATCAGCAGGCGCGGGTGCCGTGGCGTTGCCGGAGGCGTTCGGCTGGGCGGCCTTGTCGGATTCAGCCAGCGTATCCGTGCCAGCGGGCACATCCGTCTTGGTAGCATCCGTCTTAGGTGCTGCATTCGCAGTGGCGGCAGAATCCGGCTTCGCGGGGGTATCGGCGGTGGCCGCAGCGGTGGCTTCGCCGGGCGCATTCGACGTGGCGGGTGCTCCGGCAGCCGCTTCCGGCGTTGCGGCAGCGGGCGGTGCCCGCTCGCTCACCTTCGGCGCAACCGATTCCGGCTGCGCGGCGGCAAGCTTGGTTTCGGCCGTGGCGGCATCCGGCTTCTGCAGCACCTTGCTGGCGGCATCGGGCGTGTTCAGCACGACGAGCGCTTCGCCCTTGCCGGGCTCCTGCACCTGCACGGCCACGCTCTGCTCGGAAAGGGTCTCGGTCTTCTTGTCGGGCGAGGTGGTGCGGATCGAGAGATCATGCGTGCCGGCGGCCAGCGGCTTCTCCACCGCCATCGCCCATTCGCCGCGCTCATTCGCTTCGGCGGTGGCGATCGGCGCGGAACCGTCGAGCAGTTCCACCTTGGCTTTCGGCGCGGCGAGACCGGCCACGACGGTTTCGCCCGTCGGTTCGACGCGGACGATATCGAAGCTGGGCGCCGCGGTCTCGGCCGGCTTGCCGGCCTCGGTCGACGCGGCCTTCGGATCGGTAACGGGGGCGGAAATCGCAGCGGTCTGCGTGGCCTTGTCGCCGCTTCCGTCCGCAGCCTTGGCAGGCGCGTTCTGGGCAGGCGCGTTTTCCGCTGGCTTGGCGCTCGCATCGGCACCCGGAGCCGTCTCGGCCACCTTACCGCCCGGCGTCGCCTGTGCGGCATCGGACGTCGTCGCGGTCGTCGAAGCGGGCTTCGCAACCAGGCCGTAATAGCCCCCGACCAGGATGGCAGCGATCGCCACTACGCCGGCAACGCGGCCGGAAGTCGTCGGTCCGGGAGGTGTCTTTTCAGCCATCGATGCTCAAACCTGTCGCTCAAAACGGAACAGCTGCCGGGTTGCACGCCCTGCGGCCCCAACTTCCCCGCCGGATCGCGCCGATTCTTCGGCTGTTTCTCCAGCATTTCACCGAACTGTTATACCCGCTTTCCGCATCGCGACAAGGCAGCGAAACCGCAGTTTCCGAGGCTCTGTGGCGCATTTGCCTTCCGCTTGACGGTCGCCGTTGCGGATGCGAGGAAGGCCTCATGACACAGCTCTCCTCGATTTGCGTCTACTGCGGTTCGTCCGCAGGCGACGACCCGATCTATGCCGAATCCGCCGAACGGCTTGGCAGCGCCATGGGCGAAGCCGGGCTCGGCCTCGTCTATGGCGGCGGCGCCATCGGCCTGATGGGCATCACCGCGCGCTCCGTGATGGCGGCCGGCGGCCATGTGATCGGCATCATCCCGCAGTTCCTGCGGGAGCGCGAAGTGATGCTGGAGACGGCGCACGAGCTCGTCGTCACCGAGGACATGCATGAGCGCAAGCGCATCATGTTCGAGCGCGCCGACGCCTTCGTGGCGCTGCCGGGCGGCATCGGCACGCTGGAGGAACTGGTCGAGATGATGACCTGGGCCCAGCTGGGCCAGCACAAGAAGCCGGTCCTGATTGCCAATATCAACGGCTTCTGGGACCCGCTGATCGCGCTGCTGCGCCACATGGCGGATGCCGGCTTCATCCGCAACGGCTTCGAAGTGAGCTACCTCGTCGCCAACACAGCCGAAGAGATCGTGCCGAAGCTCCTCGCCGCGACGCCGGCAGCGCCCGCGCCCCGCGCCGCCGAACCGATTCCGATCGCCGATCTCTGATCGACCGACCAACGAGGATCCATTGATCGTGCGGATCAGGATCGCGCGATTGCGTCGGCGTCCCGATCGATCGCGCCGTTGAGGAAATCGACGAGCGCGGACGGTGCGCGATCGCCGAGGCAGAGCTCGAGAACCTCGTGCGCGTCGGCCGCCTCCGACTCGCTGCGGGGGAACATCGCGGCTTCATAGGCGGCCAGCGCCGCCTCGATGTCAGCCGGGTGCGCGGCGATCGCCTTTCCCAGTTCGGCACCGTCAAACATCGCCAGGTTCGCGCCTTCGCCGGCCGGCGGCGCCAGATGCGCGGCGTCGCCGACAAGCGTCACACCGGGCACGCGCTCCCACCGGAGCCCGACCGGTAGTGCGTGAAGCATGCGCAGGACCGGCGCGGTCGCGCCGTCGGTGATCAGCGCCGTCAGGGCCGGAGCCCACCCTTCGAATTCGGCCGCGATCCGCGTCATCGCGGCGCCAGCGTCGGTGAAGTCGATGGCGGAGAACCACGCCTCGGGACGGTTCAGCGCAACATAGCTGTGCAAGACGCTATCCGGCTCGCGATGGGCAAAAATCCCCTTGCCGAGCGCGAGCGCGAACAGCGCGCCGCCGCCAACCGCGTCGGCCGTCGCGGTGTGCCGTTCGTCGGCGTCGTACAGGTAAGTCTCGATGAATCCCGTGCCGATATAGGTTGGCTTGGCCTCCGAGAGCAGCGGCCGAACCTTCGACCACGCCCCGTCCGCCCCCACGAGAAGCTCGGTTCGCGCGGTCGTTCCGTCCGCGAACGACAGTTCATGCCTACCACCGCCAAGCGCCGTGACGCCGGTGAGCTTCTTGCCCCACCGGATCGCTCCTTCTGGCAGGGATTCGAGCAGAACTCGCCGCAATTCGCCGCGTAACACCTCGGGACGACCGCCCGTGCCGTCATCCGGCTGGTCGAGCAGCACATTGCCTTGGCTGTCGAGCACACGCGATGCTTCGCCACCTGGGTGGATCAAGTCGCGAAACGCGTCGAACAGCCCTGCCGTCTTGAGTGCAAGCTGTCCGTCGGCCTCATGAATGTCGAGCATGCCTCCCTGGGTGCGAGCCTGGGCCGAAGGCTCCGCCTCGTAGATCGTGGCCGCAATGCCGTGGAGGTGGAGAACGCGCGCGAGGGTGAGGCCGCCTAGTCCCGCGCCGACGATCGTGACGGTTGGCATCATCGGGATCCTTTCAGGAGATCAACTGGAACGATGTTCCATAAATAGTAATTGGAACGTCGTTCCATTAATGTCAAGATCGGCTCCATGACGGCCAAAAAACAGCGAACGGAACGGCGCTCGGATGCGCTCTCGAAGGAACGCATCGTCGCGGCGGCGATCGAGATCCTCGACACGGAAGGTGAGAGCGGCCTGACCTTTCGCGCGCTGGCGGCTCGTCTGGCGACCGGGAGCGGGGCGATCTACTGGCATGTCGCCGACAAAAACGAGCTGCTCGCGGCAACTACCGACCACGTCATCGCTCGGGTCATGACCAGGGTGATAGGCGATGCGGAGCCAAGCGAGGCGATCCGCGCCATCGCGCTCGGCGTTTTCGATGCGATCGACGAGCATCCGTGGGTAGGCGCCCAGCTTTCCCGCGAACCCTGGCGGACCGCGATGCTGCAGATCTTCGAGGGCATAGGCGGGCGGCTTCAGAGGCTCGGTGTACCTGAGGCGGCACAGTTCGACGCCGCGTCCGTGCTTCTAAATTACATTCTCGGCGTTGCCGGACAGAACGCTGCGAACGCACGCATTGCCGCCGGCGATGCGGCTCGAACAGACCGCATGACGTTCCTGGGCGCCGTCGCCGCCCGATGGGCCCGGCTCGACGCCGCGGAATATCCGTTCCTGCGCCAAGTGTCGGCGCAGTTTCCCAAACACGACGACCGCGAGCAGTTTCTCGCGGGCGTCGCTCTCATCCTGGCCGGCATCGCCACCGTCCGGTAAGGCGACCCTGGGTCAGACGCTGCGGGCGCATGCCGATCGGATGCGCCCGCGCCGCCTAGTTCTTGGCCGGCTTCGCGCCGGCGCGGACCAGCTTGTAGATGATTGCGTCCAGCAGCGCCTCGAACGAGGCGTCGACGACATTTTCCGAGACGCCGATGGTCAGCCAGCTTTCGCCGGTCTCGTCGCGGGTCTCGATCAGCACGCGGGTCACGGCTTCGGTGCCGCCGTTCAGGATGCGCACCTTGTAGTCGATCAGCTCCAGGCCGGAGATGATGTCCTGGTAGACGCCGAGATCCTTGCGCAGCGCACGATCCAGCGCGTTGACCGGGCCGTTGCCCTCCTCGACCGTCAAGAGCCGCTCGCCGCCGACGATCAGCTTGACCACGGCCTCCGAGACCGAGATCTGCTTGCCGACCGCGTTGAAGCGGCGCTCGACGGTGACGTGGAAGCTCTCGACCGTGAAGAAATCAGGCACGTTGCCGAGCGTGCGGCGCGCCAGCAGCTCGAACGACGCATCGGCGCCTTCATAGGAATAGCCGACCGCCTCGCGCTCCTTGACCTCGGAAAGCAGCGCGTCGAGACGACGATCCGCCTTGTCGACGGGAATGCCCAGCCGCGAGAGCTCCGCGAGCAGGTTGGACCGGCCCGCCTGGTCGGAAACCAGGACGCGGCGATGGTTGCCGACCGATTCCGGCTTCACATGCTCATAGGTGCTCGGATCCTTGACGATGGCCGAGGCATGGATGCCGGCCTTGGTCGCGAAAGCCGAGGCGCCGACATAGGGCGCCTGCCGGTTGGGCGCGCGGTTGACGATCTCGTCGAAGCGGTGCGACAGCGCGGTGAGCCCCTGCAAGGCTTCCGTCGTCACGCCGATCTCGAACTGGTCCGCATAGAACGGCTTCAGCATCAGCGTCGGGATGATCGAGGTCAGGTTGGCGTTGCCGCAGCGCTCGCCAATGCCGTTCAGCGTGCCCTGGATCTGGCGCGCGCCACCGCGCACGGCAGCTAACGAGTTGGCGACGGCCTGCTCGGTGTCGTTATGCGCGTGAACGCCGAGATGGTCGCCCGGGATGACCTTGGCCACCTCGCGCACGATCCGCTCGACCTCTTCCGGCAGCGAGCCGCCATTGGTCTCGCAGAGCACGATCCAGCGCGCGCCGGCCTCATAGGCCGTCCTGGCGCAGGCGAGCGCATAGGTCGGGTTGGCCTTGTAACCGTCGAAGAAATGCTCGCAATCGACAAGCGCTTCCTTGCCGCTAGCTACCGCCGCCTCGACCGACTGGCGAATGCCTTCGAGGTTCTCTGCCTCGGTGGCGCCGAGCGCGACCTTGACCTGATAGTCCCAGGTCTTGGCGACGAAGCAGATGGCGTCCGAGGCTGCCGCGAGCAGCGTGTTGAGGCCGGGATCGTTGGAGACGCTGACCCCTGCCCGCTTGGTCATGCCGAAGGCGGTGAACTTCGCCCGCGCCGTGCGCTTCTCGGTGAAGAAGCGCGTATCGGTCGGGTTGGCGCCGGGATAGCCGCCCTCGACATAGTCGACGCCGAGCGCGTCGAGCATGCCGGCGATCAGGACCTTGTCCTCGACCGAGAAGTCGACGCCATTGGTCTGCGCCCCGTCGCGCAGCGTCGTATCGAACAGATAAAGGCGCTCTTTCGTCATTCCGATTCTTCTTCCGGCGCAGCCTTGGGATCCCATGTCGTCCAGAACTCGCCGGTCGCCTCATCCTTGCCGTCGATGATGACGAGGCCCATGGCGTCGAGCTGCTTGCGGATGGTGTCGGCCTTGGCGAAATCCTTGGCCTCGCGCGCGGCGATGCGGTCGGCAATGAGCTGTTCGATCAGGGCTTCGTCGAGCGGAATCTTGGTCATGGCGGTATCTTTCTGGTTGGCGACGCGGTTCAGCGCGCGCGTGAATTTTTGGGGGCGATGGAGCCGCGAACGGACAAGGCTGCGTCGGCCACGACACCCTCCGTCGTCATCCCTGCGAAAGCAGGGATCCATACGGCTGAGGCATTGGGCGTCGTGGCAGCCTGTCCGCACCCGTCGACATGGATCCCTGCTTTCGCAGGGATGACGGCGAGTGTGGTGCGGGTGCCGGAGCCAGCGACGCCGGAGCGGGTGGCGAGAGCGGAGCAAACAGCCATCATCGCTTCACCTCCCAGGTCGTGACGATCTCGCCCGTCGCCGGGTCCTTGGCGTCCTTGAGCGTGATGCCCATGCCGTCGAGCTCGGCGCGGATGCGGTCGGCCTCGGCAAAGTTCTTCGCGCGGCGGGCTTCGAGACGGGCGGCGATGAAGACCTCGACCTCGGCAGCGCTGGGACCATCGGAATCGCTGTGGCCATAGGAATAGATATCGGCCGAAGCTTCACCCTTCCACAGGCCGAGGAAACGCATGGAGCGCGACAGCTTAGTCGCGGCGGCGACGTCGCCCTTCTGCCGGGCCCAGGATGCCATCAGCGCCTTGGCCTCGGAGAAATTGAGGTCGTCGGCCAGCTTCTCGACCAGTTCCGCCGGCGGCTCGTCGCTCTCGGACGGGTCCGCGCCGCCGACGAAATCGATCCAGTCGGCAAGCTGCCTGCGCGCCTCGACCAGGCGCTCGGCGGTAAAGTCGATCGGCTGGCGATAATGCGTCGTCAGCATGGCGAAGCGCAGCACGGAGCCATGCCAGACATTGTCGCCAAAGCGGCCCGTTTCCAGCAGCTCGCGGATGGTGACGAAGTTGCCGAGGCTCTTCGACATCTTCTCGCCTTCGACCTGCAGGAAGCCGTTATGCATCCAGATATTGGCCATGCGCGGCGCACCGAAGGCGCAGCAGGACTGCGCGATCTCGTTCTCGTGGTGCGGGAAGACGAGGTCGATGCCGCCGCCATGAATGTCGAACGTGTTCTTCAGCGGGTCGTCGCAGTTGAGTCCGCCGCCGAACGGCTCCAGCAGCTTCGCCATCGACATGGCCGAGCACTCGATGTGCCAGCCCGGACGGCCCCGCCCCTCGATGCCGGCTGGCGACGGCCAGCCGGGCTCGTTCTCGGCCGAAGGCTTCCAGAGCACGAAATCCATCGGCTCCTTCTTGTAGGGCGCGACGTCGACGCGGGCACCGGCCAGCATCTCGTCGAGCGAGCGCCGGGCGAGCGCCCCATAGCGCGGCAGCGCGCCGTTCAAGCGGTCCATAGCGGATGGCGAGAACAGGACATGGCCTTCCGCGACATAGGCGACGCCGCGCTCGACCAGCCGCTCGATCATCGCCTTCATGCCGTCGATATGCTCGGTCGCGCGCGGCTGCTCCGTAGGCGGCAGGCAGCCGAGCGCCGCCACATCCGCCTGGAACTGCGCGTCGGTCTTCTCCGTCACCAGACGGATCGCCTCGTTCAGCGGCAGGTCGGGATAGTCGATCGCGGCGCGCGCGTTGATCTTGTCGTCGACGTCCGTGATGTTGCGGACATAGGTGACCTGGTCGGCGCCATATACATGGCGCAGCAGCCGGAACAGCACGTCGAAGACGATGACCGGGCGCGCATTGCCGATATGGGCGAAGTCGTACACCGTCGGCCCGCACACATACAGGCGGACGCGGTCCTTGCCCGTCACGGGATCGCGCAGGAGCGGCGCAAGCGCGTCCTTTTCCTTCGTCAGCGTATTGTAGAGGCGCAGAGTCATTGAACGATCCCGAATGAACACAAGCCCGCCGGGCCTTGGGCGTTCGTCTCTATCGGAATGGAACAGAGGAACGGCCTCAGCCAGCGTGCGCTAGCCGGTAATAATCCCGCAGCAGATAATGCCGTTGAAACGCGGAAAAGCCGTCATGTCAGCGTGATGACCGAAATCCGCCGGAGCGTCAAGCAGCCCGGAGCGAACTCGACCGGAAATAGGCGGCGCCGCCTCCCGCACGGCTCAACCGGCAGCCCGATGCCGCTGTCGCCGGCTCGGCGATTCCGCCGCGCCACGTTTCCGCACGGATTTCCACAGTCCCGCCATCAGCGTCACCAAAACCCTAAGATCGGGACAATTTTAATCAAATCGCAAGAATTCCGAACGCTATCTAAACGCAGGTTTCAGGTCGGGTTCAGCTGCGGGGGAGCAGGATCCGATGATCGACCAGGGCTTCTGGAGTATTGCGTCATGGCCACCCGTTCCTTCTTCGCCGTCACCCTCTTCGCCACGCTGATCGGAATCGGCCTCGCCGAGCTGGTGCAGCGTCCGGCACATTCCGACATCCGCGATCCCCGCACCTCAGCCATCAGCATGTGCATGAGCAAGGGCGTCGCCTGTGGTGCTGCGACTCGTTCGAACTTCGCGGCGTTCTGACCACCATTCGCTCGCCTCGCTGGCCCCGATCGGCTACGACGGATCCCTAGCAGGCAACTGCTATCCATCCGTATCGTTCGCAGGCAGGACTAATGACCGACAAAAGCCCGGCGGGCGCTGATCTCGACGAGAGCGCGCTCTTCTATCACCGCTTCCCGCAGCCGGGAAAACTCGAGATCCGGGCGACCAAGCCCCTCGGCAATCAGCGCGATCTGGCGCTGGCCTATTCGCCCGGCGTCGCCGCGCCCTGCCTCGCCATCGAGGCCGATCCCGCCAAGGCCTTCGACTACACCGCTCGCGGTAACCTCGTCGCCGTGATCTCGAACGGCACCGCCGTGCTCGGCCTGGGCGCGATCGGCGCGCTGGCCTCGAAGCCGGTGATGGAAGGCAAGGCCGTCCTCTTCAAGAAATTCGCCGGCATCGACGTGTTCGACATCGAAGTCGACGAACGCGACATCGACCGGTTCGTCGACGTGGTCGCCGCGCTCGAGCCGACCTTCGGCGGCATCAATCTCGAGGATATCAAGGCGCCGGAATGCTTCGAGATCGAGCGCAAGCTGCGCGCCCGGATGCAGATCCCCGTCTTCCATGACGACCAGCATGGCACGGCGATCATCGTCGGCGCGGCCGTCATCAACGGGCTGAAGCTGAAGGACAAGCCGATCACCGAGGCGAAGATCGTCTGTTCCGGCGCGGGCGCCGCGGCGCTCGCCTGCCTCAACCAGATGGTCGCGCTCGGCGCGAAGCTCGAAAACATCTGGGTCGCCGACATCGAAGGGGTGGTCTATGAGGGCCGCGAGGCGCTGATGGACCCGTGGAAGTCCGTCTTCGCCCAGAAGACCGACAAGCGGAAGCTCGCCGAAATCATCGACGGCGCCGACGTGTTCCTCGGCCTCTCGGCGGCCGGCGTGCTGAAGCCCGACATGGTCGCCCGCATGGCCGAGCGTCCGCTGATCCTGGCGCTCGCCAACCCGAAGCCGGAGATCATGCCGGACGACGCGCGCGCCGTGCGGCCCGACGTGATGATCTGCACCGGCCGGTCGGATTTCCCCAATCAGGTCAATAACGTCCTGTGCTTTCCTCATATCTTCCGCGGCGCGCTCGATGTCGGCGCGACGACGATCAACGAGGAAATGAAGCAGGCGGCGGTACACGCAATCGCCGCGCTTGCCCAGGAAGAGCCGTCCGACGTCGTGGCGCAGGCCTATGGCGGCGTGCAGCTTTCCTTCGGCCCGGACTACCTGATCCCCTCGCCCTTCGATCAGCGCCTGATCCTGCGGATCGCGCCGGCCGTGGCGCGGGCGGCGATGGATTCGGGCGTGGCGACGCGGCCGATCACCGATTTCGACGCCTATATGGACCGGCTGACGCGCTTCGTCTTCAAGTCCGGCCTGCTGATGAAGCCGATGGTCGCGGCCGCCAAGCAGGACGTGAAGCGCGTCATCTATGCCGATGGCGAGGACGAGCGCGTGCTGCGCGCCGCCCAGGTCGCGCTGGAAGACGGCCTGGCCCAGCCGATCCTGATCGGCCGCCCCTCGGTCATTGAAACGCGCGTCAAACGCTTCGGCCTGCGCTTCAAGCCGGGCATCGATTGCGAGATCATCAATCCCGAGGACGACAAGCGCTATCGCGACTATGTCGATCTCTACCTCGACAAGATGGGCCGGCACGGCATCACGCCAGAAGCGGCGCGCACCATCGTCCGCACCAATGCCACCGCCATCGGCGCGCTGGCGCTGATCCGCAATGACGCCGACGCGCTGCTGTGCGGCCTGGAAGGCCAGTTCCGCACCAATTTCCGCGTCATCCGCGACATCATCGGCCTGAGGCCCGGCAGCCATTCCTATTCGGCGATGAGCCTGCTGATCTCCTCCGGCGCGACGACGTTCCTGACCGACACCTATGTCAACGAGAACCCGACTGCGGAAGAAATCGCGGAAGTGACGAGGCTCGCGGCCGACCACATCCGCCGCTTCGGCATCACGCCCAAGGCGGCGCTGCTATCGCATTCCAATTTCGGCTCTCGCGACAACGTCTCGAGCGCCAAGATGCGGCGGGCGACCGAGTTGCTCTGGGAAACCGCGCCGGATCTCGAAGTCGACGGCGAAATGCATGGCGACTCCGCGCTGTCCGAAACGCTGCGCGCCCGCGTCATGCCGAAATCGAAGCTGACCGGCGAAGCCAACCTGCTGGTGTTCCCGAATCTCGACGCCGCCAACATCACGATGAACGTCGTGAAGGTGATGACCGACGCGCTGCATGTCGGCCCGATCCTGCTGGGCGCGGCCAAGCCGGCCCATATCCTGACGCCGTCCGTCACCTCGCGCGGCATCGTCAACATGACGGCGCTGGCGGCGGTGGAAGCGCAAAGCGTCTGATTGCAACCGCCGGCATCCCCTCCGGGGTAGGCCGGCGCGCATCGACGTGCTCTAAATCATGGCCGGTCCCGCTGGGGCCGGCCATTGTTGTTTGCAGGCGCTTCCCTTTCAAAACGAGCCACGTCGCGATGACCAGCCCGGCTGACGAGACCGTCGATCTCTATCTGAGCGACATCCATAATTTCTTCCAGACGCCGGAAGTGGACCCATTCCTCGGCGAGAACATCGAGGCCTCGGGAATCGATCAACTGATCGACACGATGAACGCGCGCCCGAGCAGCCAGAAGGGCATTGGCAGCATCGTCATCCACCTGCCGGAGGCGATGATCACGCCCGACCTGCCCGCCCGGGTCCGCACCGCCATCACCAATTACTGCAACGCGCAGATCCGCCTCGCCGTGCAGAAGAAGCGCGAAACCTGGCTGGAGGGCCGCAAGGCGCTGCGCATCGGACTGGTGTTCTGGGCCATCTGCCTGGCGATGTCGCTGCTGTTCGAGGAAGTGATCTTTACCCGCCACGCCGTCGGCCGCCTGTTTGGCGAAGGCTTCATCATTGCCGGCTGGGTCGGTCTCTGGCGCCCGGCGGAGCTTCTGCTCTACGACTGGCGCCCCTATGCGCGCGAAATGAAGCGCTACGAGGAAATCAAGGCGATGGACGTCCGCATCGCGCCGCGAAAGGCGGGAGAAACGCAGACCTTGGCTTCCACCTAAAGCGGCGCCGGCGGAACTTGCGACCCGCAGCTATTCCGGCGGCGAGGTCGAGGTCCAACTCGTCGAGAAGATCAGCGGCGACAAGCTGAGTTGACCGACCAGCCCCTCGACGAGGCGGTCCTCCTGCCGCGTGCTGTAAACGACGGCCTCGACTTCGACATTGCCGGTATCAGCGATCGAATGACTTTCCAAGCCATGCAGACGCAGCTTCTGCACCGTCATCGCCTCCAGCAGCTTGGCGCGGATCGCCGCCTCGTCGCTGGCGGCGCATTTCAGCTCGATCACATAGAAGCGCTCGACCATTGCCTGTTCGGGCGAAAAGCGTTCGATCCACAGGCCAAGACGCGGCAGCACCATATTGATGAAGAGCACAAAGGCTGTGGTTTCCGCCGCCTCGATCAGAAAGCCGTAGCCGGCCAGCGTGCCCACGGCGCCCGTCGCCCAGATCGTTGCGGCGCCGCTGAGGCCACGTACGCTGAGCCCGTCGCGCATGATCAATCCGGCGCCGAGAAAGCCAATGCCGGTGACGACCTGCCCACCCATCCGAATGTCGGTTGAGCCTTCGAGCAGGATTGCCAAGGAGGTGAAAGCTGCGGCGCCCAGCGCCACGAGCGCATGCGTGCTGAGACCAGTGTGGCGTTGCCGCCACTGGCGCTCCATCCCAATCAGCATGCCATAGACAAGGGCCGCGGCGAGGTTGGGCGAGATCGACAAGGCGCTTGATAGGGAGGTCAAGGCGAGGCGTCCGTCTGGGCGGCCCCATCGCGAGGCCCAGCGCCCTGCTTAGCACGCTCGTCGCCGATTCCCATCTCCGGCGGCGGGGGCGCCATCAGGGAGTGTGGGGTGGAGCCGAGCGAGCAGCGTCTGCCGCGAGGCCCAGGCGGTACCCGGTGCCCACAAGGGAGGTCCATCGGGCGCGGTCCACCACAATGTCCGAAAGTGGAATCCAGACGCAAAAAAGCCCGGCGCGAAGCCGGGCTCTTCGATTTCAGGTCTGTGCGCGAGGCTCAGACTGCAGCGAGATTCGAAGCCTTGGTCTTGCCGCGATCGCTGATGACGTCGAAGGAAACCTTCTGGCCTTCATTGAGCGAGCGCATGCCGGCCGCTTCGAGAGCAGTCACATGCACGAAGACGTCCGGACCACCGGCGTCAGGCGCAATGAAGCCGAAGCCGCGCGTGGAATCGAAGAACTTAACGGTGCCAATATCGGCCATTTAGAAAACTACCTTAGTCATTCACGCCAGCACCATGCCAGCGCGCCTTCGAAGCGAACAAGATCGGGAACACACCGGCAGCCCTTGAGGCGCTCGACGACATTCACCGATCCGGTTCGCAAACCCAACCAGAGCATCTGATCAATCGTCAGGAGATCAGGGAAAAAATGAAACGGAGTACATCCGTCCGCTTCGTTCATGGACGACCGCTGCATTGACGAATGCGCCTGTCGAACTCCCGCTCTGTTCGGCTGGGATAAGTCACCCTAGTCGAAGGAAGCGGTGAATGCAAATTATTCCTCAAGTCTTTTTCTAATGAGCCAGATAGGCCTATCGATCTTCCGTAGGCGGCAAATTGATCAGCTGTAAAAATAGCCTCATAAAAGACCGACTCTTGACAGCGAATTTCTGCTACAATTTCCGGATGGCACATTCATATAAAGTTGGACAGCGGGTAACGATGGACCGGAGCAAGATTTTCAGCTCGGCTCCCGGCATCTATGTCATCGTCGCCGCCCTCCCCGAATCCGGCGGACGGCTGCAGTACCGGATCAAGAGCGAACTCGAGAAGCATGAGCGCGTGGCTGAACAAAGCCAGCTCCACCTGATGCTCGAGGAAGTCTAGCCCGCCACCCTCTCCCGCGGCGCGAACGCACCGCCAAAGGTCGGACTCAGCTCCGGCCGATCACGCCCTGTTCGCCCCGCGATAGAGGCGCAGCCAGCCGGCCATGGCCCGGCGCGTAGCACCGCGTCCCGGCCGGATTCGCCTAGCCCGCTTCCCTGCCTGACCTTCCAGACCCTGGACATCCCATGAAAAAGGCCCCGCCACAGGTGACAGGGCCTTCCTTCGACTCGTTCAGGGATCCGCGGATCAGAACTTGTAGTTCAGACCCAGCTTGACCGAATTGTACGAGGTGTCGAATTCGCGGTTATTGACCGGGTTGGTCGGATAGTTCACGTCGATCAGGGTGACGTCGTTCTTGCCGAGGTCCGTGTAGAGGTACTCGGCCTTGACGGTGACGTTGTTGGTGACGGCGTATTCGACGCCGGCGCCGACCGTCCAGCCCCAGGCGGTGTCGGACTTCGAGGTTTCGAAAGGAGCCTTGCAGCCGCCAATGGTCACAGCAACGCGATTGGCGTCACAACCGAGCTTGTGGTCGACATTCGCCCAAGCCAGACCACCGGTGAGGTAGGGCATGAAACGATCGGCCGAATAGCCGACGCGCGCCCGAATCGTGCCGGACCAGTCGATCTTGTCCTCGCCGTAATAGGGGTCGAACTGGTTCGAACCACCCCAGTCCTTGCCGACGCCGCTATAGGCGACATCCGCCTCGGCACCCAGCACGATGTTGTTCTGGAGCTGGTAGTTGTAGCCAATCTGCGCGCCACCGAAGCCGCCGGTCAGCGTCTGGCCGAATGCGTTCGGGTTATGCGTGTCCTGGGTATGGCCCCAGCCATAGCCGCCATGAACACCCACATAGAAGCCAGTCCAGTTGAACGCCTCGATCGCCGGTGCAACCGGAGCGGGTTCATAGGTCAGGTCGGCCGCGCCAGCGGTCGACAAACCCATGGCAAACAAGGCAGCAGCGAGCCGGAATTTCATGCAAATCACTCCAAATCGGTAGGTAGTGATTTCGTTGGTAGCACAGCCCCAGCGTGCGGGTCCATGGCATAAAAGCAACAACGATGCTCTGTTATGGAATCTTATTGGTCATTAACTTTTAACTTTTAGTTAAAATTCTGATATTCAAAGCAAAAATGGCAGCTAAAAGATAGATTACTGCGCATTTGCTTGCAGTCCAAAAGTTTAAAAATGTACCTGGCGTACGTTTCTAAAAGGAATGTTTTACTTCAACTCATTTAGACACATAGATACTTGCTTGTACAACAAACAATAGGAGCGGTCTTGACCCACCCCCTCCATCGGCCTCTCAGGAAGGCTGCGCCAAGAGCGAATAAGATCTGCAACCTTGTCGTGCATTACCAAGAGGAGCGGGGCGCGCGGGGACCGGTACCGCCGGGCTCGAGAACCGGGCGGCCTGTCCATCGGGGGGGCAAGTTGCACTGCGGGGTGCCAAGGGAGCCTGGGCACGGTCCATGTCGCGAGTATCGAGTCGAGTGGAAAATGGTGGGCGGTACTGGGATTGAACCAGTGACCCTTCGCGTGTGAAGCGAATGCTCTCCCGCTGAGCTAACCGCCCTGCCGCCGGGCAGTAAACTGCTCCGGTGAAGGTGGCCGGATATAGATTGCCGCGGCGGATGAAGTCAAGCCGCGCCGGCGGGATATACCACGGGATTGTGAATTGCGCTTTCCGGCCTCCTCGGCCAAATAGGAAGCCCACCTTACGAAATGCATCTCATGCCAAGCGACTCCGTCCTCGGCGCCGGCGCGTCCCCCGCCGCCCCCGCCTATCGAATCACCGCCCTCATCGTCGCCAGCGCGCTGTTCATGGAACAGCTCGACGCCACCGTTCTGGCCACCGCCCTGCCCACCATGTCGAAGAGTTTCGGCGTGTCGCCGCTCGACATGAGCGTGGCGCTGACCGGCTATCTGCTCAGCCTTGCCGTGTTCATCCCGGCGAGCGGCTGGATCGCCGACCGGTTTGGCGCGCGCAACGTCTTCTGTGCGGCGATCGCCATCTTCATGGCGGGATCGCTGCTCTGCGCCCAGGCGCACAACCTGCCCTTCCTGGTGTTTGCCCGCGTGCTGCAGGGGCTGGGCGGCGCGATGATGGTGCCCGTCGGGCGGCTGGTGATTCTGAAAAGCGTGCCGCGCGCCGATTTCGTCTCCGCCATGGCCTGGGTGATGGTGCCGGCGCTGATCGGCCCGGTGATCGGGCCGATGGTTGGCGGCTTCATCGTCACCTATCTCGACTGGCGCTGGATCTTCTATGTGAACCTGCCGCTTGGTGTGATCGGCATCGCGCTCGCCAGCCACTATATCGACGACATCCGCGAAGAGATCCGCCGGCCGTTCGATGGGCTGGGGCTGCTGCTGTCCGGCACCGCGCTCGCCTCGCTGCTCTTCGCCTTCGAGACGGGCGGCCGCGGCGCGGCTTCACCGCGCACGGCGCTGGTCCTGCTCGCGGTCGGCCTCGTCACAGGCGCGCTTTATATCGCGCATGCCCGACGCCATGCGGCGCCGATCCTCGACCTGTCACTGATGCGGCTGAAGACGTTCCGCCTGTCGGTCGTGGCCGGCGGCCTGGCGCGGATCACCGCCGGCGCCATGCCCTTCCTGCTGCCGATGATGATGCAGCTGGGCTTCGGCATGTCGGCTGCCCATAGCGGGCTGGTCACCTTCGTCTCGGCGGCCGGCGCCATGGCGATGAAGGCTTCCGCGGCTCCGATCCTGCGCCGCTTCGGCTTCCGCAACACGCTGATCTGGAACAGCGTCATCGCCAGCGCCTTCCTGGCGATCTACGCGACCTTCCGACCCGACTGGCCGATCGCGGCCGTCTATCTCGTGCTGCTGATCGGCGGCTTCTCGCAATCGCTGCAGTTCACCGCCTACAACACGATCGCCTATGCCGAGGTGGAGCGCGACCGCATGAGCGCTGCGACCAGCTTCTATACGACCATGCAGCAGATGATGCTGTCCCTGGGGATCTGCGTCTCGGCGAGCGTGCTGCATGTCGCCGTCGCGCTCTCCGGACGGGACACGCCGGTAATGGCCGATTTCTCCGCCGCCTTCCTCACGGTGACCAGCGTGTCGCTGCTCGCCGCCTTCGTCTGCGCCCGCCTGCCGCGCGACGCCGGCGACGATCTCACCGGCCGGACCCAGTGATTCCAGCTCCGCTGCCTGCGACACATCTGCCACGACCGGTGGATATTGCGTCGCCGGGGATGCACGATAAGGTGGGCTGGTTTACGATCCAAAGCGCTTTGGGTTGATCCGACCCCCCGGCTTCACACCCGGGTCACCCGAAGCGAGCATTACCGATCTGGCGGGGCCGGCAAGGTCGCGCGACAGGAACCGTCTAGGGAGACCAAGGTCATGACGATCCGCGTTGTTGTCTGGGGCGAAAACGTCCACGAGCAAGAGAATGAAGTCGTCCGGAAGATCTATCCGGAAGGCATGCACACCACGATCGCCAAGGGCCTGGACGAGGATCCCGTCATCGAGGTTTCGACCGCGACGCTGCAGGAACCGGAACACGGCCTGACCGAGCAGCGCCTGGCCGATACGGACGTGCTGATCTGGTGGGGCCACAAGGCGCATGGCGAGGTCTCCGACGCCGTCGTCGAGCGGGTCGCGCAGCGCGTCTGGGAAGGCATGGGCCTCATCGTCCTGCATTCCGGCCACTTCTCGAAGATCTTCAAGCGCCTGATGGGCACCCCCTGCTCACTCAAGTGGCGCGAGGCCGGCGAGCTCGAGCGCGTCTGGGTCATCAACCGCAACCACCAGATCGCCCAGGGCCTGTCCGATTATTTCGAGATCGAGCAGACCGAGATGTATGGCGAGCCCTTCACGGTTCCCGAGCCGCAGGAGACGGTGTTCGTCACCTGGTATGAAGGCGGCGAAGTGTTCCGCTCGGGCCTGACCTGGCAGCGCGGCGGCGGCAAGGTGTTCTATTTCTCGCCCGGCCACGAGACCTACCCGATCTATTACAATCCCGACGTCAAGCAGGTGCTGAAGAACGCCGCCAAGTGGGCCTACAACCCCGCTCCGGCCTGGGCCGGCATCGAGAAGGCGCCGAATACGCCGGCCGACAAGGCCCCGAACGGCCCGCTCACCATCAAGGGCGAGACGCTGCACAAGCATGGCGAGGAAGGCTTCCACTAAGCCTCGCCAAACGCGAAGCGGCGGGCTGGGGCGCAATCCACCGCGCCCGCCCTCACCCGCCGGCTTCGCGACCAGCCTCTCCCCCCGGAGAGGTGAAAGACAGTCCACCCTCTCGGGACATGCTCCCGTCACCCAAGCCCGCCACCCAAGAGTGAAACGCATGGTCAAGATCCTTATCCTGGGAACCGGCAGCATGGCCGAAAGCCATGCCATCGCCTTCAAGGCGGCCCCGGGCGCCACCGTCGTCGCCGCCGTCGAGACCGACGCCACGCGCCGAACCGCCTTCGGCAAGAAGCACGGCATCACCAACCTGTTCGCCGATCTCGATGCGGCGATCGAGTGGGGTCAGTTCGACGCCGCCGCCAATGTGACGCCGGACGCCGTCCACTACGACACGACGATGAAGCTGCTCGCCGCCGGCAAGCATGTCTTCTGCGAGAAGCCGCTCGCGACCGACTACCCGCACGCGCTGGTCATGGCCGAGGAGGCCGAGGCGAAGGGCGTCATCAACATGGTGAACCTCACCTACCGCAACTCGCCCGCGCTGCAGAAGGCGCGCGAGCTGGTCGCGGCCGGCCGGATCGGCTCGATCCGCCATGTCGAGGCGTCCTATCTGCAGAGCTGGCTGGTCGGCAAGCAGTGGGGCGACTGGCGCACGGAATCGCGCTGGCTTTGGCGCCTGTCGGAAGAGCACGGCTCCAAGGGCGTTCTGGGCGACATCGGCGTTCACATCGTCGACTTCGCCTCGTTCGGCGCCGATAGCGACATCACCACGGTCGACAGCCGCCTGAAGACCTTCCACAAGGCGGAAGGCGACCAGATCGGCGAATATAAGCTCGACGCCAACGACTCGGCGATCATGATGGCCGAATTCGCCAATGGCGCGATCGGCACCATCACCGCGACGCGCTTCGCCACCGGCCATGCCAACGACCTGACGCTGCAGCTGTTCGGCACCGAAGGCGCGCTGAAGGTGATGACCGACGGCCGCACGTCGTCGCTGGAAATCTGCGTCGGCCCCGATATCGAGACGCAGACCTGGAAGCCGGTCGAGTGCCCGCCCGTCGTCACGACCTATGAGCGCTTCGTGCAGGCCTGCAACACGGGCATCAATGGCGACCCGAGCTTCCGCCGCGCCGCCGAGATCCAGCGCATCCTGGACATGTGCTTCGACCAGGACGTCGTGCGCAAGAAGATCGGCTGATCCCGCCTTCGCTGCCCAACAGTACCTCGGCCCGGCATGTCCGGGCCGAGTGCGTTCTGGAACATGTTTGCCCCATAGAATTTCTCCCGGCGCGCACGAATTGTACCTAGCGTATTATCTCAGTCATTCGGCGGGCTTACTCTTGGTGGACGGTTCGGGCTGGCGTGCCATTTGGGTTGAACGCCACCGAAGCCTGTGAAATCGTCCTCCGCGACTGCGCAGCGCAGTCTGGAATCAAGGGGTATGTCTATGTTTCGCTCGGTTGGATTGGGTCTTTTGCTTGCGTCTGTCGCCCTCGCGGGCAGCGCATTCGCTGAGGGATCCAACAGCAAGGCTCCCGTCACAACGGAAAACTTCGTCCGGGCAGAGACCGACAATTACCTCGCGATGAACGCGAAAGTGGTCGGCGGACTGGGCAAGTTCCAGCACTCCCGCGCGCCCGCTTCAATCGACAACCAGACCGTCATTCGCATGAACCGGGACACGCTCTACTCGTTCGCGGTATTTGATCTTGCCGGCGGTCCGGTCACCATTTCGCTGCCGGATTCCGGCAAGCGCTACATGTCGATGATGGTCGTCGACCAGGACCACTACGTGCCGATCGTCGCCCACGGCAACGAGACGGTCACGCTGAGCCAGGAAAAGCTCGGCACCCGCTATGCCTTCGTGGCGATCCGGACGCTGGTCGATCCCAACGATCCCGCGGATCTCGAGCAGGTCCACAAGCTGCAGGACTCCATCGCGGTCAGCCAGAAGGACGCCGGCAAGCTCGAGCTTCCGGACTGGGATCAGGACAGCCTCACCGATATCCGCAACGGTCTGCTCGTGCTGGCACGGCACCAGCCGTCGTTCCATGGCGCCTTCGGCACGCGGGATCAGGTCGATCCCGTCCAGCACCTGATCGGCACGGCGGCCGGTTGGGGCGGGCTTCCCGACAGCGAAGCCAACTACCAGAGCTTCACGCCCGAGAAGAATGACGGCAAGACGGTCTACACCATCCAGGTGCCGAAGGACGTGCCGGTGAAGGATTTCTGGTCCATCTCCGTCTACAACAAGCAGGGCTTCTTCGAAAAGAACGAGCACAACGCCTACTCGATCAACAACATCACCGCGAAGAAGAACGACGACGGCTCGGTGACGATCCAGCTCGGCGATTGCGACGGCAAGATCGCCAACTGCCTGCCGATCGTCGACGGCTGGAACTATACGGCGCGGCTCTATCGTCCGGAACTGCCGATCCTTTCCGGCGAGTGGACCTTCCCGGCCGCGATCCCCCGGAACTGACCTTCCGCCGCCAGCACGCGACGCTCGGCCAATCCGCCGAAAATCGACGAAAATGTTAGAAATCGGCCCGGCTTTGCCCGGGCCGATCGCATTTTGGGCTTCCTTTTCGCGCGAAACACGTCCGGTTGTGTGTTGCGGCGACGACACGCGACCCGCAAACCGAGCGCCCCGGGCTTGCAATCCAGAATGTCACAGCTATAAAAAACGCTTCCTTCAACTCCGAACACGGGGGGATTTGCATGGCATCGCTGCATATTGTCGTCGCCCCGGTTAAGCCGGCTTCGGGATTTCCCCGCCGCTAGTTCGGACGTTCAGCGGGCATCGCCTCGGTCTCATCCCGCGGCTTCTTGAGATCCCGCTTCTCGATACTCAAACCGTTTCACCGTGAGCCGTCCGCGCATTGATTGCGCGTCGCTCGCAGTCCTTTTTCTCACTTTTTGGGACCGGATCGGCGTCATCGACGCGTCCGGATTGTCATCATGACTCGATTCAGATTCCCGCGCTTTCGCATCCGATGGCGGGCCGATGCCTTCTCCAACGTGCTTGGCTTCACCTTCGCCCATTGGCACAAGCAGCCTTTGCTGATCGTCGGCATCGGGCTGACCATCCTCGTATCCACCATGGCCGATGTGCTGCTGCCGCTTTATGCCGGCCGTCTCGTCGATGCGATCGCCGGTGGCATCCAGGACCGCGACGAAGCCCTTTCGGCCGCGTTGCATGCGTTTGGCGCGCTGATGGCGCTCGGCGTCGGCATGATGGCACTGCGCCATTGCGCCTTCCTCGCCATCATCCGGCTGACGCTGAACATGATGACGGACATTGCGGGCGATGCGTTCCACCGCGTCCAGCGCTTTTCCACCAACTGGCATGCCAACGCGTTTGCCGGCTCGACCGTGCGCAAGATCACGCGCGGCATGTGGGCGCTCGACCTGCTGAACGACACGCTGCTGCTGGCCCTGTTGCCCTCGATCGCCATGCTCGTCGGCACCACCATCCTGCTCGGCTCCTACTGGCCGGTCATGGGCCTGATCATCGCGATCGGCTCGGTGCTCTACATCGCCATGACGGTCTCGTTGTCGCTGTTCTATGTCGCGCCGGCGGCGAGCCTCGCCAACCAGTGGGACACCAAGCTTGGCGGCGCACTCGCCGACGCGGTATCCTGCAACGCGGTGGTGAAGGCGTTCGGCGCCGAGGACCGGGAGGACACGCGGCTTTCGCGTGTCGTCGCCAAATGGCGTTCGCGCACGTCGCGCACCTGGATCCGCGGCACCAATAACGGCACGGCACAGGGCATTCTGCTGGTGTTGTTGCGCGGCGCGATTATCGGCACCGTGCTGCTGCTCTGGTGGCATGGCCAGGCGACGCCGGGCGACGTCACCTTCGTGCTGACGGCGTTCTTCCTGCTGCAGGGCTACCTGCGCGATGTCGGGGTGCATATCCGCAACCTGCAGCGCTCGGTCAACGACATGGAAGAACTGGTCGCTCTGCATGCGCAGCCGCTCGGCATCGAGGACAAGGCCGACGCCGTGCCGATGGTTGTCGGCGCGGGCGAGATCCGCTTCGAGAACGTCACCTTCCATTATGCCGGCCATAACACGCCGCTCTACAAGGACTTTGACGTCACGATCCGAGCGGGCGAGAAGATCGGCCTGGTCGGCCATTCCGGCTCCGGCAAGACGACCTTCGTCAAGCTGATCCAGCGTCTCTACGACGTCACGGATGGCCGCATCGTGATCGACGGGCAGGATATCGCCCATGTCACGCAGTCGTCGCTGCGGGGCGAGATCGCGATCGTGCAGCAGGAGCCGATCCTGTTCCACCGCTCGCTGGCCGAGAACATCGCCTATGCGCGCCCCGGCGCGTCGATGGCAGAAATCATCGCGGCGGCGAAGCTCGCCAATGCGCATGACTTCATCGAACGACTGCCGCAGGCCTATTCGACGCTGGTCGGCGAACGCGGCGTCAAGCTCTCGGGCGGCGAACGCCAGCGCGTGGCGCTGGCCCGCGCCTTCCTGGCCGATGCGCCGATCCTGATCCTGGACGAGGCGACCTCGAGCCTCGATTCGGAATCGGAGGCGCTGATCCAGGAGGCGATGGAGCGGCTGATGGAAGGCCGCACCGCGATCGTCATCGCCCACCGCCTGTCGACGGTGCGCGCGCTCGACCGCCTGCTGGTCTTCGACCGTGGCCAGATCGCGGAAGAGGGCACGCATGAGGCGCTGGTCCGCATCGAGGACGGCATCTATCGCAAGCTGTTCGAGCGGCAGGCGATGGACCTGACCCGAGGCCTCGCGGCCTGACGACAACGCTTTGGGCCGGCTTGCGGTCGGCCCAAAGCCCCCTTCTCTACGGGAGCGCCTTCTGCCGGGGCTCCGGCCGCGTGGCGATCCACAGCGCGCAGGCGAGCATTCCGACCGCAACGAGCGCGGCGAGCCACCAGGCCGGCTGGGCCGTCCACCAGAACACCGCATAGCCGATTGCCATGCCGCCGCAGGCCAACCATTTCGCCCTGCGCGGGATGGCGCCCTGCTCGCGCCAGGCGCGCAATACCGGGCCGAAGCGCGGATGATTGAGCATCCACGCTTCCAGCCGCGGCGACGACCGGCCGAAACTCCAGGCGGCGAGGATCAGGAAGACCGTCGTCGGCATGATGGGCAGGAGCGCACCGATGATGGCGAGCGCCAGGAAGACGAATCCCAGCACGACATAGCCCGCCCGCCGACCGAAATTCAGGGCCGAACCGGTTCTCGTTCCGGGGCGTTGCTCCGGCTCCACTTGGGAATTGCCTCCGGTTCATCGGGTTCGCAAGGTCGGCTTCCACCGCCGGCCCTGCCCGGCGAATGGCACGCGTTGCGCAGCCAGGCAAGAGCCCCGTCCCGTTGAACGCCGCAAGCGCCATCCTTGCAACGGTGGGCGAAGCGAAAGTGAGGCCTCTAGACAGTCGGTTCCGGAGCCGGGCGGCTGACCAGTTCGGCCGCGGCGCGATTGGCGTTGGCGAGCGCCTCCGCCAGGGCGCTGCCCCTGGCGAGGCTGGCGGCCAGCATGCCGATGAAGGCGTCTCCCGCACCATGCGTGCTGACCAGCTTGACCGGGATCGCCGGAATCGCGATTTCCTCGCCCGCCGCCGTCACGCAGGCGACGCCCTCCCCGCCGGCCGTGACGACCGCCGTCGGATAGCTCCGCGACAAGATGCGGGCGGCGGCGAGCGCGCCCTCCAGGCTCTCCACTACCGGCACGCCGGCCAGCAGTTCCGCCTCGATCGCGTTGACGACGATGATGTCGACCTTCGCGGTCAGCGCCTCGGAAGGCATGCGCGCCGGCGCCGCGTTCAGGATCACCAGCCCGCCGGAATGCTTCGCCGCGCTTGCCGCCGCGACATTGGCGCTGTCCGGCACCTCGTTTTGCAGCACTAGGATCGGCCCGGACGCAAACAGCTCGGCCGCCGCCTGCACGTCCTTCTCGGAAAGCGTGAGATTGGCGCCGGAGACGATCACCGCGCCATAATCGCCCTCGCCGTCGAAGATCGCGACGCTCATGCCGGTGGAGCCGCCGGGCAGGACGCGGACGAAGCGGCGGTCGACACCCTGCTGGTCGAGGTTGTGCAGCAGCGTGCGGCCGAAATCGTCCTCCGCCACCGCGCCCACCATCGCACTGTGCGCGCCGGCATGGGAGACAGCCACCGCCTGGTTGCCGCCCTTGCCGCCGCATTTTGGCTGCCAGGATTGGCCGGTGATCGTCTCGCCCTTGCGCGGGCGGGCGGGTCCGCGAACGATCACGTCATAATGCAGGCTGCCAAAGACGATGACGGTGCGGGCGCTCTCGCTCATAGGGTCTTGTCTCTTCGGTTGGCGGCAACGGCCGACATGGTCTTATCGAGATTGCGCTCCGCCCGCGCGTAGTCGCGCTGTGCGACCGCCACAAACACGGCGTCGAGAATGTTGAGCTGGGCGATGCGCGCCGCCGCGTTTTCGCCCATCAGCGGCGACCCCTGCGCCGTCGAGCAGAGCACGATTTCGGCCTGCTGGGCCAGCGGCGAGCGATCGTAGTTGGTGATGGCCAGCGTCCGCGCGCCATTGCGCCGCGCCAGCTGGACCGCCTCGATCACCGCGCTGGTATTGCCGGAATGCGAGAAGCCGATCGCGATATCGCCGGGTTCAAGCAGCGAGGCCGACATCGCCATCATGTGCGCGTCGTCCTGCACGCTGGCGCGCAGGCCGATGCGCAGGAATTTGTGGCCGACATCGCGCGCGATCTGCGCCGATCCGCCGACGCCGTAGAGATCCCGCTGCTGCGCGCCATGGATCGCATCCACCGCGCGGTCGAAGGCCTCGACGTCGAGGATCGCCAGCGTTTCCTCCAGCGCATGGATCGAGGTGCGGAACACCTTCTCGATGATCTCGCGCGACGTATCCTCCGGCGAGAGGTCCTGATGCATGCCAGCGGCCGGCAGCCGGTTATATTGCGCCAGCGCCGCGCGGAAGCCGCGATAACCGTCGAAGCCCAGCTTTTTGGTGATCTTGACGACCATCGCCTCCGAGACTCCCGTCCCGGCCGCGATCCGCTTCAGCGGCGTCTCCACGCCGAAATCGCGCATCGCCAGCACCGCCTCGACGACATGCGCCTCGCGCGGGGTCAGCGACGGCAGCATCATGCGGATGCGCGGGCCGATGGAACTGGGGTTCGCGTCTTCGGGGACCATGCGGGACCTCTCAAGCGGCCGAAAGCCTGTCGGCGTCAGTTCGAAGGCGCCAGCATGGCTTCCTGCACGATGGCGTTGGACGCAACCGCGTCCTGCCGGTCGATCGCCTCGCCGAGGCGATTGTCGCGCTCCAGCCGGTCGACCACCGCCAGCATGCGCCGGACCGTGGCGATGTTCACCTCGCATTCGCGCACGGGGTCCAGCCCGGTCATATCCGGGAAGGTGTCGAAATAGATCGCGCCGGCATAGCCATCGCGCCGGATCTGGCGCAGCAGTTCGATCGTCTGCACGGAATGCACGGCGCCGACCATCAGCCCGTCGTCGCGCTTGGCATAGCCGTCATTGAGATGAACGCCGAGCAGGCGGCTGTGGCGCGCGATCAACGCCGCCGCGAAAGCAGGCTGCTCGTCGGCATAGAGCACATGCGCGAAATCCAGCGTCACGCCGAGATTGGGCGCGCCAGCCTCCTGGATCGCCAGCAGCGTGGTCGCGCAATCCGGCATCAGGCTGTAGGCGCGCGGCTCGTTGGGCTTGTATTCGATGCTGATCAGGCAGTCCGGATCATGCGCACAAACTTCACGAATTCCCGAAACCTCGTGATCCCACATCCGGTCATAGTCGCCCTGGAAGGCATAGTCGAAGCCGTCCTGCCCGAGCCAGATCGTCATCAGGTTGGAGCCGGCGGCGCGCGCCGCATCGATGCCGCGCTTGGTGAGGTCGATCGCCTCCTGCCGGAC
The DNA here is from genome assembly GCF_040548815.1 of Kaistia defluvii. Taxonomy (NCBI): domain Bacteria; kingdom Pseudomonadati; phylum Pseudomonadota; class Alphaproteobacteria; order Hyphomicrobiales; family Kaistiaceae; genus Kaistia; species Kaistia defluvii. Next base: position 903,402 of record NZ_JBEPSM010000001.1, on the reverse strand, counting down.
GGCGGCATCCGGATGAGTGAACGCGCCCAGCTTGAACGCGGGGTTGGTGTAGTAGCGCATGGCGAAGCCATTGATCTGGAGCCCGAGATCGCCGAGCTTTCCGGCCAGGACGCGTGGATCCTCGCCGACATGGTCCGGATAGTTCAGATCCAGATCCGTCAGCCCATTCACCTTGGCGGCCCGCGCCGCCATCTGCAGAACGCTCGGCTTGCCCTTCTGGTCCGGCCATTCGGCCTCGGCGCGCGAGGCAAAGGAATTCAGGCGGGTGGCAAAGCGGAGGCTCACGGCGTCAGACCTGTTCTGCGGAAGGGCGCCGCTCACTTCACATTTTTCTACCAGTTTGTAAAGTTTCGACCGTATCCGCCTCGCGGCCGAAGCACGGCTCGCGACAGGCGCCGGCGCCTTTGCGGGCCATCAGGGCTGGTCACACCCCGCTCAGCCGCTATCATTCCCCTCCCTGCGACGGCGCACCCCTGCCCCTTACCCCATGAGGCACCGATGACCCGACTGACCGCCAAGGACTTCCATCCCGAACTGCTCGAGCTCTACGATTTCTACGCGCATGGCCGCATCACCAAGCGCGAATTCCTCGACCGGGCGGCCAAATTCGCCATTGGCGGCGTCACCGCCGCGTCCATCCTGGCGACGATGAGCCCCAACTACGCGCTCGCCGAACAGGTTTCCTTCACCGATCCCGACATCGTCGCGGAATACATCACCTATCCCTCGCCGAACGGCCATGGCGAGGTGCGCGGCTATCTCGTCCGCCCCGCCAAGGCCGAGGGCAAGCTGCCGGCGGTCGTCGTCGTGCACGAGAACCGCGGCCTCAATCCCTATATCGAGGATGTCGCCCGCCGGGTCGCGAAGGCCGGCTTCATCGCGCTTGCCCCGGATGGCCTGACCTCGAAGGGCGGCTATCCCGGCAATGACGAAAAGGGCGTCGAGCTGCAGAAGCAGGTCGACCCGGAAAAGCTGATGAACGACTTCTTCGCGGCGATAGAATTCCTGATGAAGGACGAGCGCACGACTGGCAAGGTCGGCATCACCGGCTTCTGCTATGGCGGCGGCGTCGCGAACGCCGCGGCCGTCGCCTATCCCGAGCTCGGCGCCGCCGTGCCCTTCTATGGCCGCCAGGCCAAGGCCGAGGACGTGCCGCGCATCAAGGTGCCGATCCTGCTGCATTATGGCGAGCTGGACACGCGCGTGAACGAGGGCTGGCCGGCCTATGAGGCGGCGCTGAAGGCCAATGGCAAGACCTACGAGGCCTATATCTATCCCGGCGCCAACCACGGCTTCCACAACGACTCGACGCCGCGCTACGACAAGGAAGCCGCCGATCTCGCCTGGCAGCGCACGATCGACTGGTTCAAGAAATATCTGGCCTAGCCAGCCCCAATCCCGCCCGATGAAATGAAACGGCGCGGCGCCCTTCCAGGCGTCGCGCCGCTATCAACGGCTTTTCGAGGCACTGGGGCGGCGTGTCCGCCCCAGCCCGTTCCCGGACGCTAGTCCCTCGCACGCGCCAGCTTGGTCCGCACCGCCGCCTGGTCGTTGGCGGTCAGTTGGGTCGGGCCCAGCTTGAAGGTGATGTTGTCGAGCTTGCCGGTGAAGGCGAAGGGAACCTGATAGTCCGCGTCGTTCACCGAAGAGCGCGTGTCGACGCCGACATCGAAGGTTTCGTCGATCGTCATCAGGAACGGCGTGGAGTTCGGGATCGGCTGGCGATCGACCTCCGCGTCGTCGACCTTGAGCACGCCGGTGCCGCCCTTGCCCGGGCCGGGGCCATTATAGGTGAATTCGAACGCGACGGTGTGCTTGCCCGGCGTCAGCGCGTCCTTGCCGGCCCAGCGGAAGTGCTCGAGGGCGAGCAGGTTGTAGGCGAAGACCGGCTTGCCCTTGAGCAGATAGAAGCCATAGCCGCCGAAGCGACCGCCCAGCGTGGCGAGCATGCCTTCCGCGCCGCTGTCGGGGATCTCGACCTCGGCGGTGATGGTGTAGGACCGCGCCAGGAGATCGGGCGAGGCGCTGGCCGGCACGCCGGAGACCTGGCCCGAATAGCTGAAGCTGTTCCGCCCTGCGGTGGGAGACGGACGCGGCGCCAGCAGGCGCTGGACGATCGAATTGTCGAGCGGGAAGACGTTGTATTTCGCCGCCTCGACGAGGAACAGGTCCTTGAGTTCCTGCAGCTTGGCCGGGTTGGCGGCGGCGAGGTCGTTGTTCTGCGAATAGTCTTCGGCGAGGTTGTAGAGTTCCCAGTCATAGCCGCCGATGACATCCGGCATCTTTGCAAGCCCCATCAGCCAGGGCGGCTGCGGCGGCGTGGTCGAGGCGATCCAGCCATCGTGATAGATGGCCCGGTCGCCGAACATCTCGAAATACTGCGTCGTCCGCGCCGATGGCGCATCGGCATTCGCCTTGTCCCAGCTATAGGCCATGCTCACGCCCTCGATCGGGCGCTGTGCGATGCCGTTGACCGAGAGCGGCGCCCGGACGCCGGTCGCTTCCAGCATCGTCGGCACGATATCGATCATGTGGTGGAACTGGTGGCGGATGCCGCCGGCATCCTTGATCCGCGCCGGCCAGGCCATCGCCATGCCCTGCCGCGTGCCGCCGAAATGCGAGGCGATCTGCTTGGTCCATTTGAACGGCGTATCGAAGGCCCAGGCCCAGGGCGTCGCCATGTGCGGCGAGGTCACGTCCGAGCCCCACGCATCGTAGAATTGGAGCTGCTTCTCGACCGGGACATCAATGCCCTGCAGCGCCGCGAGATCGAAGGGCGTGCCGCTCATCGAGCCTTCGGAGCTCGTGCCGTTGTCGCCCTCGATATAGATGATCAGCGTGTTGTCGAGCTTGCCCTGGTCCTCCACCTCCTGGATGACGCGGCCGATCTCGTGGTCGGTATAGGCGACATAGGCGGCGTAGACCTCGGCCTGGCGGGCGAACAGCTTCTTGTCATCGGCCGAAAGCGTATCCCATTTCGGCAGGCTGTCCGGCCAGGGCGTCAGCGCGGTGTTGGCGGGAATGACGCCGAGGCGCTTCTGGTTGGCGTAGATCTGGTCGCGCATGGCGTTCCAGCCCATGTCGAACTTGCCCTTGAACTTGGCGATCCATTCCGGCGTCGGCTGATGCGGCGCATGCGTGCCGCCCGGCACGAAATAGAGAAAGAACGGCTTGTCCGGCGCGGCGGCCTCGGTCTGCCGGAGATAGTCGATGGCGTTGTCGGCAAGGTCGGTGGTCAGGTTGTAGCCGGGCTTGCCGACCCATGGGAAAACCTGGGTAGTGTTCTTGAAGAGATAGGGCGTCCACTGGTTGGTCTCGCCGCCCATGAAGCCGTAGAAATAATCGAAGCCCATGCCGACCGGCCATTGGTTGAACGGTCCGGCCTGGCTGTACTGGAAGCTCGGCGTGTTGTGGTTCTTGCCGAACCAGGATGTCGTGAAGCCATTCTCCTTCAGGATCTCGCCGACCGTCGCATTCTCCGGCCCGATGACGGAATCATAGCCGGGGAAGCCGGTCGACTGTTCCGTCACGACGCCGAAGCCGACCGAATGGTGGTTCCGTCCGGTGATCAGGGCCGCCCGCGTCGGCGAGCAGAGCGCGGTTGAATGAAACTGCGTATAGCGGAGGCCGGCATTGGCGACGCGGTCGAGCGCCGGGGTCGGGATGACACCGCCAAACGTGCTGGAGACGCCATAGCCGGCATCGTCCGTCATGATCAGCAGGATGTTCGGCGCACCGGCGGGCGGCACCACCGTGGGCGGCCAGAACGGCTTCGAGCTCGGCGCGTCCAAATTGATCGTGCCGCCAAAGGGTAGCGGCGGCGCCGGGATCTGCCGGCCGTCGATCGTCTGCGTCGCGCTCGGCGACCCGGGCGTTCCGGTAATCGTCTGCGCATGGGCGGCCGCGATGCACAGGCTGGAAGAAAGCATGAAGAAGGAGAAAAATCGCTTTGAAATCATGGCAGACCTCTCGCAAGCAGCGTGAATTGCCGGCATGAAATATACTATGGAATACGAACCGAATGACTTACGCGCAGAGTGAGGACTTCCTCGCCCGCCGTCGCCACGATACCGAAACGCGACGGAGCCTCAAATATCGTTTCCCTCGCAGGAAAGCACGATGTTGTTACAATCGGCGCGTGAACCTGCCGGCAACCGCCCGGATGCGATGAGTCGGACGCGGGCATCCCAGCGCGTAAGCGGCGAGGGACGCGAACCTTCACCCCTCCTCGCGCGCCGCCGAGGCTGCCGCCTGGCGCGCCATATTGGCGAGATGGAGTGCTTGCCGGCCAGCGAGGCAACGCCTGGAGCCGATGGCAAGCTATGGCTGCCAGCCGGGCCAGGCAGGGCCCGCTGGAAAAATTTCGCACGCCCCGAGCGCTTCGTGTCGAAATGGAGCCTCGGCATTCGTCGTCTGGTTAGCCCGGCCGCGATCGGGTCGAAATCGAAAGGAAAAGCGATGGCCATTGCCAAGAACACGATCTGCGTCTGGTACGACAAGGACGCCGAGGAAGCCGCCCGCTTCTACGCCAAGACGTTTCCCGACAGCGCCGTGCATGCCGTCCACAAGGCGCCCAGCGATTATCCTTCCGGCAAGGCGGGCGACGTGCTGACGGTCGATTTCACCGTCGCCGGCATCCCCTGCATCGGCCTCAATGGCGGCACCGCGTTCAAGCACAGCGAAGCCTTCTCGTTCCAGATCGCAACCGACAGCCAGGAAGAGACCGACCGCTACTGGAACGCCATCGTCGGCAATGGCGGCCAGGAAAGCATGTGCGGCTGGTGCAAGGACAAATGGGGCATCTCCTGGCAGATCACGCCGCGCGTGCTGACGGACGCGATGGCGGCCGGCGGCGACGAAGCCAAGCGCGCCTTCGAGGCGATGATGGAGATGAAGAAGATCGACGTCGCCAAGATCGAGGCAGCAAGGAGAGGTTAAAAGATGTTGGCAGGCCAGGATGGGCACCCCCTGCGTCAGCACTTTTTCCTTCTACTATCACAGATTGCAGCTACCATAGCTGCAGCTGTTGATGATTCAAAACCTAGGGACTCTGGATGACCGGATGTGCTGAAACTGCGCGCCAGTTGGATATGCATCTGAGGGCCCCGCGGCAAGTTTGGCTCACGGGTGCTGGAATCAGCTTTGAGGCCGGTCTACCGTTAATGTTTCCACTCACCGATCGTATCTTCCAACTACTTGAAAAGGACGAAAGCGGGGGTGGCACGCGTGATCTCATTAAGATGATTAGCGACGATCTTCCAATCGATCTCCATATCGAGCATGTACTGAGCCACTTCGGCGACTTAATAGCGCTGGCAGAACGGTCGAAAGACAAGAAGGCCGCGATCGGAACAATTCGCGTGCATAAGATTGCACTGCAAGATGCCCACCACACCATCCTACGTCACATCCGAGACATTCTAAGGTGGGGATATCGCCCGGCGAACGACGTTGAACCTGAACAGATAGGCAACAAAGAGAAGCCAATCGTCAATATTGAGCACCATCGTCGGTTTATCCGCTCACTGTACAAGGTAAACCGTGCAGGGCTCGACGACCGGCGCGATGCCGTACATTTTGTTACAACAAACTACGACACATTGCTCGAAGACGCGCTGGCGCTGGAGTTGGTACCATATGGTGATGGCTTTGTAGGCGGAGCAATTGCATCGTGGGATGAACAGGCACTGGAGCTTTCCCAGCAAAACTCCAGAACTAGAGCGCTCATTACCAAGCTACACGGATCAATAGACTGGTACAGAAGCGGAGCCGAAGCAGGTCGCGTTTTCCGTGTTAGGCATGACGACCTTTACCCCGACCGTTCAAATGCAAACGGCAATGTTGTCATATATCCCCAATCCACTAAATATATGGCAACACGCGAAGACCCGTTCGGATTTCTGTTCGAGAGGTTTAGGAGGTTACTCGCAAACAATCGTCAACAAGTATTATTTACGTGCGGATACTCATTTGGTGACGATCATATTGATGCAATCATTGAGCAAAGTCTCCTTCACCCCGACAATAAAACCACCCTCGTAGCTTTTTCGAAATCACGTAACGCCAAGCTTCAACGTTGGGGCAGTAGCAGCGCGGGAAATAGAATTTTTGTCATCACAGAGGATGGGCTCTATCGCGGCCCAGATGGCCCCTTTTTCGGGGCAACTAGCAGTGGCGCAAAGCGAGATTGGTGGAGCTTTTCCGGCGCCACTTCATTTTTGGAAGATGGGTTGCCAGCAGATGTTGCGGAGCAGATTGATTGAAAGACTTTGATCTCAACCCGACTCTGCAAATTGGCACCATTTTCGAGACTTCTGGCACAACCATTAAGGTCTCCCTGCGTCGGGACTTGACCGAGCTTGTACAAACGCACGGCGGTACCGTTTACCCTGTCGGCCAGATCGGAAGCCTGATCAAGCTGCACATCGGGAGAACCGTCCTGTTCGCAATGGTCAGACTTCTGCGTCTTCAGACGGAAGAAGAGGCCGCTGCTCAGGGCGCTACTGAAGGACCCGATAGACGTGTCCTCGAGGCGGACCTTTTTGGTGAGGCCCGCTGGATAAAGACAACTGAGACGCTTCAGTTTGACCGAGGAGTGCGAAATTCTCCTCTACCCCTGCACGCAGTTTTCCTAGTTACGTCCTCAGAAACGCGCCGCCTTTATACTGCCATCGAGAAACATAACGACGCGGGACCGAATAAGCTCATATCATTTGGCGCGTACGCAAGTGCGGATAGTGTTGCTTGTCATGCTGATATGGACAAGCTGTTCGGACACCACTTTGCTGTTCTAGGTTCAACGGGGTCTGGAAAATCCACCGCCGTGGCGGCAATTCTCCATTCCGTATTAGATCACAAGGCTAGCGGAGACACGTCATTTCGACCCCGTATAGTCATCATAGATCCCCACGGCGAGTACGGCCCCGCTTTCGGGTCACGGGCGACAGTCTTCAGGGCATACGAGGACTCAGGCTTAGAGGACGGCGCACCCAAGCAGGTGACGCTTCCTTACTGGTTAATGTCTAGCGACGAGTTCCGACGCCTCGTCGTTGGAAAAGGCGAGTTTGAGGCCACTTCGCAGTCCAACGTTGTGTACAAGGCGCTCGCGCACGCGCGAATGCACGCCGCTGGCCTCGTTATCGCGGCGACTGATCCTGAAAGAAATACTGATCCTTCGAGGCACCCTGATCTACCCCGCCCCGCCCCTGGCAGGACAATGGCCGAAATCGCACAGTTTGACCGTGACTGGCCCCTGCCGTTTGACCTAGAAGAATTTAGGAACCATATAGAGGTCTGTCAGAACAATAGATCAGTTGGATCTTCCTGGAAACCACTTACAGATGGTGACTACCAGCAGAAGTTCTCATCCATCATCGATAAGCTTACGGTCCTTCGCTTAGACCGCCGAATTTCATTCTTGATGCGGAATCATGCCGCCGGAGACCCTTCACTTTCCGAGATTCTTGCCCAATTTATTGGTTCTGACTCTCAGCGCCCCAACTCCTCAATTCGAATACTCGATATATCCGGGCTACCTACAGAGGTCGCGGGACCTCTGACTGCAGCGCTGGCTAGGCTGCTGTTCTCATACAAACTCGCACAGACCCGAGCTGAACGAGAATCAGATCCGATTCTCTTTGTTTGTGAAGAGGCTCATCGGTATGTGCCTGATCGCGGCGAAGCACAGTATGCTGCTGCCCAAGACGCTATTCGTCGGATCGCGCGAGAAGGACGCAAATATGGTATTGGACTGATGCTCGTTTCGCAGCGTCCTTCGGACGTTGAGAGCACTGTGCTTTCGCAATGCAACTCTTGGCTCGTGCTTCGGCTGACAAATGGCAGCGATCAAGAGCATGTTGGCCGCTTTCTTCCTGATACTATGTCAGGTCTATTGAGACTGCTACCGTCGCTGCCTCGGCGTGAAGCATTGTTCGTTGGCGAAGCGGCGGCTCTGCCTGCGAGAATCAAGCTAACATACCTGCCTGAGGGCAAGCGGCCGCAATCGAACGACATCTCGTACGCTGCCGGATGGTCCAAAAGTGCCCCGAGTATCGAGGGCATAGGACGCATCGCTGAGCGAATGTCCGGTAAATAATCTAGGGGCCTAGCTTTCCCTTTTGTTCCCCCTCGGCCCCTTCAGAACCGGGGCCTTGGCGCGGTTTTCGTCCTGGAGTTTGCGCCAGCGGCTGAGGCGGTCGGGGTCGAGCGTGCCGGCCTCTAACGCCTAAACGGCGCGGCCGGGCTGCTGCTCATGCGTGCAATCGCCAAGATGGCCGCAGGCAACGGCCAATGCGTGCAATAACCCTGCTGAGATCCATAGCGAAAAACCACTTGTGACGCGGCGCCAAGCGGCGTACATGCCTTCCGTCGCGAAAAGCGACCGCTTCCCTTGATCCGCTCACTGGCGGAGTAAACAGGTGGACGAATTATCGTCCAGGCGGTCAAGCACAAGCCGGCCCTGCGATTGCACGCACGGTCCGGCCAGCGTCTCCCGGAACGACACCGCCTGACTTACAGGCCTCCCCGCAAGCCCCTGACGCCGAACGGTGCCGGCATGCTTGCGCCTATCGGAACGCGCCATGAGCAAACCCCTCACCGTCATTTTCACCGCCATCGTCCTCGATGCCGTTGGCATCGGTCTCATCTTCCCGATCCTGCCGTCGCTGCTGCGCGACGTCACCCAATCCGAAAACGTCACCGCCTACATCGGCATCCTGACCGCGCTCTATGCCGTCATGCAGTTCATCTTCGCACCGGTGCTGGGCTCGCTCAGCGACCGGCTGGGCCGTCGCCCCGTGCTGCTGATCTCGCTCGCCGGCGCGGCGGTCAACTATCTGTTCCTAGCCATTGCGCCCAGCCTCTGGATGCTGCTGCTCGGGCGCGCCATCGCCGGGCTGACAAGCGCCAATATCGCGGTCGCCACCGCCTACATCACCGACATCTCGCCGGAAGATCAGCGCGCACGCCGTTTCGGCCTGTTCAACGCCATGTTCGGCATCGGCTTCATCATCGGGCCGGTGCTGGGCGGCGTGCTCGGCGACGCCTGGCTGCGCCTGCCCTTCATCGCCGCGGCACTGCTGAACGGCTGCAACCTGCTGCTGGCTTTCTTCGTCCTGCCGGAGTCGCGCGCGCCCAGCCGTGAGCCGATCAAACTGGCGGCCCTCAATCCGATCCGGCCGCTGCGCTGGGTCTTCTCGATGAAGAGCCTGCTGCCGATCATCCTGATCTTCTTCGTCTTCAGCGCCACCGGCGAGGCGTACGGCACCTGCTGGGCGCTGTGGGGCCAGGATGCCTTCCAGTGGAACGGACTGTGGATCGGGCTCTCGCTCGGCGCCTTCGGCATCTGCCAGGCGCTTGCCCAGGCATTCCTGCCCGGCCCGGCGGTAAAATGGCTCGGCGAACGCGGCGCCATCCTGACGGGCGTCGCCGGCGCGTCGATCGCGCTGATGGTCATCGCGTTCGCCAGCGAAGGCTGGATCGTCTTTGCGATCATGCCGATCTTCGCGCTGGGCGGCATCGGCGTGCCGGCGCTGCAATCGCTGGCGACCCGGCAGGTCGACGAAAGCCAGCTGGGCCAGTTCCAGGGCGTGCTGGCGTCGACCGTCAGCCTCGCGACGATCGTCGGGCCGCTCACCTTCTCAAGCCTCTATTTCCTGTTCCAGGATCAGTGGCCCGGGGCGATCTGGCTGGCGGTCGTCGTGGTCTACGCGATCAGCGTGCCGCTGGTGCTCGGGTTGCGGTTCAAGCCGCCGGCGGCCGATCCTGTCCTGGCTGAAGGCTGAGCCGGAAACGGCTCAGCGCTTGTTGCCCCGGGGGCCCTTCAGAACCGGCGTCTTGGCGCGGTTTTCGTCCTGGAGTTTGCGCCAGCGGCTGAGGCGGTCGGGGTCGAGCGTGCCGGCCTTGACCGCCGCCTGCACCGCGCAGCCGGGTTCGTGCTCATGCGTGCAATCGCGGAACCGGCAGTTCGGCGCGAGTTCCGTGATTTCGGCGAACAGTTGCTCGATGCCCTCGGCCGCGTCGCTGACATGCAGCGTCCGCATGCCCGGCGTATCGATCACCCAGCCGCCGCCGGCGATCCGGTGCAGCGAGCGCGAGGTCGTGGTGTGGCGGCCCTTGGCGTCGCTCTCGCGGATGCCGCCGGTCTGCTGCGGCGCATCCTGATCGGGGCCGGCCAGCGTGTTCAGCAGCGTCGACTTGCCGACGCCGGAGGAGCCGATCAGCGCCACCGTCTGCCCTTCCCCGCACCAGGGCGCAAGCGCTGCCGCCGCCGCGCCGCTGCGGCCATCCAGCGTGACGCATTCGAGCCCCCGCTGCAGCGCCGTCACCTGCGCCGCATAGGCATCGGCGTCCTCGACGGCGTCGGCCTTGGTGAGCAGGATCACCGGCCGGGTGCCGGCCTGGTTGGCGAGCGCCAGATAGCGCTCCAGCCGGGCGACGTTGAAATCGGCATTGCACGAGGTGACGATGAACAGCGTGTCGACATTGGCGGCGGTCAGTTGCGGCTGGGTGCCGCCCTCGATCCGGCGCTGCAGGAGCGTCTTGCGTTCGATCCGGCGGCGCAGCCAGTTGGTGCCCGGCTCCACCAGCACCCAGTCGCCCACCGCATAGTCGCCGGTGTTGGTATGGGGCTGTAGCATCATCCGGTGGGGACCATCGACCGAGACGGCGCTCATCCGCGCCCGGTGCACGGTCGCGATCCGCATCGGCACCAGGCCGGCATCGTCGGGTCCGATCTGGTCGGCGAAGAATTTCGACCAGCCCATCCCCGCCAGCGTCGAGGGTTCGGCGGCCGGGTCGATCCGCAGGTCGCTCAAGATCGGGCCAGGCGTTTGGGCGTCATCGTCATGGACAGTTTCCCGGGTAACAGGGGGCTAACGCCAGGCTAACGGAAAATCCGCCTGCGGCACGGTTGGCGGCGACCGTCCGACGTCGGGTTCTATAGGCCCCCGCCGCCGCCCGGCGCAAGCGCGTCAACCCCTGGGAGCCTCGCGGGCCTCGAAGAAGGCGCGCATCGCCGTGCTGGCGCGGCCGTGGTGGCGGGCGAGCGCGTCGAGCGCGCCGGCCTCGTCACCGGCCCGGCAGGCGGCCAGCATGTCGTGATGTTCGTCCTGGCCCATGTCGCCGATTGCCGCCAGATGGAAGCGCAGATACCGGTCGGCCGACGCAAGATGTTGTTCGGTCAGCGCAATCAGGCGCGGCAGGCCGGCTTGCGCATAGAGCGTCATGTGGAAGCGGCGGTTCAGCTCGCCCATCCGGCCAGGATCCGTCTCCTGGTCGATCTCGGCCAGGATCTCCTCGGCGATGGTGAAATCCTCCTCGGTCAGATTCGGGATCGAGAGGCGCAGCGCCTGCGGTTCGAGCGCCGCGCGGATGGCGTAATTGTCCATCGCGTCGAGCAGCGTGATCTGGACCACGACGGCGCCGCGATGCGGCTCGAAATCGACCAGGGCCTGCGCCTCAAGTTGCCGTAATGCCTCACGAATCGGCATCCGGCTGACCTTGAAGGTGGTGGCCAGCTCCTCCTGGCGAAGGGGGGTACCCGGAGCAATTGCCCCCGAAAGGATCGCCTCGCGCAGCGTCGCCTCGACATATTCGGTGGCCGTACGATAGCGCGGCGGCGCGGCTTCGAGCAGTTGCGACAGCGCGCTAGTCATCCCATGGCCTCCTCGATCCACCCTTGCCTGTCGATTGGATCCAATCTAACAATTCGTTGACCGAATGCAATGTGGACAGCGACGATGGACATGCGAACCGAGGCCCGCACCACCGATCTCGAGAGGGTGAGCCCAGCCGAAGGCGGCCCTGGCTCCCCGCGCCGATCGGCCGGGCTGACCCAGCCGATCCTGGCGGGGATCATCGCCGCCTTTGTCGGCTTCGCGAGTACGTTCACCGTTGTTTTGCAAGGATTTACAGCCGTTGGCGCAACGCAGGCGCAGGCCGCCTCCGGGCTGCTGGCGATCTGCATCGCGCAAGGCGTTCTGGGGATCGTGCTCAGCCAACGCTACCGCATTCCGATCACCATCGCCTGGTCGACGCCGGGTTCGGTGCTGCTTGCCGCGACGGGCCTGATCCAGGGCGGCTTTCCCGCCGCGGTCGGCGCTTTCATCCTTACCGGCGTGCTGATCATCGCGGCCGGTCTGATCAAGCCGTTCGGTCGGATCGTCTCGGCGATCCCGCCCGTGCTGGCGAGCGCCATGCTGGCGGGCATCCTCCTCAGCCTCTGCCTCGCTCCTGCCAAGGCGGTTGGTCTGCAGCCCGGCCTCGCCCTCCCCGTCGTTCTGGTTTGGGCGATTGTCGGCCGAATCCGGCGGATCTGGGCCGTTCCGGCGGCGGTCGCGACCGCCGTGGCGCTGATTGTCTGGACCCTTCCGCCCGGCGGACTGGCGATCGATCACGCCATCCCCGACGTCGTCTTCATCGTGCCGAGCTTCACCTTCCAGGGGCTGATTTCCCTCGCCATCCCGCTCTTCATCGTCACCATGGCCTCGCAGAACCTGCCGGGAATCGCGGTGATGCGGGCCAATGGCTACGAGCCGCCGGTGGGGCCGGTGTTTCTCGGCACCGGCATCGCCAGCGTCCTGGTGGCGCCACTCGGCGGTCATACGCTGAATTTCGCGGCGATCACGGCGGCGATGTGCGCGGGACCCGATTCGCATCCCGATCCTGCGCGGCGCTGGGTCGCCTCGTTCGCGGGCGGCGTCGCCTATCTGTTCCTGGGGCTTGGCGCCACGCTGGCCGCCGCCCTTGTCACGGCAGCGCCGCAGGTCCTGATCCAGGCCGCGACCGGCCTCGCCCTTCTCGGTGCGTTTGGCGGCGCGCTGGCGGGCGCGATCGGCGTCGCGGCGCACAGAGATGCGGCAATCGTGACGTTTGTAACAGCAGCGTCGGGCCTTTCCTTTTTCGGTGTTGGAGCGGCATTCTGGGGAATAGTCGCGGGCGGAGCCTTCATGCTCCTCAACCGAAAATGGAGCCGATGACGATAGCAGGACTGATCCTCGCCGGAGGCAATTCGCGCCGCATGGGCCGCGAAAAGGCTTTCGTGCAGCTTGGCGGGCAGCCATTGATCGAACGCGCGATTGCCCGGCTCGGCCCGCAGGTCGAGACACTTGCGATCAACGCCAATGGCGATCCGGCCCGGTTCTCCTCCTATGGCCTGCCCGTCCTGCCAGATGACCGACCCGATACGGGGCCGCTGGGCGGCGTGCTCGCCGGCCTGCGTTGGGCCGAGGCATTGGCCGTGCGACCGGACTTTGTCGCCACCGTGCCGATCGATACACCATTCTTCCCCGTCGACCTGGTGGCGCAACTGGCCGCACGCCAGAGCGATGCCCGCCGGATCACCATTGCCGCATCGGGCGACCGCGACCACCCCGTCGTCGCCCTCTGGCCCGTGGCGCTGGCCGATGTCCTGGAGGAATGGCGCCTGACCGCCAAAAGCCAGGGCGTGCGGGCTTTCCTGGCCTCCTGCGGCTTTGCGGTCGTCAATTTCGAACTGCCTCTGCACGGACCCGATCCGTTCCTCAATCTCAACACGCCTGAGGAACGTGACGAGGCGGACGCATGGCTTGGTGTTCCCCGTCCGGCCTGAAACTGCTTTGAATTCCAGGACAGTTGCGGCCCGCCCGCAAAAGGTGGGAAGATGACACAAGAGGGTGCCGGCCAGGGAAGCGGCGCAAGGACCGGCGCTCCAATTCCGGTAGAAACGCGCGTCAGAGGGAATTCAATATGCGTATCGTGAAGCGGGTCGCCATTGCGGCTTTGGCCCTGATGGCTGTCTCCGGCGCCGTTCAGGCGAAGGAATGGAAGAACATCCGGGTCGCCGTCGAAGGCGCGTTCCCGCCGTTCAATTCCGTCAGCGCGGACGGCCAGGTCGGTGGCTTCGACGTCGATATCGCCAAGGCGATCTGCGCGAACCTGAAGGCCGAGTGCACCTTCACCGTCCAGGATTGGGATGGTCTGATCCCGGCGCTGCAGGCCGGAAAGTTCGATACCATCATCTCGTCCATGTCGATCACCGACGAGCGCAAGAAGGTCATCGACTTCTCCCGCCCCTACTACCAGTCGCCCTCCTCCTTCGTGGCGCCCAAGAGCGCCGGCATCAAGGACACCTCGCCGGAAGGCCTGAAGGCCAAGACGATCGGCGCGCAGTCCTCGACCGTGCAGGCGACCGAACTTGAAGAGAAGTACAAGGGCTCCGACATCAAGCTCTATCCGACCCAGGATGAGGTCAATCTCGACCTGGTGGCAGGCCGCATCGACCTGCTTTTCGTCGACAAGCTGCCCGGCCTCGACTGGCTGAAGACGGCGGATGGCGCCAACTACGAGTTCGTCGGCACCGACCTGCCGACCGACGGCGTCGGCGCCGCCGTTCGCAAGGAAGACAGTGATCTGCGCGACCAGATCTCCGCGGCCATCCTCGCCATCAAGGCCGACGGCACCTACGACAAGATCAACGCCAAGTACTTCCCCTTCTCGATCTGGAAGGAATAGGGATCTCGCGAGGCAGGGCACGCACCCTGCCTCGCGGTTCCATATGAAAGGACCGTGGGGGGACGGGCGGCGTGGATCTACTGAGACTGCTGAGTTTCGGGCCGGATGGCTGGGGCGACGAACTGCTCCAAGGCACCTGGCTCACGATCCGGCTCGCTTTGGCTACCGTTCCCTTTGGCCTGGCGCTGGGCTTCCTGGTCGCCCTGGCCAAGCGCAGCCCCAACCGCTATCTCCGCGCCTTCGGTAACGCCTATACGACCGTATTTCGCGGCCTGCCGGAGCTGCTGACGATCTTCATCGTCTATTTCGGCGGCCAGATCGCGCTGCAACGCATCATCGGGCTGTTCAGCGACGCGACGGTTGAGGTCAATGGCTTCATCGCCGGCATGGTGGCGCTCGGCGTGGTCTTCTCGGCCTATGCGTCTGAAGTGTTCCTCGGCGCCTTCAACAACATCACGCGCGGTCAGTATGAAGCCGCCTATGCGCTCGGGCTTCGGCCGTCGACGACGCTTCGGCTGGTCATCATCCCGCAGCTCGTGCGTCTCGCACTTCCAGGCCTCGCCAATCTCTGGCTGATCCTGCTCAAGGACACCTCGCTCGTCTCGGTAATCGCGCTCGACGATCTGCTGCGCAAGACGGGCCTCGCCGTTCGGGTGACCAAGGAGCCCTTCCTGTTCTTCGGCGTCGCCTGCCTCATCTACCTGGCGCTGTCGATGATCTCGTCGATCGGCATCGTCGCGATCGAACGCTGGGCCAATCGCGGCCTGAGGAGAGCGTCATGAATTGGGACGCTCTCGCCACTTATGGCCCGCGCATGCTGCAGGGCCTGGTGGTCACGCTGCAACTGGTCGTCATCTCGATCACGCTTGGCGCGCTGCTCTCGATCCCCGTCGCGCTGGCGCGAATGAGCCGGAGCCGCATCCTGCGGGCGATCTCGTTCGGCTACATGTATTTCTTCCGCGGCACGCCGCTGCTGGCGCAGGTTTTCCTCGTCTATTACGGCGCCGGCCAGTTCCGGACGCAGCTCGAAGCGATCGGCCTCTGGTGGCTGTTCCGGGACGCCTTCTTCTGCTGCGTGCTCACCTTCACGCTGAATACCGGCGCCTATCAGGCGGAGATCCTGCGGGGCGCGATCCGCGCCGTGCCGGCAGGCCAGCGCGAGGCCGCGATGTCGCTCGGCCTCCGGCCGCGGCAGATCTTCCGCAAGATCGTGATGCCGCAGGCGATGCTGATCGCACTACGTCCGCTCGGCAATGAAGTGATCCTGATGGTGAAGGGGTCATCCGTGGCGGCGATCGTGACCGTGTTCGACCTCATGGGCGTCACCCGCCTCGCCTATTCCCGCACGTTCGATTTCCAGGTCTATCTCTGGGCGGCCGTGCTCTATCTGGTGGTGGTCGAGATCATCCGCCGTGTCTGGGACAAGCTTGAACACCGCCTGACGCGACACATGCGATCCGCCTGAGCGCGCGGCAGGGTAGCCCGCCGCGGCGCTGGATGGCAGAGAGTGAAACCCCTATGCCATGCCCTTGTCTTTTTCGAGCGGGATGTAGTTCAGCGGCAGCGCCGTTGCGTATTTGATCTGCTCCATCGCGAAAGCCGAGGAAACGTCGGCAATGTCGATGCGCGAGATCAGGCGCTTGTAGAACAGGTCATAGGCCTCGATGTCCGGCACGACGACGCGCAGCAGATAATCGACCTGCCCGCTCATGCGGTAGAATTCGACCACCTCGGGAACGTCGCGGATGACTTCCGCGAAGCGCTTCAGCCATTCTTCATTGTGCTGGCTGGTCGTGATCGAGACGAACACGGTGACCTTGGCATTCACCTTCTTCGGGTCGAGGACGGCAACGCGCTTGGTGATGACGCCGTCTTCTTCCAGCTTCTGGATGCGCCGCCAGCAGGGCGTGGTCGAAAGGCCGACTCGCCGACCGATTTCCGCGACGGGGATGGTGGCGTCTTCCTGCAGGATTTGCAGGATTTTTCGGTCGAGCCGGTCAATCATTCAGGAACCCTCTGCCTTGGGCCCGGACGATGGGAGCATCATTTTCCAATGACTACTTTTTTCGTCTGGCAATTGAGAATATTATTCCGTGATGAATGCTTATTTCGGCGGATGTTGTCAACTCGGCGCTTAAAGTCGCGCGGCCACCAGGCCTTTCAAGACCGGCAGCAGCTCGGCTTCGAACCAAGGATTCCGCTTGATCCAGCCGGAGTTTCGCCACGAGGGATGCGGCAGCGGCAGGATCCTCGGCGCATGGGTCTCGTCCAGAATAGCCCGCCAGTCGGCGACCGTCTCCGTCAGGCTGCCGCGCACGCGTTTGCCCAGATGGAATTGCTGCGCGTAGAGCCCCACGGCGAGGACCAGATCGACGGCCGGCATCCGGTCCAGCAGCGCGTTGCGCCAGGCGGGTGCGCATTCGCGCCTCGGCGGCAGATCGCCGCCCTTGGCATCGAGCCCCGGAAAGCAGAGGCCCATGGGGACGATGGCGATCCGCGCCTCGTCATAGAATTCCGCTTCGCCTACGCCCATCCAATCGCGCAGCCGATCTCCCGAGGGATCGGTGAACGGCTTGCCGGATGCGTGCACGCGCGTGCCCGGCGCCTGACCCGCGATCAGGATGCGGGCGGTGGCGGAGGCGCGGACGACCGGGCGCGGTTCATGCGGCAGGGGCCGGCCGCGCGGCTGGTCGACGCAGATCCGGCATTGGCGGATCTCCTCAACCAGTTGGTCCAGGTCGTCAGGGGCCGGCGGGGCGGGATTTAGCAATGACTTAACCATGCTCATCAAGTTGGCATTAAGCGTTCGAAACGCAAATTCAGCAACTAGCTAGAGTGCTTCCTTCAAGGAAGTCGTGGGATGCAAGGCCTGACGGCGGCAACGGTCGACACCGAAACAACTCCCCTGCCCAGCGGCCGCGTTGAACGGCGCCGCGGGGGCGTCGACGACATCGCCGATCCGGATACCACCGCCCCCAGTTTCGACCCTGCCAAGTTGCACCTGCGCCGGGCCCTTCTTGCCAGCTACGCGCGAAGCCGGCTTGCCGGCAGCCCGGCCATGGGGGCTCTCATTCTGCTGGCGGCCGGGCTGGCTTCTGCTTGGCTGCCGTCGGCCTCGGTCGTCGTGTGGAGCCTCGTCGCCCTCTGCAGCCACGCGCTGCTCGGCGCTTTGTGCCTCAGCTATCGCAAGCCGGAGGCGATCGACACGCGGCTCTGGAGCGGGCTGTTCGTGGTCGCGGAATGTTTCTGCGGCCTGAGCTGGGTCGGAATTCTCGTCCTGCTCTCGGCGGAGCATGGACCCGAGGCGGCGGTTTTCCAGTTCGCCATCCTGCTGGCCGTTGCCTGTGCCGCCACGGCCCTCGCGGCGGCCCTGCCCGCGGCCGTGACAGCTGCGACGGCACCCGCCGCATTGACCCTCGTCGCCCTGTTCGCGTTTCGCGAGGAGCCTCTGCCGGTCGCGCTCGCCTGGCTATCCGGTGCGACCGCGATCTTCTTCGTCTGTCTCTCGGTGCGCGAGCGTCGCTCAATCCGCGAGGGAATCCTCGCTCGTGCCGAGCATGCGCGTCTTTCCGAGGAACTGCTGGCCGCGCGCGAGCAGGCGGAACACGCGTTTCAACTCGCCGACCAAGCCAGGCTGGCGCGCTCGCGCTTCCTGGCGACGATGAATCACGAATTGCGCACGCCGCTCAACGCCATCCTCGGCTTCTCCGAGGTGATGAAGAACGAAGTGCTCGGGCCGATGCAGAACGGCACTTACCGCGAATATGCCGGCGACATTCATGCGAGTGGCGGCCACCTGCTGTCGCTGATCAACGAGATTCTGGACCTCTCCCGGCTCGAAACCGGACGCTATGAGCTGCACGAGGTGCCCGTCGCGCTGGAGGCGATCGTGCGCGCCTGCGAAAGCATGGTCGCGGGCGAAGCACGCAGCCGCGACCTCCGTCTCGTGCTGGATGTCGAACCCGAGCTGCCGCTGGTGCGGGCGGACCCCGCCGGCCTCCGGCGCGCGGTGCTCAACCTGCTTTCGAATGCGGTGAAGTTCACGCCCGCCGGCGGCACGGTCACGCTTCAGGCGGGCTGGACGGCGGGCGGCGGGCAATACGTTTCCGTGCGCGACACAGGCCCGGGCATTCCGGCCCGGGAGGTTGCCCTCGTTCTCTCGCCCTTCCAGCAGGGCGAGAGCGCCATTCACATGGCCAAGCCGGGCGCCGGAATGGGGCTGCCGATGGTCGAGGCGCTGATCCGTCTCCATGGCGGCACCTTCGAGCTGCGCTCGACAATGGGGGCCGGCACGGTTGCGACCCTGTGCCTGCCGCGCGCCCGCGTGCTGGAGACCCATAGCGAGGACATTCCCGCCCACGAGAACGTCATTCTCTGGCGCTCGGCCGGCTAGATCAGTCCGCCTTGCCCGAGACGCCGGCCTGCGCGAAGGTCGCCATGCCGGTGTGGATCTCCGCCGCCGCCTTGACGAGGCCCGCGGCCATGGCCGCGCCCGTGCCTTCGCCGAGACGCATGCCGAGATCGAGCAGCGCCGTCTTGCCCATCGCCGCCAGCAGCCTGGCATGCGGCGGCTCGGCCGAGACATGGCCGAACTGGCAATGGTCGAGCGAGGATGGGTTGATCTTGTAGAGCACCGCGGCGGCGGCGGTGGCGACATAGCCGTCGATGATGACCGGGATGCGGCTCATCCGGGCGGCCAGGATCGCGCCCGCCATGGCCGCAAGCTCGCGCCCGCCGAGGCGGCGCAGCACTTCCAGCGGATCGCGCAAATGCGCGGAATGCAGCTCCAGCGCCCTATCAATGACGGCTGCCTTGCGGGCTACGCCTTCGGCGTCGACGCCGGTGCCGGGTCCGACCCAGTCGCGGCCTGTGCCGCCGAACAGGCCGGCTGCGACGGCGCCGGCGATCGTCGTATTGCCGATGCCCATTTCGCCGATCGCCAGCAGGTCGATGCCGCCCGCCGTCGCCTCCATGCCGAACGCCATGGTGGCGGCGCAGCCGGCTTCGTCCAGCGCGGGCTCCACCGTGATATCGCCGGTCGGGAGGTCGAGCGCGAGGTCGAACACCTTCAGCCCGAGATCGTAGACGATACAGATCTGGTTGATCGCCGCGCCGCCGGCGGCGAAGTTCTCGACCATCTGCTGGGTGACGCTGGACGGGTAGGCGGAGACGCCCTGCGCCGCGACGCCGTGATTGCCGGCGAAGATCGCGACCAGCGGACGGGTGACGGCGGGGCGCGCCCGGCCCTGCCAGCCGCCCAGCCATTCGGCGAGATCCTCCAGCCGGCCGAGCGAACCGGCCGGCTTGGTCAGTTGCGCATCGCGCGCCCGGATGGCGAGCACGGCCGCTTCGTCGCGCCCCGGCATCTCGTCGAAGAGCGCGCGAATGTCGTCGAAGGGAAGTCCGGAAGCGGAGCGGGCCATGCGTATCTCGGCTAGGTGCGGGGTGGATGGATCGGCACACTTTGCGGCCGGCGGCGGGCGATCTATAACCCTCCTCCAGCGTACCGCAAGCGTCGATGACGCCGAGTCGGTGCGACGATCCGCCGACGGGGGCAATTGCCATGACCGATGACCAGTACCGGACCGTCTTTCGCAACTCCCTGTCGGAACTCGCGGTGGCGACAGCCTTCCTGACGCGGCTGCCGGCCGCCTGGATGGGCGTGGCCGCGGATCGGCGGCCCGATTTCACGATCGCGGCCCGCGCCTTCCCGGGCGTCGGGCTGCTGGTCGGTCTTGTCGGCGCCATCGCCCTGCTGCTCGCCCACGCGCTCGGCCTGCCCCTGCTGGCCTCCGCCGCCCTCTCGCTAGCAGCGACGATCGCGCTCACCGGCGCCTTGCATGAGGATGGTCTTGCCGACACTGCCGATGGTTTCGGCGGTGGCACGACCGCGACGCGCAAGCTGGAGATCATGCGCGACAGCCGGATCGGCACGTTTGGCGCGGTAGCGCTGATCCTGTCGCTGCTGCTCCGCACGACGCTGATCGCCAACCTGCTGCCCTACGGCGCCTGGCCGGTCGCCACCGCGCTGATCGGCGCGGAAATCGTCAGCCGCGCAGCGATCGTCCAGCTCTGGGCGGCCCTGCCGCCGGCGCGCTTCGAAGGCCTCGCCAGCGCCACCGGACGGCCTTCCCGTGACACCAGCCTGACCGCCATCGGCATCGCCGTGGTGGCGGCGCTGATCTGTGGCGCGATCGGAACCGGAATCCTCCCGGCCGTCGTCGCCCTCCTCGTCGCCGGCGCGGCAACCTATGCCTTCCAGCTTCTCTGCGCCTCGCAGATTGCCGGGCAGACCGGCGACACGCTGGGCGCTGCCCAGCAGATCGCGCTCGTCACCTATCTGATGGCGATCGTCGCGGCGACATGATCTCGCCCTGCATCAGCGTCTGCGTGCTCGATCCCGATTCGGAGCTCTGCGAGGGTTGTGGCCGCAGCCTCGACGAGATCAGCCAATGGTCGCGCATGACGGACGATCAGCGCCGCGCGGTGATGAGCCGCTTGCCCGAGCGGCTGGAGAGCCTGGCGAGGGCGAACGTCTGACAGGCCCGATCGCTGGCGCAGCTGCGATCTGAAGTTCGCAGGAAATCGCCGAGAAATCGAAGGTCCAGGCGCCGTCTAAACCCAGTCGCCGCAGCGTGTGATTGCCATCATACGGAGCCGTCCGGTTCTGCCATACGGATGGGTCGCCGGGGGGCAATATCGCAGCCTTGGCCTCGCAGAGGGCTATCATGAAACGCTTGACCTCGATCTCAGCCGCGCTTCTTACCGTTGCAATGATGTCCGCCGCGGCTCAGGCGGCAACGGTGGTCACCGGCGGTCGCTGCACGCAGAAGCAGCTGAGCAACAAGCTGACCAGTTGCGAAACCAGCGAGTTCACCAACAAGGCGGGGCAGACAGGCTACAAATGCACCTGTTCAGACCGCAAGGTGACGCTCAATCCGGGCGTCGATCCCGGCCTCCAGCAGGCGGTGCCCGCGACGAAGCAACTGCTGCAGCAGAACTAGCCGCGAGACGAAGCAGCGGCCCTCTACCAAAACGAAAAAGCGGCCGCCAAGGCGACCGCTTTGTACTCCGCGAGAATGCCCTTCGGGCGGCAGCTTCACGCCGCGGCGTGGGCCTCGGCAATCGCGCGGCGTCCCTCGCGATTTGCCATGACGCTGACGATCAGCAGCTGGCAGAAGTGATAGAGCATGATCGGCGCAATGATCAGCCCCAGCGCCGGCGAGCTCGCAAACATGATCTTTGCGAGTGGCACGCCCGTCGCCAGCGACTTCTTCGAAGCGCAATAGAGGCAGGCGATCGTGTCGGGCCGGTTCAGCCCCATCAAGCGGCATGGGATCAGCATCAGGCCGTAGATGATGAAGAACAGCGCGATCACACCGACGATGATCGCCGCGATCAGGCTGACGTCATGGCCGGCCCAGACGCCTTCTGCGATCGAGTCGGCGAAGGAGTTGTAGACGATCGCCAGGATGATCGCGCGATCGGCGAGGCGGATCGCCTTGATGTTGCGCGTGGCCCAGCCATAGAGCCAATGGCGGGCGATCTGGCCGACGATGATCGGCAGCAGCACCAGCAGCACGATCTTGCCGATCACCGGCAAAAGCGGCATGCCGACGCCGGTCGACGACAGGAACCACGCCATCAGCAACGGCGTTGCGAAAACGCCGATCAGGCTGGAGAGCGTCGCATTGAAGATCGCGACCGGCACGTTACCCCGGGCCAGCGACGTCATCGCGACGGAGGACGAAACCGTCGAGGGCAGCGCCGCCAGATAGAAGAAGCCGATCCAGACTTCCTCCGGGATGAAGCCTTTGAGCGGCGTGCCCAGGGTCAGCACGACGATCGGGAACAGGACGAAGGTGCAAAGCTGAACGGCGATGTGAACGCGCCAGTGCCGGATGCCGGCATGCATTCGCTCGGGCGCCAGGGTCAGGCCATAGAGAAAGAAGATCACCGCGACGCCATAGGTCGCGATCGCGTCCATGTGCAGGACGCCTCCGGATTCGCCGGGGCCGGGAAAGGCAATCGCTGCGATGACCACGAGGACCAGCGCAATCAGGAAGCCGTCGATTGTGAAACCGCGGATCGTCATGTCGGGAGCGCTTTCATTGCAGAAAGGAATCCGCCGGGGCGGATGGGTCCCCCATCCATAGCGAGACAGAGGCTGGCGAGAAAGCGACTTACGGACACAGCACCTTTGACTTAGACGGCGGCCACCGTCTCGTTCGCGGCGGCATAGGCGGCGCTTTCGGCGGCGCTGGCCGCGACCGTTGCCGTGATCTCGTCGACCGCGTCCATGGCACGATGGAACACGTCGATGCCGGCGCTGCGCCCGGCACCCTCGATCGTCAGGATCTGGCGGAAGCGGCGCGCACCGGGACGTCCGTGATAGAGGCCGAGCATATGGCGGGCCATGTGGCTCAGGGGCGTGCCGGCGGCAAGCTGCGCCTCGATATAGGGCAGCATCACCTCGATGATCTCGCGCGGCTCCGCGTCCGGCCGATCCTTGCCATAGATCCGGCGGTCGGCTGCAGCCAGCAGTTCGGGCTCCTGATAGGCGGCGCGGCCGATCATGACGCCGTCGACATGCGCGAGATGCCCCTCGGCCTCGTCGAGCGACTTGATGCCGCCATTGATGCCGATGAAGAGATCCGGCAGGCGCGCCTTCAGGCGGTAGACGCGGTCATAGTCGAGCGGCGGGATATCGCGGTTTTCCTTCGGCGACAGCCCCTGCAGCCAGGCCTTGCGCGCATGCACCCAGAGCGCATCGACGCCTGCGGCTACCAGCAGGTTGGCGAGCGTATCGAGCGCCTCCTCCGGGTCCTGATCGTCGACACCGATGCGGCACTTTACGGTCACCGGGATCGACACGGTGGCCTTCATGGCGGCGACGCAATCGGTGACGCGCTGCGGCTCGCGCATCAGGCAGGCGCCGAACGTACCGGATTGCACTCGGTCTGAAGGGCAGCCGACATTGAGATTGATCTCGCCATAGCCCATCTCGGCGCCGATGCGCGCCGCCTCGCCGACCTTGACCGGGTCCGATCCGCCGATCTGCAGCGCGACGGGCTGTTCCGAGGGATCGAAGCCGAGCAGCTTCTGCCGGTCGCCATGCAGGATCGCCTCGGCGACGACCATCTCGGTATAGAGCAGCGTTTCGCTCGACAGCAGCCGATGGAAATAGCGGCAATGCCGATCGGTCCAATCCATCATTGGAGCGACGGACAGCTTATGTCTTTGATATTGCTGCATAGTTACAAGTCTTGCCGGAGATTAGGTGCCATTCGCCCCTTCTATAGGCGATCTCCGGCCCTTTTGGCCAATCCTGCGATCCCGCCATGGCCCGGCGTCAGCCTGCCAGTGCCGGCTCCCGCTTGCTGACGGCAGCCTGGGCGTTCTGCTGCAGCGCCAATTCCCAGCGCAAGGCGTCGGCAACGATCAGATCGAGGTCGTCGCGTGCCGGCTTGAAGCCGAGGCGCGAGCGGATGAGGTCCGTCGCGGCGACCAGCGAGGGGGGATCGCCGGCGCGGCGGGGGGCGAGACGCACCTCGAAGTCGACGCCGGAGACGCGCTTCACCGCTTCGATGACTTCGAGAACCGAGAAACCACGGCCATAGCCGCAATTCATGGTCAGGCTCTCTCCGCCATCCTCCAGATGATCGAGCGCCAGCACATGCGCGCGGGCAAGATCGCTCACATGGATATAGTCGCGGACGCAGGTGCCGTCCGGCGTAGCGTAGTCCTGGCCGAACACGTCGAGATGCGAACGCTGGCCGAGGGCCGCCTGGCAGGCGAGCTTGATCAGATGTGTGGCGCGCGGGAACGATTGGCCCGAACGGCCCTGCGGATCGGCGCCGGCAACATTGAAATAGCGCAGGACGACCGAGCGGATGTCATGCGCCGCCACGATATCCCGCAGCATCCATTCCGTCATCAGCTTCGACGCGCCATAGGGCGAGATCGGCTGCATGGCCGAGCTCTCGGCGATCGGGCTGACCTCCGGCTCGCCATAGACAGCGGCGGTCGAGGAAAAGATGAAGTTGCGCACCCCGCCCTCGACGGCGGCGGCGATCAGGGCGCGCGACCGGACCGTGTTGTTGAGATAGTAGCCGAGCGGATTGGTGACCGAGTCCGGCACGACGATCGATCCCGCGAAATGCACGATCGCGGTGACGCCGAATTCGCGGATCAGCCGCTTCAACAGGGCCTCGTCGCCGCAGTCCCCCCGAACCAGCGGGACGCCGTCCGGCACCTGGGCGACGAAGCCGGTCGACAGGTCGTCGAGAACCATCGTCTCGCGTCCCGCATCGGCAAGCGCTAGCACCATGTGGCTGCCGATATAGCCTGCGCCACCAGTGACGAGGACAGTCATGTCGAACTCCTGTTTTGGCTCGTCTCTTCAGAAGAAGGCAATGTCATCGGCGCCGATCGGATCCAAGCTCTCGGTAGCTCACCCATTCAGGCCACTTTCAGCATGCCAGCACCACTCGTCCGCGTGGCGCGATCGATCAGCTTATTGTCGATCTTGTTCTCGATCAGGAACTTGCGGGTTTCGTCATAGACGTTGCGCCAGGCAGCGTTGAACCCGTCGTAGCGCCACTGTTCCCAATAGTCCTCGAGCACGAAGCCGCCATCCCGGAACACGTCGAAGCTCGGGATCCGGTAGGTCTCGGCGAACTCTGCCGTCCGGCTGTCATAGGTGAAATAGACCGAGGGCACGCCGTTCGCGAGCGCCATCAGATTGCCATGCAGCCGGTAGCCCAGCACGAGATGCTGCTGGCGGACGAGGGTCTCGTAGTCGGCCACGACATCGGAATAGAACAGCCGCTCGCGATAGAGCCGCTCGATTTCGGGATCGAGATACCATTTCGAGGCCCAGCCATTGGCGCGCAGCGACGCGATCGCCTCTTCCTTCTGCGCGTCGGTGCCGAAGACGAGCTTCTTCTCCTCCACCTCGCCCTGGGCCATCAGCACGGTGTCGAAACGGCGCGCCAACGACTTCACCAGGTCGCGGTGAAAGGTGAGATAGCGCTCGATGTTCTGGGCGTAGGTCGGCGAGACCTCGCGGCGAAGGGTGACGCCTACCTTCTCGATGTCGGCCAGCGGACCCAACTTGATATTCATGTCGGGATCGAGCCGACGGAACGCCGTGGGGCAGCCGACAATGCGGACATTGTGGATGCCGAGATCGGCCAGAACCTCGGCCGAGAAAGCGCCGCGCACGCCGATCGACGTGCTGAGGTCAGCGATGACGCGGAGGACCTCCTGCGTCGCTTCCGACAGCTCCATGCGCCCCTTGACGGGAGCCTGCGCGCCGATGCCGAAGGCGAGCACCGGCAGGCCGAGCTTCTTCAGGACCGCAGCGGTGTCATGCCACTCCATCTCGCCATGGATGTAGTTGGATCCGCGCAGCAGGACGTAGTCATATTCCTCGCGCAGCCGGTCCAGGCTGGGCCAGTCCGGCTTGTTGATCTCGAGGATGCCGATCTTGTCGAAGTTCAGCAGCTTCAACGAGGAATCGAAGACGAACGCATCGCCAATGTTGTGATAGCGATCGATTGAGCGCTGGACGTCCTGGTACTGATACCACCGGACCGAGTCGTGATCGTAGATTTCGCCTGACGGCATTATCACCAGCAAACGTGCCATTCCGGCCTCCTCCTTATCCCCCCAGGGATCCGCTCTTGACGAGCGGTTTGCGCGCAGTTGCCTACGCGCGTTCGAGTTGGCCGACCTCTTCGCCATCCGCATGC
The DNA here is from genome assembly GCF_040548815.1 of Kaistia defluvii. Classification (NCBI taxonomy): domain Bacteria; kingdom Pseudomonadati; phylum Pseudomonadota; class Alphaproteobacteria; order Hyphomicrobiales; family Kaistiaceae; genus Kaistia; species Kaistia defluvii. The sequence continues at coordinate 877,156 of NZ_JBEPSM010000001.1, read as the reverse complement.
GAATGGCGGTCGAGAACGGCGCGATAGAGCGCAAGATGCTGCTCGGCGCAATCGACATGGCCCAGCGGACGGCGCATCGAACCGCGCAGGCCTTCCCAGATCTGGCCATTCGACAGCACCTCGACGAAACGATCGGCGAGGTCCTCTGGCGAGCCGACGCGGAAATGCAGACCGTCCTGGCCGTTCCGTACCTTTTCGGCCATGCCGCCGATATTGCTGCAGAGCAGCGGCCGGCCGTGGAACAGCGCCTCCTGGATCACCACAGGCGAGTTCTCCCACCAGATCGACGGCACGACGACCCAGTCGACCGTCTGCATCAGTTCGGGCATCTCGCTGTTCTGATAGGAGCCGTAGAAGCGGACGCGGCTGCCCGCGTCGTCGATCAGCTTCTTCATCCGCGCCTGGAATTCAGGCGGCTGATATTCGAGATTGGCGCCAAAGATCATCAGGCGCGAGTCCTCGCCCCAGATGCGCTCCGGCACGCGCGCGACCGCATCGATCAGGACGTCGACGCCCTTGAACGGCGTCATCTGGCCGAAGAAGGCAAAGCGGCTGCGCCGCTGCTCCGCGCCGGGCAGAACGCGGGGCGGCGCGGGTTCGCCAATCGCCAGGCCGTTTTCGATGACGAAGAGCTTGTCCGGCGACAGGCCCCAGGCGGCATAGCGCTCGGCCAGAAAGCGGCTCGGCGAGACGTAGACGTCGGCGAGTTCCAGCATCGAGCGGACAAAGCGCTCGCGCTTCAGGAAGCTGGCCGGCGCGATATCCGGGAAACAGCTGTGGCAATCCGTCGGCGACGCGCGGCGGCAGAGCTGGCCGCTCTTGGTCTTCACCATCTGGCCGTGGTGATGACAGATCGACAGGAACTCGTGGAAGGTGACGACGATCGCCGCGTCGGGCAGCGCCTCGCGAATAGCGTAGAGCGCCTCCAGGCCGAGGCCGAGAATATGATGGAAGTGCACGACATGCGGATTGATGTCGCGGACGAAGCGCACGAGATCGCGGCGGATGTCATCGGTGTTGCGGTTCGAAAGGTAGAAGTGGTCGAAGTCGTCGCTGTGGAACAGAATGTCCGAGGCGCTCTGGCGCAGGCTCATCAAGGCGGTGCCCGCATGGCGCGGGGTCGGCGAGCCGACGCGGGCGAGATAGACCGACTTGATCCCCGCCAGGGCGTTCAGGCCCTTGTGCAGGTTGTGCGAAGCGATTTCCCCGCCGCCAAGCGACAGGCTCGGATGGCCGTGGCTGATGACGAGGACGCGCAGTTCTTCGGTCATGCCGCCTCCGAATGGACCATGGCGTGGATGGTCTCCGCCCAGCGCGCGGTGAAGACGGCGCGATCGACGCTGCGGGCGTGAACTTCCCAGGCATTGACGCCGTCCTGGGGCGATTCGGCGCCCAGCACGCGGACACCGGGTAGCCACCAGGCCTTGAGGCCCGCCTTCGCCAGACGCAGCGCCAGGTCGAGCCCCTTTTCGCGATTGCCGAGATAGCCATGGCCATCCTGGCCCAGCGCGGCGATGGCTGATTTCGACAGGATGCAGCATTCGAGATTGGCAGCCGGCGTGGCCGAGGGACCGATCGAATCCAGCGTCGCGGCGGGATAGCCGACATAGTTCTCGGCCAGACCGCTCTCCTCGTCGGAGAGCCGGTATCCGGCCCAGCGGATCGAATCGTCCTCATAGATCAGCGCCGGCGAGATGATCACCGATGCGTCATGCTCCTGATGCGCTGACCTAAGGCGGCCGAGCCAACCGCGCTCGGCCGGAACCAGGGCTGCCGAGAACAGCACGACGCGATCCGTCTTCGCAACATCGGCTCCGACGATCAGGGCATCGAAGACATCGGAAAAGGCGCTGACGGCGACCAGATCGATCGAAAGGCCGTAGAATTCCGCCAGTCGGCGGATTTCGCCACGCAGTTCGCCGATCGCCTGTTCGGGGCCGGCGAGAATGATCGGCGCCACGCGGATCTGCGGATCCAGCGCCATCAGGGCCACCAGTGTGGTCACGTCCGTCGTCTGGTCGTCGAGTCCGATCACGAGGGTGGTGTCAGCGCCGCCTGAAACAAGCGTGCCGACATGCTCGACGCCTTCGACGCCCGCCGGCTTCGTTGCGGCGGAAGCAACCAGAGGGATGAGATGGCGCTCGACCAGTTCGGAGACGGAAGTGGCGCGGGCGCTGATCGACTTCAGCTGTCGGGTGACGGCCTCGCGATAAGAAACCCGCTTCGGCACCACGGGAAGATAGGCCGGCGGTGCATGGGGGATGGCGAACTCGATATAGATCGGTGCGCTGCCATCAGGGTCGAAATCCGGGATGAAGGCCACGAAGCCATGGCTGTGGCGATCGGGATCGAGCTGCGAAAGGAACGGCGCCTTGCCATCGAAGGCGCGGGTGACGTCGGGCCGATCGATGCGGCTCCAGATCGGTTTCAGGTCGACGGATGCCTGGCGGCGGCGCAGCTTGATCGCCTCGACGCGGTGGTCCGGATCGAGCAGCCAGCCGCTGATCAGCAGGCCGCCCTGCTCGATGCGGAGCGCGTGGTCGATCGCCATCCGCACCGGAAGCGCCAGGGCCGAAACCGTGTCCAGCCCCTCATAGCGGTAGGCCGCTTCGCGGAGCCGTCCGATGACCTCGGCCGAGCCCCGCAACTTCGGCAGGATGGCGCGGGCATAGCCGGGCGTATCCCGGGGCGAGGCAAGCAGGCGCTGCTCGTAAACGTCGGCATAGCGCCAGCCGTCGCGGCTGCGCACATAGACGCGCTGCATGCCGAACGGATCGATCGGCTCGGGCGCAACCAGGAGGGCTGCGAAGCCCTTGCCGTTGTTGTTCAGGTCCTGGCGATCGAAGGCGGCCGCCGTGCATTCGGCGATCTGCGGTGTCCCACCGGCGATCAGCACACGACTCACGCCCGCGCTCATCTCCTGCGACCAGCCCTGCAGATAGACGTCGCCGTCCTCGAACGCACCGATGATCTCGATGAATCCGTCGGCCTTGGCGCCCGCCTCGACAAAGGCGGTCATGGCGGCAAGCTTGCGCCGGCTCATCGGGCCCGCGCTCAGCATGCCGATGATGGCGTCCACGACGGCCGGCATTCCGGGCCCCGCCAGATCGCCAAGCGCGCCCGCCAAGGCGGCTGGCCGCATGAGATCCGGCAGCAGCCGATAGGTGACCGACCGCCCCTGCCCGCGGAACGTCACCGCGTTCAGCCGTTCGCCCTTGAGCGGACCGGTAAACACAAGCGCGACGAACCCATGCGACGCGCGGCCTTTGGCGTCGACCAGGGGCCAACTCACGATCGGCGCCTTGCCGGGCAAGGCGGGGTCACCATTGAGCAACAGCGGCTGGGGACCGTTCATCGGCGCGCCGGAGCCAAGGATCAGGATGAGAGTCTCGTTGATCGGACAGGCGATCGCGGTCTCGACGACGGGCTGGGTCGCGCCTTCGCGTCGGGACGCCGGCCCCGGCGAGCCCTTGGCCGTGACGCCCGTTTCCTTGGGAAGGGTTTCCCTGGTTCCGGGTTCCTCGTCGCCGCGATACATCATTCGGTTCCGGTCTCGATCCAGATCAGTTGAGGAAGGCAATGAGCGAGGCACCGGCGCCGACGGCGGCGCCGATCAAGCCGGCGAGCAGGAGCAGCAGCGGCTTGGCCTCGCCGCGTCCGCGCTTCGCGAGCATGTCGATCCGCCCTTCAAGCCCGGCGACGATGCCGTCGAAGCGCATCAGGAAGACCTCCAGCTCGGACAGCCGGCTGACAATCTCCGTCTGAGTCAGCTCGATGTTCTCGAACTGGGCCGGAGGGACCTCGCCGCCGGACGTTTCGCTGCTGCGCTGGATACCGCGCTGGTTGAGCTGAAGCTGGCGCTGCGCCGCCATCAGCACTTCGAGCTTCTCCAGCACACGGGTCAGCGGCGCCGCAATGAGCGCCTCGGCCGCCTGCTCGTCCAGCGTCGGCGCATAGAGGATGCGCTCCTCGCCGCTGGGCGAGATCGCCACGATCGAGAGATCGCGCTGGCGGGCCGTCACGCTCTCCGGCAGCGGGATGTCGAAGGCGTGCTGCCCGTCGCCGACGCCGTTGCGACGAAGGTCAGAGCGCAGCTTGTCGGCCGTGGCTTCGGCGATCTTCTGCGCGCCGAGCGAGACGACGATCTGCATTCGCGCACTCGGCTGGCTGCGATCGAACGCCCAGCCATAGAGACGGCCATTGTCGATCGCGTCGACGCGACCGGCGACGCCGGGAGGCGCCTCAGTGGCCTTGGGTTTCTGCTGCAGGGGAATGGCTTCCGCGGCGGATGGCATTGCGTGCTCCTTCAAGCCGGGATGTGGACGCGAGCGAGCGCGTCGAAGAGTCTGAGATAGTCCTGCGCGACCGCGTCGATGGTCGGCGGTGTGACGGCGTTCGCGGAAAGGCGGCGCCAGAGATCCGGATCGCCAGCGGCCAACCGCATCGTGCGGGCGAGGTCGATCGGGTCATCGGGCGCGACGGTGAGCCCGTTCACGCCGTTCCTGATCATCTCGGCCATGCCGCCAATGCCGCTGACGATCACCGGGCGTCCCTGCTGCTGGGCTTCCTGGATGACAAGCGGCGCGTTTTCCCACCAGATCGATGGAATGACGACCCAATCCACGGCGGCCATCAGGGCCGGCACGTCTTCCCGACGGTAAGACCCGCGCCGCACCACATGCGACGCCGTGCGGGCGAAGCGCTCGTCCAGTTCCATCTTGAACGCGTCGGCCTGGAAAGGCGTGCCGCCATGGACGCGGAGTTCGAAGTCGGTCCCGGACTGAATCAGCCGTTCGGCTGCGTCGAGCAGGACGGTACCGCCCTTCCACGGGTTGAGATTGCCGAAATAGCCAAAAATATTGCGCGGCGCGCCATCCTCGCGAAGCGACGGCACCCTGCCCTCGCCCGGCTGGCCATTGGAGATAACGTCGATCCTGTCGGCGGCTAGGCCCCAAGCGATGAACCGGTCCTTCAGGAAGGCGCTCGGCGAGACGAAGCGGTCGACAGTGCTCAACAGCGTCTTCAGATAGCGCTCGCGCAGCAGGAACTGGTCGGCGGCGATTTCCGGGAAGCAGCCATGGCAGCGATCCGGCGAAGCGCCGTGGCAGCGCTCGCGCCCCGTCGTGCGCATCATCAGGCCATCATGGGCGCAGATCAGATAGTAGTCGTGAAGCGTCATGACGATGCGCGCCTGTGGCAGCACGCGACGCACAAGCGCGGGAAACTCCGCGCCGATCAGCAGCAGATGATGGATGTGGACGACGTCCGGCCTGAACTCGAGCAGCAGTTCTTCCAGATCGGGGATGACGCCGTAGAGATCGACCTGGCTCATGAAGAACCGGTCGAAATGGCCAGCCCAGAGCAGGATCTCGTCGACCCCGTTGCCGATGCCCTGGAAGCTGGTGCCCGGCTTCTCGTCGCGGTGGATACGGTTGGTGGCACCCAGAAAGAGCGTCTCGCTGCCGGCCCGCTGATAGGCGCGGAACAGGTCATGCGCGAAGATCTCGGTGCCGCCGGGATGCAGGTCGGGGTGGTTGTGGGCGACGACCAGAATGCGTTCGGCCATGCTCACCCCGTCTTCTCGACAACGAAGATGTCCTGGTAGTGCGCCGCCTTCTGGCCGCGCCAGTGACCCAAGCTCTTCAGGGAGATCGAGAGGCCCAGCCGCTGGATGATCCGCTCGAAGAAGCCGTCATCGAAGCCGACCGCCGAGAGCGGCGCCGTGCGGTCGACGAGCCAGGCGGGCCCATCCTTCTCGCGCTTGAAGGCAAGGCGCGGATCGCGCTGCGGCAGGGCTCCCTGCGCCGTCTCGTCCAACACGAAGGCGGTGATGAACAGCCGCCCGCCGGGCGCGAGTAGGCGCTTCGCCTCGCGGATATAGGAAGCAATTTCGAGCGGAGGCAGGTGCGTCGCCACCGAGATCATGAAGATGAAATCGAAGCTCTCCGGCTCAAATGGCAGCCGCAGCGCCTCGCCCTTGATCGCGCCCTTCGGATTGTAGATGTGATGGGCGACGTCGATGTGGTCGAAGCGGAAATTGTCATAGACCGGCGTGATATGCTGCTTGCACCAGGCGATGCCCTCGGCGACGGGATCGACGCCCCAATAGGCCGCGCCCGGGGTCAGATATTGCGTCAGCGGCACGGCGATGCGGCCGATGCCACTGCCTATATCGAGAACGCGATCATCCGGCAGAAGACCGCCGAGCCGGACCAGATGGCCGAGAAACTCGGCGCCGATGGCGCGATAGTCGCCATCACCGACGAAGATGCTGTCGATCGTAGGCTCCGGAAGGAAGCGGTTGGCGAGGACGCTCTGCGTCAGCCAGGCGAGACGCTGTTCGTCGAAGTCGGGGCGGGTCGGAATATCGGAGACGGGCTTGAGCGCGGTGACGGTCATGCTGCGCTCCTGCGATCGCCGATCGCTTCTTCCACACGCTCGGCAGGCGCCGGTTCACCCATCAGCTTGCCGATCACCGGGTCCCAGCGCTGGGTATGCAGCCAGGAATTGTAGCGGGAAGCGATGCCGCGCATGTAGTCGCCATTGCGGCGCATGGAGCGGCGCTCGAGATGGTAAAGGGCGACGTCCGGCTCATAAGAGACGTTCATGCCGGCCGCCCGGATCTTCAGGCAGATGTCGCTATCCTCGTAATCGCCGATCACATAATCCTCCGAGAAGCCGCCAACATCGGCGAAGGTCTCGCGCAGCATCACCAGGCAGGCGCCCGTCACAGCCGGGACCAGGCGCGGCTTGTTCGCCGCCAGATGGCCGCCCGGCATGCCCTTGAAGAAATGGTGGTTGAGCCAGGTGCCCCGCGCGTCGCGCTGGAAATAGAGGCCGGCATGCTGGAGCGAGCCATCCTCGAACAGCAGTTTCGGCCCCACAGCGCCGATCCGCGCCGAACCGCCCAGCTTGTCCGCAAGCCGCGATAGCCAGTTCGCGTCGCTCGGGATCACGTCCGAATTCAGCAGGTTCACGACGAGGCCGCGCGCCAGCCCGACGCCGGCATTGTTGGCCCGGGCATAGCCGCCATTGGCGCTCATCACCGCCAGCGTCATCGGCATCTTGTAGAGGCGGTGCAGCCCGCCGAGCATATGGCTGACATCGTCGGCCTGCTCGGGGGAATCGAGCACGAAGATGATTTCGGTCTGGTCGCGCAATCCCGGATCGGTGGCAAAGGCCGCAATCTGGAAGCGCAGATAGTCGAGCACGCGATAAAGCGGAATGACGATCGAGAAGACCGGCTCGGCCAGTTCCGCACCGAAGCGTTCGACCTTGGCGATGCCGACTGACTTGACGACGCGGCGCTGGATTTCGGCCAGTGCAGGGCCCAGCGTCGTCGACAGCAGGGCGCCGGTCGCGTGCTGGAGCGGCACCGAACGCAGTGCGCCCGCCCGCATCGTCGCGGCGTCGATCGGCTGGGGCTTGGGAATGAGATTGACCTCGGCGCCGGATTTCAGCCGCATCCGAAAGCGCGGCTGCAGGATCGGCCCGGCCGGCTTGTCATGCGGCAGATAGGCGATGAAGCCGGTCGCGTCGTCGCGCCCGCTGCCCTCCGCCGTGCCGACGCGGCCGGGAAACAGATGCCAGACCGTATCGAGGGAACGCGTCGCCTCGGCAGTGACGTGATCGATCCCGGCGATGAGATCCTGGGGATCGCGAAACCAGCCGCCGACCAGCAGGCCGCCATCGAGCGAGAGAGCCAGATCAACTTCTGCTCCCGGCTGGAATGCCGCGAGTTCGACGGATTTGGGCGGTAGGGCGGCTCGGGCCTGCATGTCGATGACGGCGAGACGAGCTTCTTCCGACTTCACGGAAAGCGTGCGCACGAGGAATTCGGTCAGAGCGCCATCGTTGCGGCGCGTGCCCCACCAGCGGAGAAAGCTCGCGGGCCGCGCCCCGATTTTGCCAAGCGCACGGATCGCCGTGCCATTCTCGCCGATCAGCACGAGGGTTCCGGCCGCCAGCGTCGTAGCGTTGCCGTCGACCAGCAGGGTCATGCCGCGTCGACCGCTGCGATCCGGCTTGCGGGCGTAGATTTCGCAGGTCAGCCGCCGCACGCCCTGCGCCGTGACCAGATGGGCCGACGAGATGGAGCCGAGATCCGCGCTGGTCGCGAACTCAATGAGGGCCGCGTCGCGGGTGGGAAAGCAGGCGAGCGTCGCTGGTGCGTTGCCAGGCTGCAGTTCCTGCGCCAGCAACTGCACGGCCTCGGCAAAGGCGGATGAGCGCGACAGCCGGAAGGCGCCGCACCAGGAGGTGAGAAAGGCCGTCAGCAGCGAGACGCGAGCGCGGCCATCCAGATCCTCGACCAGGGCGGCGATATCGGACCCGATGAAGGGATCGGCAGGATCGACCTCGACGGTGTCAGAGGGACCGAGCGTGCCGGCGGAAACGATGAGCTGAAGCGGGGTGCGGGCGCGCAGCGCCCAGAGAATTCGCGTGCCGCCATCAACGCGGCCTAGGCGCAGGCTTGCGAGCGGCGCGATGATCTCGCCGTCCTGCCGAGCGCAGCGCGGGGGAACCGAGCAATGACCGGGAATATCCCAAACGACCAGCGATACATCCGAAGCGAGCTTGATGCTGCGGACCGGCTCAGCTTGGTCGTTTCGGGGCGATAACGGGACGATTTCCAGCATGCCGGGCACCTCGGTATCGCAAACTCACGTGAAAACTACTACGGCGCCCGGCGGGAGGGATCCGGACGCCGTAGGGATCAGCCGACTAGTGGTCAGCCAATGACGAAGTAGCTGCTCGGATGGCTGTGAACGTCGTCTGCGTTGACGTTCGCGAGCGTGATGGAATCGCCATTTCCAAGGTCAATGACCGTATTGGTGCCGACCTGGGTCGCACGCGCAGCAAGATCATCTGCCGAGGTGATGTCAGTGCCGTTGATGTTCTGCGAGATCTGCAGAAGATCTTCGCCGGCATGGAAGTCGAGAACGACGTCGTTGCCGCCGCCGCCAGTGAACACGAACACGTCCTGGCCGTTACCGCCGGTCAGGATGTCATTGCCGGCACCGCCGATGAGGACGTCGTTGCCGTTGCCGCCGTTCAGGATGTCGGCGCCATCGCCGCCCGAGAGAACGTCGTCTCCGTTGCCGCCGAGCAGGATGTCATTGCCCGCCCCGCCGTCCAGGATGTCGTTGCCATTGCCGCCGTCGAGGATGTCATTGCCCTCGCCGCCGAACAGCTGGTCGTTGCCATTGCCGCCGAACAACTGATCGTGGCCTTCGCCACCGAACAGCGCGTCGTCGCCATTGCCACCGAACAACAGATCGTTGCCGGCATCGCCGTAGAGGGTGTCGTTGCCCGCTTCGCCGAAGATCGTGTCGTCACCCTCGCCGCCGAAGACGAAATCATCGCCAGCGTGGGCGAAGATTATGTCGCTGAAGCGCGAGCCGAATAGGACGTCGTCATACGCCCCGCCTTCTAATGTGGCCATTGAGGTCTCCTATGTCAGTCGCATCTCACCGCCCAGATCAAACTGTCTCAGCGGCCGCCCATCTCTCGCGACCGCTTTGGATCCCGGAAGATATGACGCACTGCACTATAAGCGAACAGCAGATACAATCAATGCCCAAGACGCCGAATATACTCTTTAGATCAGAAATAGACTAATGCAATTAGAGACTTATAGCAGTTTATTTGCACGGTTACTTGTCTATCTATCGAACTATATTGTTTCGAAATTTGAATAATATTCGACTGCACCATGCTGCAGTGCAGCAAAATCAACCACTTACTCTTCGTGGAAGGCGCTGTTCAGGCTGTCCGTGATCGGAGACAGCAGGTAGTCGATGGCGCGACGCGGCTTGTTGATGATCAGCACGTCGGCGGGCATGCCCGGGTAGAGCTTGACGTCCGGCGCTGACGCCAGCGATTCCGGCAGCACCTCGGCGCGCGCCACGAAATAAGCGGAGTTGGTCCGCTCATCCACCTCGTGGTCCGCGCTGACATAGGTCAAGCGCCCTTCCAGCGGAGCATGGCTGCGCTGGTTATAGGCGGTCAGACGTACCCGCACGGGGGCGCCGACCCGGACGCTGTCGATATCGGTCGGACTGAGTCGGGCCTCGATGATCAGGGGCTCGTTTTCCGGCACGATGTCCATCAAAGGCGCGCCGGCGCTGATGGCGGATCCGACGGTGCGGACCTGCATGTTGACGATGACGCCGGCCTGGGGCGAGCGGACCTCCAGACGCTGCAGCACGTCGCGCGAGGCGATGATCTTCTCGTCGACATCGGCCAGTTCGCCGCGAGCCGTGGCGATCTCGCCCGCAACCTGCTGCAGCCAGTCCGATGACAGCGCCAGCAGCTCGAGGTTGGCGCCGGCCTTGGCCTGCTCGATCTTCGCCTTGTTGGCGACCATCTCGCCGGCGTTGCCCACCAGCTGGCTCGCGCGGGAATCGAGCTCCAGCAATTGCGACCGCTTCGACAGCCCCTTGGCCACCAGCCCCGCAATGGTATCACGCTGCTCCTGCAGCAACTCGGTCTGGCGCTTCGTCGACTCGATCTGTGCCCTCAGCGCAGCGGCTTCCGCGTCGTGCTGCTCCACGGCCTTGCGCTGGACATCCAGCCGGCCGGCCTTGGCGGCGACACGGGTCGAGAAGAACTTGCGCTCCGCCTCGACCGCGTCGAGCGCTGCCGGGTCCTGGGATTGCAGCAGTTCCGGGGGAAAGTCGACGCTCTCGGCATCCGCCTGCTCGCTGCGAAGGCGGGCGAGCTTGGCCGTCAGTGCGAAGCGTCGGGCCGTCAATTGCTGCAGTTCCGAGCGAGCGCGCGTGTCATCCAGCAGGATCAGCGGCTGGCCGACCTTGACGGTATCGCCTTCCTTGACCAGCAGGCGCTTGAGAATACCGCCCTCGTAGTGGCTGACGGTCTTGCGCTTGGAATCGACGATGACGGATCCGGTCGCGACCGATGCGCTGTCGAGATTGGCCGAATAGGCCCATCCGGCGAAACCGCCGAAGCCGATCAGGACAGCCAGGACGCCGGCCAGTACCGGCGTGCGGAGGCTGGGTTCCAGTTCGAGAAATTCCCGCCTGGCCTGGCGGATCGTCGAGGGATAGACGATCGCGGGCACGGCTTCGCGCCGGGCCCTTTCGAGCTCGGTGCGTGTCTGCTTGGGCAATGTCATCGACGATCTCCGCCTTGCGCTATGGCCGGGCCGGGTTTCGGCGCCGACCGCTCGCCGGTCATCGGGGAAACGATGTCCGTGCGCGGGCCATATTGGGAAACGCGGCCATTCTCGAGCACCAGCAGCTTGTCGGCGACTTCCATGATCGCCGGGCGATGCGCGATCATGATGACGATCGCCCCATCCGCCTTGGCCGACCGGATAGCCCGGATCAGCGCCTGCTCGCCGGTTGCGTCGAGATTGGCATTGGGCTCATCGAGCACGATCAGCCGCGGGTGCCCGTAGAGGCAGCGCGCCAGCGCCACGCGCTGGCGCTGGCCGCCGGAGAGCGTCAGGCGCGCATCGCCAACGGGCGTGTCGTAGCCGAGCGGCAACCGGCCGATCATCTCGTGCACATCGGCGGTTCGAGCGGCCTCGATCACCGCGCGCGGATCGCCATCATCCATGCGGGCGATGTTCTCGCGGATCGTGCCATCGAGCAGCGATACGGATTGCGGCAGATAGCCGACCAACTGGCCGAAAGAGGTCCGCTCCCAGAGGTAGACGCTGTTGCCGTCGAGATAGACGCCGCCGGCTGTGGGCTTGATGATGCCCACGAGCAGGCGCGCGAGCGTCGACTTGCCGGCTGCGGACGGGCCGATGATGCCGAGAACTTCGCCGGGCGACAGGCTGAACGAAATGCCCTTGATGATGGGGACGTCCTGGCCCTGCGCCGCATAGATGAGCCGGTCGACGACGAGGTCGCCCTCGGCGACCGTGGTCGGCATCGTCTGGCGCTCCGTTCCCTCGCCGTCGAGCAGCTCGCGAACCCGCTTCCAGGCGCCACTCGCCATGATCCATTGGCGGCTGTTCTCGACCACGCTGTCGAAGGGCAGCAGCAGGCGACCCATGACGATGGTGGCCGCAATCATCGCGCCGCTGGAAATCTCCTGCCGGATCGCCAGAATGCAACCCAATGCCAGCACGAACAGTTGCATTCCGTAGCGGACGGTTCGCGTCACCGTCGAAATCACGCGTCCGCGACGGTTGCCGGTTTCCAGCAGATGGAGGGCACTGAATTGGGCTACGCGCCAGCGAGCCGCAAGAGCGGCCATCATTCCCATGCTCTCGATGGCTTCGGCGTGGCGTATCTGCCCGGCGATGCTGCTGATCGCCTCGACATTTGCCTTGTTAGCTTCGCTCAAAAGTCCGCGCGTGAATATATCCATAGCCACGCTGGATATGATCAATATGAGCACAGAGACGATGCCGGCGATTCCGAACCCTGGATGCAGCATGAAGAGCACGGTGAGAAAGATCGGACTCCAGGCCGCCTCCAGCGGAGCGCTGACGGCATGACTGGTCAGGAAGTTGCGGATGTCCGAGAGATCGCGAAGCGCCTGGGCCGCCTTGCCGGCGCCTTCCCGCGCCGACGCGCGGATGGAGGCCGACAGAACCGGCTCGTTCAGGCGACGCACCAGACGACCGCCCATGACCAGGAAGACCTGCGAGCGGATGAAGTCGAGAATGCCATAAAGGATCAACGCGCCGGCCGCCAAGACCGACAGCATCGCCAACGTGTCCATGCTCCGGCTGTTCAGCACACGATCGTGCACCTGAAGCATGTAAAGCGGAACCGTGAGTTGCAGAACATTGATGAAAGCACTCAGAATTGCAGCATAACCCAATCCCGTCATAAAAGACCGGCGGGCTTCTATTGCGACGGCTTGTGGAGAGGTAGCATTCCCCTGCGTCTTCGAAGCTGCAACATTCATCGACGTTGCTTCAATTTTCGGCATAATATTGGATTGCCTTGAAATTGTCATTTCTGAACTTTATCGTTCAGCTTAAAGGGTGTCCAGAACATACATTTAGTCGAAATTTCGGACAATCTTACGGAGTTCTTGATTCGGTATCGTCTATATCGTGGGGGATTCCAATCAGTTGACAGTGAATTCTAGAATACTTGGAAATTTGAACTAAATTCAGCAATGCGGGGTCATAATGTCGCGAGAGCTTCTGCAAGCGGCGGTAGAAGTCGAAGAGTCGGAAAACATCTACTCATCGAACAATTCCTCTTCCAGCGTAATCACGGTCGTCACCGAGCATGATCGGGGGCACGTCACGCATTTCGAGCTGGCAAGGACGATAGAGCGGGTCAACCGGCGCTTTACCGATCTGCTGCGGATCGAGATGGGTAAGCTCGGCGTCGGCGATATCGGACCCGCCCAGGTCATGGTGCTGTTCACCATCGGCAATGGCGAACTCTCGGTCCGCGACCTCCTCGACAAGGGCCACTATCTCGGCTCGAACGTCTCCTACTATCTCAAGCAGCTCGTCGATCTCGGTTATATCGACCGCGTCGCCTCGCAGCGCGATCGCCGTTCGGCGCGCATCAGCCTGTCGCAGAAGGGGCACGACCTGTGCAACGCCCTGCGGACGGCTGACGACACCTATCATCGCCTGCTGGTGCGGGACGAAGATGAATCGCGCGAGCTCGACAACGCCTACCGCCTTCTCCAGAAGCTGGAGCTCGTCTGGACCAATGCGACACGCTACGGCGCCTAGGCATCCGGGCGTGGCGTTGGCCCCGGTGCGAGGCGCGATAGCGTGAAGGTGCTGTTCATCCATCGACGCGGGATAGGCCAGTTCGAACATCTGGCCTTGAACCTCGCCGCCGGGGGCAGCGACGTCACGCTGATCACCGAGACCGTGGATCAGCGTCTGCCAGGCGTCCGTATCGTCCGGCACCGGGCCGAACCGCCGCCGAGGCCCGGGGTCGTCCAGAGCAGCCCGCTCGCGACCACCGAGCATCATGTGCGCATAGGCTTGCGAGTGGCGGAGACGCTTGAGGCCCTGGTCCGCGCCGAGGGGCCGCCGGATATCATCTTCGGCCATATGGGGTGGGGAAGCATGATGTTCGTCAAGGACGTCGTGCCGCGCACGCCGGCGCTTGGCTATTGCGAGTTCTTCTATAGCGCCGAAGGCGCGGATGTCGGCTTCGATCCAGCCGACGTCATCGATCTCGACGTGCGCCAACGGCTCCGGCTGCGCAATGCAGCCCAGCTCGTCACCCTCGACGCGATCGAGGCGGGGATCAGCCCCACCGGATGGCAGCGCAGCCGCTATCCCGGAAGCGTCCAGCGCCGGATCGCCGTCTGCCATGACGGCATCGACGTACGGCGGTTCCGGCCCGACGCCGGGCGCGGACTGACCCTTCCCGGTGGGCGGGTCATCAAGGCCGGCGATCCCGTGGTCACCTTTGCGGCGCGTGATCTCGAGCCCTATCGCGGCTTCCCGCAGGCCGTGAAGGCTGCCGCGCGGGTGCTGGAACGCAACAAGGATGCGATCTTCGTGTTCGCCGGCGGCGATTCCAACAGCTATGGCGCCTCGCGCCGCGACGGCAGATCCTGGAAAGAAGCGATCCTGCAGGAAACGCCGCTGGACCCCAACCGGGTGTTTTTCCCCGGCCACATTCCGCATCAGACGCTGACGCGGCTGTTCCAGATTTCCGCCGCGCACATCTATCTCACCTACCCGTTCGTGCTGTCATGGTCGGTGCTGGAAGCCATGTCCTGCGGGGCCCTGGTGATCGGGTCGGCAACGCCGCCCGTGCAGGAAGTGATCCAACACGGAAGGAATGGCCTTCTCGTGCCGTTCTTCGAGCCGGACGCGCTGGCCGACGCGATTTTGGACGTGCTGGCGCGGCCGCAGGCCTTCGCGGACATGCGCCGCGGCGCGCGCCAGACAATCATCGAGCGCTATGCCCTCGACAAATGCCTGACGCGACAGCGGTCGCTGATGGCTCAGTTGCTGGGGGCTTCGATGCGTTCGGTCGCCGCTGCCGGTTGAGGACGGGCGTCGGCTACCGGCTCGACGGCGCAGGCTTTCAGCGTTCCCGTATAGAGCATTCCAAGCAGCGGCATCACACGATCGGCCGTGGGGTCGAACTCGCCATGCGCGACATTGTCCTTGGGGACGTGTCGGCTGGTCGCCGGAACCCCTTGAGCGACCTGGAACGAGCAGGAAAAAGCGGCAGGCTCCTGCAGCAGCGCCGGGCCGGGATAGAGAAAATCGCAGCTGAGCATCGACAGCAGGAACTTGAAGAAGCCGTCGCGCACGCCGCCCTTCAGCATGGCGGCTTCGACGGTGCCGCCCGGCGTGGTGATCTCCAGCGCCGAAATATCCGAGGCGCAGACATAGGCAAGGGCGAGCGGCCTGCCCTTCTCGAATTTGAGGTTCAGGCTGTAGCCGCCGAGATCCGCCGTCGTGGCGGAGAAACGCCGGTTGCTGTAGTTGCGCGCCGGCACGCCGTGCGCCTCGATCAGCGTCTTCGCGTCCAGCACCTTGGCATCGGCGAAATGCTGCACGTCGATCGGCAACGGCAACGCTCTCGGACGTGCGGTCGTCGCGAGGATGCGCTCCAGATCGTCGGCGACAATGTCGGCGACGATCGTTGTGGCGACCGGACGGGCATAGTGACCGAGGTCGGAATAGAAGGTCGGATCCGAGACTACCTCACGGCCAAAGCGGCGCATCAGGTGGCGCGAGACGTTCACGACAGACGTCTCGTACCACTCCGAAATGTAGTGCATGCCCGCATCGATCGCGGGCACGGCGCTGACATAGGAGGCGCCCCGCGCTCCGAATATCAGCGTCACGATGCGCAGGCCGGGATTCTGCGCCAGCGCATAGCGGATGATGCCCTCGTAGAAGCGGGCCCAATGGCGGAACGGGCGTCTTTCGTCGCCATAGACGAAGGCGTCGTTCAGCGCATATTCGATGATCAGGACGTCTGCCTCGGCGAGATGATGCGCATTCGCCTTGAGCTGGAACAGGCCGAAGCCCGAGGTGGTGCCGCCCACCGAGAGATCCGCGACCACCTCTAGCGGCAGGCCGCGCTGTGCCATTCGCGTCAGCAGACTGGGCCAATAGCCAGGCTGCATGACCGTATTGGAACCGCCGATGACGATCGTCCGAAGCGCCATGCGCGCTGCCCTCCTTGCGTGTTAAGTGGAGAACCGGGGCATCAATCGGCCATCGGCCGGATGGCGGCGCGGCCGGCCGGAGACAGGCCGCCGCAACGCCAGACGCTGTAGGGCGTCGGGCTGTCCCAGTCGAAATAATAGGCTGCGGTGACCCGCCCGGCCTGGATGTCGCGATCGATGACGGCGCGAATCTGGTCGATGAGGACCGTCCGCTTGTCATCCTCGATCGGACAGGTTGGCGAGGTGTTGGCAACGCCCCATTCGGTAATCCAGCAGGGCTTGCCGGCCTTGTCCGTGCCGCAGAAGGACAGGACATCACGCACCAGACCGTCCCGGCTCGCCTTCGTATGGCTGCCGCCTGGATAGAGATGAATGCCATAGGCATCAACGTACTGGTCGAGGCCGCGGCGCTGCATCTGCACCGTCCATTCGGGCGCCGGTATGATCGCGAGCCCGATCCGGCGGGAAAAAGGGATGGGCATGTCGGCAAGGCCACCCGAGATGAGTTTCGCATCGCGGTTCAACCGCGATGCCTGCAACTCCTCATGCGTCACGCGGACGATGTCGACATAGCGATCGAGGCCCTGGGATATCTTGGCCGGATCGCCGGTCTCGGTTGAGTCCTTGCGGTGGCTCACCGCCAGATCGCCATTGTATCCGGCCCAGTTGATCTCGTTGCCGGGCTCGACGGCGACAAGCGCGATCCCCTGGCTGTCGAGCTTCGCCAAGGCGTCGCGGATGACGGCCCGATAGCGCTCGGGGTCGAGATCCGAGAGCCGGAACGCGTCAAAGCTCTTGCCCTTGGCGGAGCGTCGACTCGTTCCCTCCGGATAGAAGGCGCGATTGTTGAGCGATATCTCCAGCAGGATCCGCAAGCCGGCTTCATGCGCGATGCGCACCGCATCGAGGCTCGGCTCGACCGGGGCGCTCAGGGAGAGCCGGACCGAGGCGACGCCGCTCTTCTTCATCGCGTCGATGATGGCCTGGCGCTCCGCCGGCTTCTGCCAGCCGAGATTGACCCGGTTCAGGCCGATCTCGGCGGCATCGGCGGCCGGGCTAACCCAGGCGCCGAATGCCAGCATCATCCCGGCGAATGCCGGAAGGATGCGCTTTGCGATATCAGGCCGCTTCATGGGCTCGGGCTACCGGCTGCGGCGCGAGGGCCGCGGCTGGCTGCTTGATGCCGATGTCGTTTAGCGCGGTGCGGAAGTTGGTCTCGCAGGCGTTGTAGCGATCGATCGTGGCCTGGGCATCGATGGTCGACAGGAATTCCTTGAGATAGGCCTTCTTCTGCCCCTCACGGTTCCAGATATTGGCTTCCAGATGCGGGAAGCCGATGAATTCCAGCATCTCACGCATGCGATCATCGACGGCGATCATCAGCGAAGGTACGCCGGCCTGCATCGTGATGATGCAGCCATGGAAGCGGCGGCCGAAGGAGAGGTCGAGCTGCGAGGCCCAGGTGCGCCAGCGATTGGTGTCGAAGAAGACGTGCAGGTCGTTCTTCCGCTGCCACTTTTCCTGGTGCTTGTAATCAAGCGGCGCGACGATCCGGCCGGAAGGCGCGTCATAGGCGGGCGTGGCATCGTCGCCGACGATGTTCATGTTGTAAACGACCACTTCGTCCTGAATGACATAGTGGGCGGTGCTGTCGGGCTTGAGCAGCACATGCGCGTCGACGATCGTGTCCGCGACGCTGCCGAGATAACCACCAAAGGCGATGTTCTGCGACTCGACCAGTTCCGGATTGGCGATCTTCGTCAGCGCCTGGCGCATGCCGTCGGGGTTGAAATAGAGCGACGGGCAGCCGGTCGGCCGCACGAACTTCATCCCCTGCTCCTTCAGGAACTCGGAGGTGAAATAGCCGCGCGTCAGGAAATAGCTTTCCTTGTTGCGCAGCACGTCCAGGAACTTCTGCGTCCCGGCCGGCAGGTCATCGCGAAGGTTGGCCTTGCGCTGGATGCCGATGCCCATGACGACGACCGGCATCTTCAGCTTCTCGAAAACCGAAGCTTCCAGATCGGCCGAATAGCCCGGCCGCAGCAGATTGGCGGAGGCGAACACGCAGATATCGAACGCCTGGCTCAGTTCGTCATAGGCGCCGGGCTGCGACAGGCTGTTGGCCAGGTGCCAGAACGGGACATAGGTGACGTCATGATCCTTCAGCGCATGCGCAGCGCCCTCACCGATCAGATAATTGCCGGTGTTGGCGATCTTCTTGACCTGCTCGATGACGTCCTTCTTGGAGCGGATATCGTCGAAATAGGGCTTGTGCCGCACGGTAGCGCCAGACGCGCTGGCGACGGTACGTTGAAGATAGGAAGGGATGCCGGTCAGCAAGATGCGCATGGCGCTCGTCCTCTGAAGGTTTGCATATCCGAAACAGGGAGCCGCCCTGCCCGCTTTCGGACGGGACCGGGCAAGGCGGCGAACTCACGAACTAGTTCAGGCCGATATCGCGAAGCGCGGTCCGAAAGTTGGTCTCGCGGTCGTTGTACTTCTCGACGACCTGCGGCACGTTCAGATCGGCCAGATGATCGGAAACGAACTCGGCGCGGTCGTTGGCGGCCTCCAGTGCCGAAGCTTCGATCGCGGGCAGGCCCGTGAAATTCAGCATCTCGCGCATGCGGTCATCGACCGCCACCATCAGGCCGGGTACGCCGGATTGCAGGGCAATGATGTTGCCGTGGAAACGGCGGCCGATGGAGAAGTCCATCGACGAGGTCCAGGCGCGCCACTGGTTGGTGTCGAAGAAGGTATGCAGCTTGAGCTTCCGCTGCAGCTGGTCCGAATGCTTGTAGGCCATGTCGCCGATCATCTCGCCAGACGTCGAGTCATAGACCCGGCCATCCTTGTTCGGCTCGACCTTCATATCGAAATGCAGGAACTCGTCCTGGACGACGTAGAAGGATTCGCTTTTCGGCTTGCTCAGCATGTTCACGTCGCGAACCGCCTCCTCGGTCGCGCCGAGATAGCCGGAGAACACGGTCCGGCCGCTGCCGACCTTCACGTCCGGCAGCCGCTTCAGCGCCGCCCGCATGTTGTCGGGCAGGAAATAGACCGAGGGACAGCCCGTTGGCCGCACGAAGGAGAAGCCGCGCGACTTGAGGAACTCGGCCGTCTCGTGCCCGCGGGTCAGGAAGTAGTGCTCCTTGCCCTTCAGCACATCGAGCAGTTCCTGCGTGCCTTCCGGCAGGCCGTCTTCGAGATCGGCGCGGTTCTGGATGCCGATGCCGAGCATGACGATCGGCATGTTGAGATTCTTCAGCACGAGCGCCTCGGCATCGGCTGAAAGCCCCTTGCGCAGCAGGTTGGCGCAGGTGAACACGCAGATGTCGAAATTGGCGTTGATCTCGTCGAGGCCCGTGCCGTTGGTGCACGAATTGTGCAGATGCCAGAACGGAATTTGGGTCGCGCCGGCCGGCATGGCGCGGAGCGCGCCCTCGCCGATCAGGTAGTTGCCGGTATTGCTGATATTGCTGAGCTCACGAAGGAAGGCTTCCTTGCTCTCGGGCTGGAGCTGTTGCTCGCCATAGTTCACGGTCGCGCCCTTGGCGCTCCGGACGAGCCTCGTGTAGTGGCCAGGAATACCCGTGATCAGGATCCTCGAACGCATGCAAACGCACCTTTCCTCTTGTCACGACGTCGTCAGGCGACGGCCGCGACTTCAATCTCAGTGATGGGTTGTGAATCGGCCGGACGGTTGGGGGTCCGCGCGACGATCCGCGGTGTGGTCGAAACAGACTGGTCACACCATTCGACGAAGGGACCGAACGAAGCGGCCCAGGAGCGGCCGGAAGCGGTGAACAGGCCGCCGTCGCGAAGCCGCCCGAGCCGATTGCGGTCGCGGGCGAGCGACTCCACCGCATTGGCGAGGTCGGCGACGATCTTCAGATCGGACTCGCCCTCGATCAGGATGCCGTCTCGGCCATCGGTAACGAGCTCGTCGACCGCGCCGACGGCGGTCGCGACCGGGACGCAGCCGACGAGTTGCGCCTCGGCGATCATCAGTGGCGCGCCTTCCCAGCGGGACGGCATGATCAGGATGTCGCCCCAGGCCAGGATCGCCGCGATCTCGCGGCCGCCAAAGATCGGCGGACGAACGGTGACGCCCAGTTCCCGAAGCTTGCCGGTCCAGGAACTCGGCTGTTCAGCGAGGATCTCGCCTCCCACGGCCAGCGCCTCATAGGGGATGTTGCGAGCCCGCAGCTCCTGCAGCGCCGCGTGAATGCGGTCGATGCCCTTCTGCGGCTCGAAGCGGCCCATATAGAGGATGCGCAACGGCGCATCGGCGGCGCGGGCCTGCCGGTTCTGCACGATGTCCGTCAGCATCTTCGGCTTGACCGAAATGCTCGGCGCATTGGCGACCGCGTAGATCTTTTCCAGCGGCACGCCATAGCTGTGCAGATAGACCTTGAGCTGCTCGGAGCAGGTCAGGAACGCGTCGTAGCAATGCTCATGCGCGATGGCCGCGAAGGGCTGTCCGGCCGGGCGGCGCAGCGGGGTCTCGTCCACCACATGCAGGTAGCAGGCGGTTCGCGTGCCCTCGGAGCGCAACCGCGCCATCAGCGGATGCACCGCCATGACGTGGTTGTTAATGATCAGGTCGAAGCCGGAGAGCTGGCCTTTCAGCGCGTTCCAGTCGACGTCGTGATATTCGGCGATGAAGTCCTGCCCCAGGAAGCGGTTGGAGCCGCCCCAGGCCGGGATTCCCGCCTTCCAGAAATGGATGAAATCGAACGAGGCGTCGAACTCGTCGAGCACGTCCATGCGGGCATTTCCGAGCACGAACAGATGCGTCTCGAAGCCTTCGGCCTTCAACTCGCGCGCCGCCGCGAAGGCAACCTTCTCGGCGCCGCCGAAGGAGGCATTCGGCACGAGGAGCGCGAGCGTCCGCTTGCCGCTCTTCGCGTGGCCGAGCGGCAGGACCGGCGAGCCGCCCACCTCCGTGCGCAGCTGCTTGTAGAGCTCTGACAGGGCCGGCAGGCGGGACTCGCGCCAGGTCCAGCGCTTGGCCGCCACGGCCTGCAGCGGGCTGGTGGCGATCGTGTGCACCAGGTTGATGAGCGACTGTTCCGGCGTCGCGGAGGAGCGCTTCGGCGCCTCGGCCGGGAAGGGAAAACGCACCTTGACCACGGCGACGGTCGGCCAGACCTGGTCGGCGGCGATCGAGCCCAGCCAGTCGAGCGCATTGTTCCGGATTGCGTCGCGGACGATGGTCGACGACATGAAGATCAGATCGGCGCGTCCCTTCCGGACATGGCCCGACGGCATGACCTCGATATCGATGCCGCGCTCGGCAGGGACATTGCGGATCTGCACGAAGACGACATTGGCCGCCTCGGTGGCCCGCTCCAGATGCACAAGCAGGTTGGGCCAGAGGCGCGACTGCTTGAGCAGCTTCAGCGTCTCGCGGCTGCCTGCCGCCAGGAAGGGCGGAAAGTGGAAATTGTCCGGCTCGGCGGTGCTACCCCAAAAGGCGCGGATCGCCTCGTCAAAGTCGAGGATCGATGGCTCCATCGTCGGATCGGTGAAGCAGGCGATGGTGCCGTCGCCGGTGCGCAGCATGGCGTAGCGCGGCGATTCCTCATGCTCGAAATCGACCAAGGTCGAACGGCGGAACAGCGCCTTGTGGCGTCGGCGCAGGAAGCTGAGCGAAGCGGCGCGATCGCGGTTCGCCTCCTTGAATCGGCTTTCCGCGCGCAGGCGATATTCGAAGGCCGTGTCGTGGCAAGGCACGCCGACAAAGCCGGCCTCTATGCAGGAGAGCCAGAACTCCCAATCCTCGAAGCCGTTCTGCCGGTCGGCATCGAAGCGCACGCCGGCCTCGAAGACGTCGATCGAGATCATCGAGCCGGTATCGCAGATGTTGTCGGAAACGCAGTGCGTCAGCCGCGAATAGCCATCGCCATAATGCGCGCCCCACCGCACCGAGAAGGTGTCGATATTGGTATAGACCCAGCCGCACTGCTCCGCCTTCAGGCGCGCATATAGCGTGTCGATCGTGGTGGGGAGGACGCGATTGTCGGCGTCGAGAAAATAGACCGCCTTCACATCGGGCAGGTTTTCGACGATGAAGTCGATCGCCCGATTGCGCGCGCCGCCCGGGCCCGCATTGGGACCAAAGATGACATGCAGTTCCGGCCGCGTCGCCGCATAGAGCGTCAGCGCATCGAACACCTCGCGGCGCGGATCGCCATCGACGGAAACGACGACCTCGATGCGGCATTCGGTGACGGATGCGAAGGCCGTCTCCAGTGCCTCCACCGCCAGGGCAGCATGGCCATAGAGCGGCATCGCGATGACGACGAGATCCCGGTCCTCACTGAGCATGGAGGGCCTCCCCGCGCGGCTCGACGTCGAAATGCCGGACCATGCGGAAATCGAACACCTTGAGCCAGGAGAAGTCGACCGAGTCGCCCTTGGCCCGGCTCAGGATGACGAGGTTCATGGTGCGCTGCGTCGGGCTGTCGAGCATGATGTTGATGCTCACCGGCTCGCCGGCCGCGACATCGCGCCAGCCGCTGAAATAGGCCGAGCGACGCGCGGTGCCCTCGCGTTCGAGGATGGCGATTTCGGAGCGCAGATTGGCAGCGCTGGGCGCCAGCAGGAAGCCGACAAGCGCCGGCTTGCCCTCGGCGTGGTCGATGACGGCGCGGGCCGAGAAGCGGACCGTGCCCGGCGCCACGACATTCGCCACCGCGCCGGCGGAAATCCCGGCCGGAAGCGGATGGCAGACGATCGCATCTTCATGCTCGAGGAAGCGGATGGTCTGGAAGTCCGGCACGATCGGGCTGACGGACACGTCGGCGACGGCGCGCAGTGCCTCGAGCGGCAGGCGATAATCCTCGATGCGGCGTCCGCTGATCAGCGAACTCGGCGCGATCGAATTCGGCAGCGCGGTCGGGCGCACGCCCGGGATACCGGAATAGATCTTGATGGCAAGCGGCCGGTGGTCGAGATCGCCATGCGGAGAGCGAGCCCGGGCAGCGTAGCGACGGCTGGCGATGGGATGCCCCAGCGACGGCGCCGGCGGCTCCGAGCCATTAGCGGAAATGCGGAGACGAAGCGTGCGCGGGCTTCCGTCGCAGGCCTTGGGCAGCGAGAAGAAGTTCCAGTCCGCGGCAAGATCGGAAAAAGGCACGACCCATTCCGCGACGCCTTCGCCATTCTCGACATAATCCAGCGTGACGACCACCTCTCCGCCACCCTTGGTCAGGTTGCGGAAGTGCAGCGCGAAGCCGCTTACGCCGAAGCTCGACACTGGCAGGAGCTGCTCGACCCAGCCATCGGTCATCAGCCGGCCGATGCCTTCGTCCTTCGGATCGACGAAGACGTCATGCGCGAATATCTCGCTGGCCGGCTCCCAGTTTCGAGCGCGGAAGGCGTCTTCGAGCACGCGGAAATTTTCAAACAGCGTTTCGCGCTCGCGACGGAGCATGACCAGTTCCGTCGCCATGGTCCGGGCGTAGTTGGAAATACGCCCCAGGCCGGATTCGAGCACGGTCTGGATCAGGGCGGCGACCCCGTCGACATCGCGATCGATGCGCAGGATCGGCGGCGCGGGAATGGTGGCCAGCCGGGCCAGAGCCTTGATGGCAGCCTCGACCTCCACGGCCGCGGCCGGCGAGGCGACGACGGCGAGCACGGGATAGACGTCGCGCATCGTGCCGTCGCTGCGGAAAAGCTCGTCCGTGAAGGTGACGATATGCGCCAGCGGACCCGAGGCCAGTTCGGTGCGGTCGCTGGCGCCAGCCAGCACCATCCGAAGCGCAGCCTTGGTTTGCGTGGGGAGAACCGGCTCGAACTGGCTCTTGATAGGTTTGTTCACGTCGTAGCGTCCGTTCATGCAGAGCAATCCAGTCAAAACCGCGACCAATACGATTAGACAATCTTGCTTGTTCTTCAGCTACGTCAACTAATATCGCCTCGTTTTGCACTGCACAACAATGAACTCAATAAATATTCAATCCTATTCTCGATAGTCATTGTTTCAAAATTAGAAATTAAATCCGGCCGCCCTGATCCTTGGATACTTTGGCGATAGAAAAATGCCGACGCGGGGCGAACTTCCTCATGATCCCATGGCTATAGGTCACCGGACGACCGAAACGCCTCAGCACCAATCTTTCCGCCGCGCGCGGGAAGGCGAACGGGCCCGGCGCGGGTTTCCGGCGGCCGGGGACGGGGCGCGGCCGAGCACATGGCCTCCCCGCGGCGATCAACGGGCGGAGCCAAGGCGGTATATTGGGAAGGGTCGGTCGGTCAAACTGCCGGCGAGGCAGCCTCGGGGCATGGATGCTCCGTGCAGGGATCAAAGCCGGAGCCGAAGCGCATGCTGGCGCCCGGAGCTGCCCGCAGCAGGCTACGGCGAGCGGAAATTCTAACGAGGGGTCGGATCGTGTGCCGAGGCCGTCAGGACGCCGGGCGGCACACCGGCAAAGATCGCCGGCGGGTGCGGGTGCCTAGGCAGGGACGCGGCATGACGAACAGCGAAGTCCGGCCTTGCCGGGCCTCGCTGCGATCGGCGCGCGTGCCGAAGACTACTGGGGGCGCGGCAGGCTGGCGCGGACGTCTTCGCGGGTGAGCACACCGGCGAGGATCGCGCCGAGCAGCGCGCAGACCACGAGGCCGAGACCCGCCCAGAACATGACGAAATAGGCACATCCGCCGCCGCTGCAGCCGACATTGATGATCCGTTGCAACAGCATGCCGATGCCCACACCGGTCCCCACTCCGACGATGCCGCCGAAGATCAGACCAAAAAAGGCCGCGAAAGCGATACGCATGGTTTTGTCCTGAAACTGGAATCAATTCGCCGGTGAGGATTAGCATCGATCCGCGACCGTGCCTGTGTCCTCCGTCACGCAGTCTTGTTATAGCTGACGTTCATTTCCGATTGGTTGACGCGACCTTTCCGCGCGACGGGAGACTGTCCATGTCCGAGATCCAGATCGACGTCGTCACCGACATCGTCTGCCCCTGGTGCTTCATCGGCGTCGTGCGCCTGCACAAGGTTCTGGCCGACACCGGAATCGAAGCCCGCATCCTGCATCATCCGTTCTTCCTCGACCCCGACGTGCCGCCGGAAGGCATCGACGTTGCCGAGAAGCTGCGCAAGCGGTTCGGCGGAGACCCGGCCGCGATGTTCGCGCGGGTCGAAGCCGAGGCCCGCAAGAGCGGCATCCCGCTCGATCTTTCGAAGCAGCCGCGCCAGCGCCCGACTGCGGCGGCCCACACGCTGATCCGCCACGCGCTGGCCAAGGGCACGCAGGACGCCCTGGCGACCGCGCTGTTCGAAGCCCACTTCCTCCAGGCGCTCAACATCGCCGACCCTGACGTGCTGACCGGCATTGCAGCGCGGTACGGCTTCGCGGCCGATGAGGCGCGCCGATTGGCCAGCGACGCGGCGGAACTGGAGATCACCCACCAGGAGGCAGCGGCCGCAGCCCAGGGCGGCATCAGCGGCGTGCCCTTCTTCGTCTTCAACCGCCGGCTTGCCCTGTCCGGTTGCCAGCCCGAAGATGTCTTCCACCAGGCGCTGGCGCAGGCCGCTTCCACGACTGTCGAGGCCGGCGCCTGAGACCCCTGTCTGCCAGCAAGGAGGCACCTGCATGGTTCGCACGTCTCACATCTTTCCCGTGCTGCGGTATCGAAATCCACGAGCGGCGATCGAATTCCTGGTCACGGGTTTTGGCTTCGAGGTCCACGCCCTTCATGAGGGGTCGGACGGCGAAGTCGTGCATGCCGAACTGCGGCTCGGCCAGAACATGATCATGCTGGGCGGCTTCAGCACCGAACTGGTCGCCAGCGGCCGGACGGCAAGCGGCGGGACCGGCGGCGTCTATGTTTCGGTGCGCTTCGTCGATGGCCATTACGACAAGGCCGTCGCCGCCGGCGCCAAGATCACGCGCCCGCCCGAAGACATGGAATACGGATCGCGGGAATATTCCTGCCGCGACATCGAAGGTTACGAATGGTCGTTCGGCACCTATGATCCCCTGGGCGAGGACGGAAAGGTCGGGGACGCGTAACCGCCGAGGGCAATTCATCCTCTGATCGCAGCGACAGGACTGGCCGATCCGCCTGTCGGCTCCTATTTCGAAGCAGGGACTTTCGTGCGCTCCGGCCCATGTGGCGAAAGGAGATCAGCATGACTTCGAGCAGGATACTCCCCCCGGCCCTCGTGGCGGCCCTCCTGCAAGTTGCCGGCCTGCCCGTGGCGCTGGCTGCCAGTCCGGCACCGCTGGACGTGATCATCCCCGATCTCGACCCGCAGGGGGCACTGCCCGATGAGGCGGCGCTCTGCGGGCCTGCGGGCGGCGGCCCCCTTCTGCGCGGCCGTAACAGGAGCCCCGCTGTCGCATGGTCGAACGCGCCGGCCGGGACCAAATCCTTCGCGCTGCTCATGACGGATCCGGATGTACCCTTTGATCCCTCGGTGCTGCTGAGCCCGCGACTGATCCCCATCGAGGCGCCGCGGGTGACGCGCTACCACTGGGTGCTCTACGACATGCCGGCGACGCTCAAGGCCCTGCCGGTGGGCGCGGACGGCGACGGCTTCGTGCCGCATGGCAAGCCGCCAATCAGGACGGAGCGGGGCCAGCGCGGGGTCAACGCCAATACCTGGATGCTGGCCGGCAATCCCGGCTTGCGGGGCACCTATGCCGGCTATGACGGCCCCTGCCCGGCGGTCAACGACCTGAAGCCGCACAGCTACACGATCACCGTCTATGCGCTAGACGTCGAGCATCTTCCGGCCAAGCCGCTCATGACTGGGGCCCAGCTCGTACAGGCGATGGAAGGGCACGTGCTGGCCAGGGGGCAAGCCGTGGGGCTCTACTCGCGCAACCCCGCGCTGCGCAAGACCGAGTCCGAATAGGGAGGCAGCGGAAACAGAACCGGTCTGGGCTAGGATACCCGGCGGAACAGGCCGGGATAGAGCGTGATCAGGCCGTTGTCCTCGGTCTCGATCTCGGCCTTGAACGTGCCATCGACGGCCTCGTACAGGTAGCGGCGGCCTGCCTCGAGACAGGTGTAGCGCTGGCGGTCGAGCGTGATCTCGAGATCGGGCAAGCGGACATAGACCGCCGTGATCTCCTGCGACTCTCCTTCGGCGAGACCGAGCCGGCGGATCGTCAGCATGTTGGTGACCGGGCTTGCCGAGAGATCGACATCGCTGGCGCCAACCAGGGCCGGAACGCGCTTGCCGTCGCTGTTGCGCCAGAGGCCATCACCATCCGACTGCAGGGAGATCTGGGGGCCGCCGACCACGGCAACGCGCGCCTCGGCGACTCGGCCGTCGGGATGGCAGGTCAGCTCATAGCGGGCGGCGAAGCGCGCTTCGCCTCCGGAAAGCAGGGCGCCCTCGGCCACCGCCCCCTTCGGCCGATCGCTGAAGACCATATGCTCCAGCCCCTCGCCGTCCCAGCTCTGCCAGCGCACCGCCTTCGACATATTGGCCCCTATCGCGTTGTTCTGCCCAGTATGATCCGACTAACGGTCGAGGCCAGCGACGAGAAGGTACTTCTTCTCGACGAACTCATCGATGCCGTGATGCGAGCCCTCGCGGCCATTGCCACTCTCCTTGACGCCGCCAAACGGCGCCAATTCGGTCGAGATCAGGCCGGAGTTAATTCCGACCATGCCATATTCCAGCCCCTCGCCGACCCGGAAGATGCGGCCGATATCGCGCGAATAGAAATAGGCCGCCAGGCCGAACTCGGTATCGTTCGCGGCCTGGATCACCTCTTCCTCGGTCCCGAACTTGAACACGGCCGCGATGGGGCCGAACGTCTCTTCGCGGGCGAGCTGCATGTCGCGCGTCGCACCGGTCAACACGGTCGGCTCGAAGAACGAACCGCCGAGCGAATGGCGATGGCCGCCCAGCACCACTTTGGCGCCCTTGGCCGTGGCGTCCTTCAAATGTTCTTCGACCTTGTCGATCGCCTTGTCGTTGATCAGCGGGCCCTGCGTGACGCCGTCTTCCGCGCCATTGCCAACCCGAAGCTTCTCGACTGCCGCCGTCAGCTTTTCGACGAAGGCGTCGTGGATGCCGGCCTGCGCATAGATTCGGTTGGCGCAGACGCAGGTCTGTCCCATGTTGCGGAACTTCGACACCATCGCGCCTTCGACCGCCGCGTCGAGATCGGCGTCGTCGAAGACGATGAAGGGCGCGTTGCCACCCAGCTCCAACGCCATCTTCTTCACGGTTGTCGAAGCCTGGCGCATCAGCAGCTTGCCGATTTCGGTCGAGCCGGTGAAATTCACCAGCCGAATCGCCGGGTGCGAGGTCAGCACGCCGCCGATCTCGGACGAACTGCCCGTCACGACGTTGAATACGCCCTTCGGGATGCCGGCGCGGTCGGCCAACTCGGCCAGCGCCAGCGCCGTCAGCGGCGTCTCGCCGGCGGGCTTCAGCACCACCGTGCAGCCGGCGGCCAGCGCCGGGGCAACCTTGCGCGTGATCATGGCCGCCGGGAAATTCCACGGCGTAATGGCGGCGACCACGCCGGTCGGCTGACGCAGCACCAGGATGCGCGCATCGGCGCGATGGCTCGGCAGCGTCTCACCGGCAATCCGCTTCGCTTCCTCGGCGTAGAACTCGATGTAGGAATTGGCATATTCGATCTCGCCCTTGGCCTCGGCCAGCGGCTTGCCCTGCTCGGAGGTCAGGATCAGCGCCAGATCATCCTGATGCGCGCGGATGCGCTCAAACCACTGGCGGATCAGCTTCGAGCGTTCCTTGGCGGTCTTGGCCGCCCAGAGCTTGAAAGCGGCGGCGGCGGCATCGACAGCCTGCGTCGTCTCATCCGCGCCGAAGCGGGGCACGCGGCCGATGACGGCGCCGGTCGCCGGGTTCGTGACCTCGATCGAGGGCTCGCCGATCCAGGCGCCATCGACATAGCACTGGTCCTTGACGAGCGTCGGATCGATCAGCTTCAAGGTCTTGACGGTCGACTTGTCCATAGTGCTACTCCGTTACTTCGAATGGCCAATGGCCGCGGCCTGGAACCGTTCCATTCGCGCTCCGACGATAGCGCGGCGGCGGCGGGTCCGCCATCCAGCGTATCGCCCTCGTGGGAAGAGGGCAGCAAAGTGGAAGCGAGCATGCGACCGTTGCACGGCCTCACGACAGTCATCGCCCTCACCGCCGCCCTGCTCACCCTAGCCCCCGCCCAGGCCCAGACCATGACCCCGCAAGCCACGCTTGAATTGCTGATGACGCCGAAGGGCCTGCCCGCCGATCGCTTCAGCCCATCTTTCCTCGCGCAATTGCCCGTCACGCAGGTCCAGGGCGTGGTCGCGGGGCTGGTTGCGAAGCATGGCCCGTTGCAACGTTTCGACCCAACCGGCGACAGCTTCACGCTCCGCTTCGCCAGGGCCAATGTGCCGGCCTCGATCACGCTGGACAGGGATGGCCGCATCATCGGCCTCTGGTTCGGCGCGGCGGAAACGCTAGGCTCGATCGCGGATCTCGCGGGAGAAATCCAGGCGCTCCCCGGCAGGACGGCGCTGCTCGTCGTCAGCGACGGAAAGGACATTGTTGCCGATGCGGCGGATCAACCGCTCGCGGTCGGCTCGGCCGCCAAGCTCGCGGTCCTGGTCGCGATCCAGGATGCCGTAAAGCAGGGCAAGCTGCGCTGGGATCAGGTCGTACCGCTCGATCCCGCCTGGAAGTCGCTGCCCTCCGGCCAGTTGCAGGATTGGCCGGACGGAACCCCGCTGACGCTCGCAACCCTCGCCAATCTGATGATCTCGATCAGCGACAACACGGCGACTGACGCGCTGATCCGCATCGCCGGCCGTGAAGCAGTCGACGCCATTTCGCCCGCCAACGCGCCCTTCCTGACGACGCGCGAGCTTTTCACGCTGAAGACCACCGCGAACGCGCCGATGCGCGCTGAATGGGCGGCAGGCGACACCGGAACGCGGCGCGCCCTTCTGGAGCAGATGGCGAACGAGCCCCTGCCCCCGGCGGCGGCGATCCGTTCCGACGTCACCCATGAAGTCGAATGGTTCTTCACGGCGCGCGAGCTCTGCCGACTGCTCGACCAGACGGCCGCACTTCCCAGCGTCGCCATCAATCCAGGCCTCGCTGACGCCAAGGCGTGGAAGTCCTTCGCCTATAAGGGCGGCTCGGAGATCGGCGTGCTCAACCTCTCGACACGCGTCGTCGGAAGGGATGGCGGTGTTCATTGCGTCGTCGCAAGCTGGAACGATGATGCCGCGCTTGACGATGAGAGGCTGTTCGCGCCCTATCGGGGCATCCTCAATCGCCTTGCCGAGCGGGAGTAGACCATGCGCCAGATAACCGTCGCCGCCACGCAGATGGAGTGCGACTGGGATCGCCCCGGCAATATCGCGCGGGCGGAACGCCTGGTGCGGCAGGCGGCAGCCGAGGGCGCCAACATCGTGCTGATCCAGGAACTGTTCGAGACGCCCTATTTCTGCCAGGACCAGTTTCACGACCATTTCAACCTGGCCCATCCCTTTGACGGCAACCCGCTGATCGCGCATTTCGCGGCGCTGGCGGCGGAACTCTCCGTTGTGCTGCCGGTCAGTTATTTCGAGCGGGCCGGCCAGACGGCCTATAACAGCATCGCCATCGTCGACGCCGACGGCAGCGTGCTCGGCAACTATCGCAAGAGCCATATTCCCGACGGGCCCGGCTACACCGAGAAGTTCTATTTCTCGCCCGGTGATACCGGCTTCCGCGTCTGGCCGACCCGCTTCGGCAAGATCGGCGTCGGCATCTGCTGGGACCAGTGGTTCCCGGAATCTGCCCGCGCCATGGCGCTCGGCGGCGCAGAGATCCTGTTCTATCCGACCGCGATCGGCTCGGAGCCGCAGGATTCCTCGCTCGATTCCGCCGCGCACTGGCAGCGCGTCATGCAGGGCCATGCCGGCGCGAACCTGATGCCGCTCGTCGCGTCAAACCGGATCGGCACCGAGCGCGGCCTGAACGGCACCGAGATCACCTTTTACGGCTCCTCCTTCATTGCCGACCCAACCGGCGCCAAGCTGGTGGAGGCGGACCGCAGCAGCGAGAGCGTGCTGCTGGCGACCTTCGATCTTGACGCCATCTCGCATCAGCGCCGCTCCTGGGGCGTTTTTCGCGATCGCCGCCCGGACCTCTATGGCGCCCTGACGACGCTGGACGGACGCCATCCCACCGCTGCCGGCCGCTGAACCGGACGCAAGGTGATTTGTAGAGGCGGCATGGGCGGGCATGGACGCCCAGTTGGGCTAGTTCATCGTCTGAAGAAGTTCCGACAGTTTGCTGATATCGCTAATGATATAGTCGGCCTCCGGCGCCAGCTGCTCGGCCGACATGAAGCCGCTCTCGACACCGATGGCGATCACCCCGGCGGCGCGCGCAGCGTGCAGGTCGTGCAGCGTGTCGCCGATCATCGCCGTCTCGCCCGGCTGGAAGCCGAAGCGGTCGAGGAAGGCCATGATCTGGCCGGCCTCCGGCTTGCGGCCATGGCCGGAGTCATAGCCGAAGATCGCATCGAACCACGAGACGAGCCCGAGCCGCTCGCATTGCGACCGCGCCCCGCGCTCGGAATCATTGGTGACGACGCCAAGGCGATAGCCTGCCTGCTGCAACGTTTCGAAAACGGCCGAGGGCTCGCCGATCGGCGTCGCGGCATGAAGCGTCGCGTCATGGAACAGATCGCGCAGAAGCTGATCGAAAGCGGCATCGCCCGGTCGGCCGAGCGCTTCGGCCCAGAGCGGGATCAGTTCTCCGACCGAGCTGGCGATGAACGGCGAGGTCGGCAGCAGGACCCGCGCTTCGAGATCATAGTGGACGATCGCGGCCAGACGCGCGGCGACGGCGTCGTTGCCCTCCGCCAGCGTGGCGATGACCGAGCCGGTGGCGGCGTCCCAGGTCTTGGCGAAGTCGAGGAAGGTCCCGTCCTTGTCGAACAGGAGCGCGCGGAGCTGCATGGCGTAATCCGTTGGAAGTCTTCGGTAGCCTGCTCTAGCACGCTTGCGTTCCCCTGGCATTCCCGCTTCGATCACCGAAGCTGAACCCGATCGAATGAGCACCATGTCCGCAACGCTCCCAAGCCTCCCCCGCGACGACGGCTTCCGCATGCCGGCCGAATGGGAGCCGCATGCCGGCACCTGGATGATCTGGCCGGAGCGGCCGGACAATTGGCGGCTTGGCGGCAAGCCGGCGCAGCAGGCCTTTGTCGCGGTCGCATCCGCCATCGCGGAAGCCGAGCCGGTGACGATGCTGGTTTCGGCCGCTCAATGGGAGAATGCTCGCCAGCGCCTGCCCTCGCATATCCGTCTCGTCGAGGCGACGACCAACGATGCCTGGTGCCGCGACACGGGGCCGAGCTTCCTCGTCAGCGACGACGGACGCCTGCGCGGCAATGACTGGCGCTTCAACGCCTGGGGCGGCTTCAATGGCGGGCTCTATTCGCCCTGGGACCAGGATGACCGCGTCGCCGCGAAGATCCTGGAGATCGAGGGCGCGCCGCGCTACCGCGCCCATTTCATCCTCGAAGGCGGCGCCATCCATGTCGATGGTGAAGGCACGCTGCTGACGACGCAGGAATGCCTGCTCAACCGCAACCGCAATCCCTATCTCGACCGCGAGGAGATCGAGGAGCAATTGTCCGCCCGGCTCGGCGTCACGAAGACGATCTGGCTCGGACCCGGCCTGTTCCATGACGAGACGGACGGCCATATCGACAATCTCGCCTGCTTCGTGCGGCCCGGCGTCGTGGCGCTGACCTGGTGCGAGGATCCCGACGACCCGCAATATGCAATCTCGCACGATGCCTATGAGCGGCTCTCCAGCGCCACCGATGCCCGCGGGAGAAAGCTGGAGGTCGTCAAGCTGCCGATGCCCGGCCCGCTGTTCATGACCGATTCCGAAGCCGCAGGCATCGACGTCGCCGAAGGCAGCGCCGCCCGGCAGGGCGGCGCGCGCCTCGCCGCGTCCTATGCCAACTACTATATCGCCAATGGCCTGGTGGTGATGCCGTTGCTCGACCCGGCCACGGACCCGGCGGCGATGGAGATCATCGCCGCGCTGCATCCCGACCGCCGTATCGTCGGCATCGAAGCGCGCGAAATCCTGCTCGGCGGCGGCAACATCCACTGCATCACGCAGCAGCAACCAGCGGGAACGCCCGGCTAGCCCGTGGGCGCATAAAAAAGGCTCCCGGCGCGATCATCGCGCACGGGAGCCAGAAGAATACCCCTGCGGACGAGCCGCAGAGGGATTGCAAGATCAGCCCTTCAGGATGCTGCGGCCGGCATATTCGGCCTGCGTGCCGAGCTGTTCCTCGATGCGGATCAGCTGGTTGTACTTGGCGGTCCGGTCCGAACGGGCGAGCGAGCCGGTCTTGATCTGACCGCAGTTGGTGGCAACCGCCAGGTCCGAAATGGTCGAATCCTCGGTCTCGCCCGAACGATGCGACATGACTGCGGTGTAGCCGGCGCGATGCGCCATCGAAACGGCGTCGAGCGTCTCGGTGAGCGAGCCGATCTGGTTGACCTTGACCAGGATCGAGTTGGCGGTCGCTTCCTTGATGCCGCGCGACAGACGCGTCGTGTTGGTGACGAAGAGATCGTCGCCGACGAGCTGCACCTTGTTGCCGATCTTGTCGGTCAGGCCCTTCCAGCCGGCCCAGTCGTCCTCGCTCATGCCGTCCTCGATCGAGATGATCGGGAACTTCGAGGCGAGATCGGCCAGATAATCGACCTGCTGCTCGATGGTGCGGACGACGCCCTCACCCTCGTAATTGTACTTGCCGTCCTTGAAGAACTCGGTCGCGGCGCAATCGAGGCCGAGATAGATGTCCTCGCCAAGACGGAAGCCGGCCTTCTCGATCGACTTCGCGACGAAATCCAGCGCCGCGGTCGCCGAAGGCAGGTTCGGGGCGAAGCCGCCCTCGTCGCCGACATTGGTGTTGTGGCCCGCGTCCTTCAGCGCCTTCTTCAGCGTGTGGAACACTTCCGAGCCCCAGCGAACGGCCTCGGCCAGCGTCGGCGCGCCGACCGGCAGGATCATGAATTCCTGGAAATCGATCGGATTGTCGGCATGGGCGCCGCCATTGATGATGTTCATCATCGGCACCGGAAGGATCTTGGCGTTGACGCCGCCGACATAGCGGTAGAGCGGCTGGCCGGAGGACTCGGCGGCGGCCTTGGCAAGCGCCAGGGACACACCGAGGATCGCATTGGCGCCGAGGCGCGCCTTGTTCGGCGTGCCGTCGAGATCGATCATCGTGCCGTCGATCATCGCCTGATCTTCGGCTTCCATGCCGCCGATCGCGTCGAAGATCTCGCCATTGACGGCCTCGACCGCCTTCAGCACGCCCTTGCCCTGGTACTTCGACTTGTCGCCATCGCGAAGCTCGACGGCCTCATGCGCGCCGGTCGAAGCGCCCGAGGGAACGGCGGCGCGGCCGAGCGAGCCATCCTCCAGCAGGACGTCGACTTCGACCGTCGGGTTACCACGGCTGTCGAGGATCTGGCGGGCAGTGATATCGATGATGGCGGTCATGCGGAAATCCTTGTTCTCGGACGGTTCGGCTCAGATATCGCAGCTTCTAGCCTGCCGCGAATGAAGGCGGAAGAGGATGGGCGAGAAACTGTCGTTGCCGGATGGCCACGGCGCGCCCGATCCATGCGCGGGAATGGCCGGAAAAGCTCCGACAGCGCGCATGTCTGTTGCCTTCCGTCTCGCATCGGATGATGAAGACGTCATGACGACGCTCCTCATCACCGACGGCGACCAGACCGTCGATCTCCTCACCGCCGCCGGCAGCCGCGCCATCATCATGCCATGGCGCGATGCGCTGCATGACGGACCGATCCCGCCGCTCGATACGCTCGAAGCGGTCTCGGCCGTGCGGGCAGAGCACCTGGCCGAGGTGTTCAAGTTCGATCCCGAAACGGTGGCGGCGACCTTCGCCGAACGCGACGCGGTCATGCGACGCCATGCGGAGTTCGACCGGGTCGAGCTCTGGTTCGAGCACGATCTCTATGACCAGCTGCAATTGCTGCAGATCCTCGACTTCTTCGCCAAAGAAGGCCGCTCGGAGGGGATCGTGATCGTGCAGGCGGACAGCTTCTTCGCCATGGAGCGCCCGGATACGGTAATGCGCTTTGCGATCGATGGCGTGCGAGTTAGCCCAGCCCTGCTGGAGATGGCGGCCACGGTATGGGGCGAACTGACGTCGCCGACGCCGGAACGGATCGCCAAGCGGGCGGCACGGCCGATCAAGGGCTTCCCGTTCCTGCAGCAAGCGCTGGCCCGTTTCCTCGAGGAGTTACCGCAGCCGAAGACGGGGCTGAACCGCACGGAGATGCGCCTGCTCGATTCGCTCGGACTCGAGGACATGTCGGCCGCTGCCCTGTTCCATCAGGCGCGCCAGGCCGAGGAGGCCGCCTTTATGGGCACCTGGCCCTTCTACGCGGTGCTCGATTCGCTCGCCTTCTGCGACTTCCCCCTGATCGAGGGACTGCATACGCCCTACTCGCACGCTGATTCAGAGGTGCATGCGGAATACGTCACTGCGCCCTTGCGACTGACCATGGTCGGCGAGGACATCCTTGCCGGCGATCAGGATCATGTCTCGACCAATGGCATCAAGCGCTGGTGGGGCGGCACCCAGATGAGCGGCTTCTCCGCCTGGCGTTTCAACCGCGACACGCGCGAACTCCTGACGCCCTGCTAGGGCCGAACCCGATCGGAAGGCATTCCCATGATGACGGAACACGAACTGCAACTCGGGCGGACTGTCGGCATCGCAGAGAGCCCCGAGAAGGCGATCCTCGATCGCGTCCCCAATCCGCATCCGGACACGCTCTATGTCGCCCGCTTCACCGTGCCGGAATTCACGTCGCTTTGCCCCGAGACCGGCCAGCCGGATTTCGCGCATCTGGTGATCGACTACGTGCCCAGGGACTGGCTGGTCGAGTCGAAATCGCTGAAGCTCTATCTGCACTCGTTCCGCAACCATGGCGCCTTCCACGAAGGCTGCACGATCGACATTGCCAAGCGCCTGATCGACCTGCTCGATCCGCACTGGCTGCGCATCGGTGGCTACTGGTATCCGCGCGGCGGCATTCCGATCGATGTCTTCTGGCAGAGCGGCCCCGTGCCGGCCAATCTCTGGCTGCCGGACCAGGGCGTCGCGACCTATCGCGGACGCGGCTGACCCAAACCCCGCCTCACGCGAGGCCAATGTCAACCTACCGGATCAGGTGCAGGAGCCGCCGGTCAGCGCTTCATCGATGGCCGGGGTGGCGCCGCTCAGCGACACCGTCCCGGCAACCGAGTCGCCGATCGATATTTCGATCTGCTTGCCGGTACGCAGGGTCTCGATGTTCTCCGGCGCCAGGCGGATGCCCCAGGTGTGCGCCGTCAGGGCCAGGAAGTCGCCCGCAAAGCCTTCATTGCGATCCGTCTTCACCTGGATCCGCTGGCGCTGGATGCCGTCCATGCTGCCGCGTTCGGCGATCTCCTGCCGGAGCGTGTCGGTATCCGTGCCATAGGCGACACGGAAAACCGTCAGGTCGGGCGTGTCGCAATAGACGGACACCAGCAGCGGCGTTTCACGATCCTGTGCGAGGGCCATAACCGGCTGTCCCGTGGGCTTGTCCTCATAGCCGCTCAGGCGCTCGGTGCGCCATTCCGAGGCGCCATTCAGGATCGAGACTTTTACGTCGGTGACGCGCGGCACGCCAGGCTGCGGCGCAACCGGCGCGAAGGCGGTCGTGTTGTCGGGGTCGGCAGTGGGCTCGACGGCAGGGGGCGGCTGGGCGGCGACAACCGGCGGCGGCGTCTGGGCGCCGGCGAAGGGATCGGTGGCAGGTTCGCTCGCTGCTGGGGCAGGCGCCGGTTCGCTGCTCGACGGCGAACTGGATTCACCACCCGCCAGAAGCCCCCGTATCGGACCTCCCGGCAGCACGGCGATCACGACGCCCAACGCGACCGCGATCGCCGCCGCACCGATGCCGATTCGCTTCAACCATTGCGGCGAGGCGTCTTCGTCATCCGGCTCGGTCAGTTCGGGCGGCGGCGCGGGCGCCACCGTGACGGAGACGCCGGCCGCGGGGCTCGCCGCAGCCGCAGGGCTGGAAACCGGCCGCGAGGCTGCCACGGGCCGGGCGGCGGCGACATGGCTCGGACCTGTCGGCGGAGGCGCGGGCGCCACAGGCGTCGGCGTGACGGGCACGCTGGCCGAGGGCGTCGGCGCGGCGGCTGCCGCCGCCCGTTTTGGCGCGGGGCTCCGTCGCTGCTGCTCGATGATGGCGATCGCGGCGCCGAGATCCCGGCGCAACGCCTGATAGCGCTCCATGTCCATCTCGCCGCCTTCCGGCGTGCAAGTGGCGCGGATCGTGCGTTCCACCCTTTCATAGACGCGTCGGCGCCCATCGGCGGACGGGTCCGGAAGGTTGGCAATCGCCCGATCGAGAATGACTACAAGTTCGTTCGGGTCCATCGGACGGGGCTTCTTCCAGCGTGGCGCAGGCACATATCCTGCGATCGTTTCACATCATCCCGCAAGCCGCTTCGAAACGACAGGCCGAACCCTATCCCTTCGCAAGACGGTCAAAGGCCAGCAACCGCTCCAGCAGCGCCGGCAATTCGTCGATCTGGATCATGTTCGGCCCGTCGGAGGGCGCATTGTCCGGATCCTGGTGCGTCTCGATGAAGACGCCGGCGACACCGACCGCCACGGCGGCACGCGCCAGGACCGAAACGAACTCGCGCTGCCCGCCGGAGGAGGTGCCCTGCCCGCCCGGCTGCTGCACCGAATGGGTGGCGTCGAAAATCACCGGTGCGCCCATCGCCGCCATGATCGGAAGCGCGCGCATGTCGGTAACCAGCGTGTTGTAGCCGAAGCTGGCGCCGCGCTCGGTCAGCAGGATGTTCGGATTTCCGCTGTCGACGAGCTTGGCCAGGACGTTCTTCATGTCCCAGGGAGCGAGGAACTGGCCCTTCTTGACGTTGATCACCCGGCCCGTCTCGGCCGCGGCCACCAGCAGGTCGGTCTGGCGCGACAGGAAGGCGGGGATCTGCAGGATGTCGACCACCTCGGCCACGATCGCGCATTGCTCGCGCTCATGGATATCGGTCAGCACCGGAACGCCGAACTCTTTCTTGATGTCCGCGAAGATCGGCAGCGCCGCGTCGAGACCGGCGCCGCGCTTGCCCGAAATGCTGGTGCGATTCGCCTTGTCGAAGGAGGATTTGTAGACGAAGCCCATACCGAGCTTGGCGGTCATCTCCTTGAGACGTCCGGCCATGTCGAAAGCATGCTGCCGGCTCTCAAGCTGGCAGGGACCGGCAATCAGCGTCAGCGGCAGATCGTTGCCGAAGGTCGCCTTGCCGGCGGAGACATGCGAATTGGGCTCAGTCGTCATTCTTCACCATGCCTAGAGGTCTTGCGTGCACGGCCAGACCCTTACAACGTAAGCGTCGGCGACGCGACCCTTGATCCGCCTGCAGGGAACGTCCCGTACCACGTGGGGCCCGACAAGGACGTTCGCGACCTGCGTTGCGAGAAGACACGCCGAGATCGCGGCGGATCCATGGCCGTCGCAGGCGCGCCGGGCGTCGATCTTGCGGAGGGAGAAAACGGGTCGCCGACGCGGGCGACCCGGGAGCGGCCTCAGACGAGGCGCGACTGTTCGATGGCCGCCGCGATGAACGAGGCGAACAGCGGATGCGGATCGAGCGGCCGCGACTTCAGCTCGGGATGATACTGCACGCCGATGAACCACGGGTGATCGCGAAGCTCGACCGTTTCCGGCAGGACGCCGTCCGGCGACATGCCTGCGAAGTGCATCCCGCAGGCTTCGAGCCGGTCCTTGTAGTCGATGTTGACCTCGTAGCGGTGGCGATGCCGCTCGAAGACGGTGGTCTCGCCATAGATGCCGGCGATCTTCGAGCCGGGCTCAAGATGGCCTTCATAGGCGCCGAGGCGCATCGTGCCGCCGAGATCGCCCGTCGAATGGCGCCTCTCGAGCATGTTGCCCTTCAGCCATTCGGTCATGAGGCCCACGACCGGCTCGTCCGTCGGGCCGAACTCGGTCGAGCTCGCCTTGGTGACGCCGGCCAGGCTACGCGCCGCTTCGATGACGGCCATCTGCATGCCGAAGCAGATGCCGAAATACGGCACGTTGCGGCGGCGCGCGAAGCCGGCGGCCTTGATCTTGCCTTCCGAGCCGCGTTCGCCGAAGCCACCCGGAACCAGGATGCCGTTGACGCGCTCAAGATAGGGCGACGGATCTTCCTTCTCGAAGATCTCGCTTTCGATCCAGTCGATGTTGACCTTGACCGTATTGGCGATGCCGCCGTGCTGCAGCGCCTCGATCAGCGACTTATAGGCGTCCTTCAGGCCGGTATACTTCCCGACGACGGCGATCGTGACCTCGCCCTCCGGATGACGGAGCTTGTTGGTCAGCGCCTTCCACTTGTCGAGCTGCGGCGGCTGCGCATCGGTGATGCCGAAGGCGGCCAGCACTTCGTTGTCGAGACCTTCGGCGTGATAGCTCGTCGGCACATCGTAGATATGCGCCACGTCGAGCGCCTGAATCACGGCCGATTCGCGCACATTGCAGAACAGCGACAGCTTGCGGCGCTCTTCCTTGGGGATCGGGCGGTCGCTGCGGCAGAGCAGGATGTCGGGCTGGATGCCGATCGAGCGCAGTTCCTTGACCGAATGCTGCGTCGGCTTGGTCTTCAGCTCGCCCGCGCTCGGGATGTAGGGCATCAGCGTCAGGTGGATGTAGACGACATTGCCGCGCGGCAGGTCGTTGCCCAGCTGGCGAATCGCTTCCAGGAACGGCATCGCCTCGATGTCGCCGACCGTGCCGCCGATCTCGCAGAGCACGAAATCGACGTCGTCATTGCCGGAAAGCACGAAGGCCTTGATCGCGTCGGTGACGTGCGGAATGACCTGCACCGTGCCGCCGAGATAGTCGCCGCGACGCTCCTTGGCGATGATCTCCTGGTAGATCTTGCCGGTCGTGACCGAATCGGCCTTCGAGGCCGGGCGCCCGGTGAAGCGCTCATAATGGCCGAGGTCGAGGTCGGTTTCGGCGCCGTCGTCGGTGACGAAGACTTCGCCGTGCTGATACGGGCTCATCGTGCCCGGATCGACGTTCAGGTAGGGATCGAGTTTCCTCAGGCGGACCTTGTAGCCGCGCGACTGGAGCATCGCTCCGAGCGCCGCCGACGCGATGCCCTTGCCAAGCGAGGAAACCACACCGCCGGTTATGAATACGTACCGCGCCATGGGTCTCTACCTCAGTTTCCGATCGATCGCTTCATACGTCAAAGGCAAGCCGTCGCAACAGAATGACGACGGTGCCTTCATTCACCAAATTGCCTGTTCCCAAATAAAACGTCGCCGCACGGAACCGCGCGGCGACGCGAAAGGGAGAAAGGCTTGAACGCGCGTTACTGCGAGCTCGGGACCGCCGGAGCGGCAGGCGTTGCCGGTTCCGCTGCCGGAGCAGGCGCCGCCAGAGCCGCGGGTGCCGGCGTGGTCGTGCCAGCGGCCGGAGCCGTCGTACCCGTCGCGGGAGCGGTCGTGCCGGAAGCGGGAGCCGTCGTGCCGGTGGCCGGAGCGGCCTCGCCAGCCGGAGCCGTCGCGGGAGCGCTGGCCGGAGCCGCTGCCGGCTTCTGGCCGGGCAGCTGATCCAGGATGCCGGTACCGGTGCCGGTCGGGGCGGACGGCGCCGACTGGCTCTGGATCTGGTCCAGGATCGAGGCGGGCCGCTCGCCATAGCGGCTGAGCAGGGCAAGACCCATCGACGTGACGAAGAAAATCGCCGCAAGAATCGCTGTCGTGCGGGTCAGCACGTTGGCCGAACCGCGCGCGGTCATGAAGCCGCCGCCACCGCCGATACCAAGCGCGCCGCCTTCGGACCGCTGCAGCAAAACAACGGCGACGAGCGCGACGACCACCATAAGGTGGATCACGATGATAACTGTCTGCATCGATGTCTCTGATCAGAATTCAAAAAAAGCTGGCGCCTTGTACACGATCGGTTTGGCGGTTTCCAGTGCCGCGCCCCTCATATGGAGAGCGGAAAGCCGGAGACAAGCCAAACCCTCGGTCAGGCATAGGCAGCGGCGATGCCGAGGAAGTCCACGGCCTTCAGGCTGGCGCCGCCGACAAGCGCGCCGTCGACATCGGCGATCGCAAGTATTTCGCCGGCGTTGGAAGGCTTTACCGAGCCGCCATAGAGAATCCGCATCCCCGCCCCTTCCGCGCCGAAGCGCGCCACCAGCCGCTGGCGGATATGGGCGTGCACCTCGGCGATATCGGCATTGGAAGGCGTGAGCCCCGTGCCGATCGCCCAGACGGGCTCGTAGGCAATGACCAGATTCGCCGCCGTAGACCCTTCCGGCACCGAGCCGGCCAGTTGCGTGTCGACCACGGAAAGGGTCGTTCCGCCGCGACGCTCGGCCTCGGTCTCGCCGATGCACAGGATCGCGACCAGGCCGGCCCGCCATGCCGCCTCGGCCTTGGCGCGGACCGTGGCATCGGTCTCGGCGTGATCGGTGCGCCGCTCCGAATGGCCGACTATGACATGGGTGGCACCGGTATCGGCGATCATCTCCGCCGAAATGTCGCCGGTATGCGCGCCGCTGGCCTTGGGGTGGCAATCCTGCGCGCCGATGGCGAGTGGACTGGCGGCGGTCGCGGAAGCGAAAGCGATCAGCAGCGTCGCCGGCGGGCAGATGGCAAGGTCGACCCTGCCCTGCAGATCGGCATCATAGCCCGCCATGATCTGATCGAGCTCGACGCCCGAGGCCCTGAGACCGTTCATCTTCCAATTGCCGGCGATCATCGGCTTCGGGCTTGGCATGGCGCTTCCTGAGATACGATGTTGATTGGTTGGTTGCATCCTATGCACCGGGCTGGGCGCGACAAGTCAAGACCCGGCTGCCAGGCGCCCAAAAACGCTTCCGGGACAACGATTTGCCGGGATGTCATATAGAATGGCGCTTCACCTTGCCCCGGAGAGGGCTCCTTTCTATGATCGCGCGCCCGAAGCGGGGCCGGCAAAGCCCCCGCGCGTTAGAGGACGTCTATGCTCAATACGATGCGCAAATACGCCGCCGGCTGGGTGGCACAGATCTTACTCGGCCTGCTCGTGCTGAGCTTTGCGGTATGGGGCATCGCTGATGTCTTCACCGGCGTCAGCAATCATTCCGTCGCCCGGGTTGGCGGCACGGACATCTCCTCGGTCAATTACGATCGTGCGTATCGCCGCGAGTTGCAGGCGATGAGCCAGCGCGTCGGCCAGCAGATCACGCCGGACCAGGCCAAGATGCTCGGCATCCCGAACCAGGTGCTCGGCCGCCTCGTCACCGAAGCCGCGCTCGACGACCAGGCCAAGAACCTGAACATCGGCGTTTCTCGTGAGATGCTGATCCGCGAGATCGCGGAAGATCCGGCCTTCAAGGGCGCCGGCGGCACGTTCGACCGCAACTATTTCGTCTCGCTGCTGCGCAATAACGGCATGACTGAGGACGCCTACGTCCTCGAGCGCCGCGCGCAGGAGAAGCGCCAGCAGATCGCCGAGTCGATCTCGGGCGGCGCCACGGCGCCGCAGGCCCTGGCCAAGGCGCTGCATGAGTACCAGACCGAACAGCGCGACATCCGCTACATCGCCCTGCCCACCTCGTCGGTCGGCGAGATCGCGGCGCCCAACGCCGACGAACTGACCGCCTACTACAATGACAACAAGGCCGACTGGCGCGCCCCGGAAACCCGGACGATCGCCTTCATCAAGCTCGGCCCCGATGAAGTCGCCCGTCCGGACGATATCAGCGACGCCGACGCGCAGAAGGCCTATGACGCCGAGAAGGCTCGCTACACGACGCCGGAGACGCGCCATGTATTCCAGGCGGTGTTCACCGACGAGAGCAGCGCTCAGACCGCGGCCGACCAGCTGAAGGCCGGCGAATCGTTCGACTCCATGCTCGAAGGCATCGGCAAGAAGCTCAGCGACAGCGATTTGGGCGTCGTCACCAAGGACAAGCTGATCGACCCGAAGGTCGCCGAGGCCGCCTTCTCCCTGCCCGCGAACAGCTCCAGCGGCGTGATCAAGGGAAGTTTCGGCCCCGTGGTCGTCCACGTCACAGACATCGTTCCCGAGGCGGTCAAGGCGTTCGACGAGGTCAAGGCCGAGGTCAAGAAGGAACTCGCCCTCGCCTCGGCCAAGGCCGACATCAACGTGCTGCGCGACTCGATCGAAGACGCCCGCGCCGGCGGCGCTTCGCTCGACGAGATCGCCACCAATAACAAGCTCACCGTCAAGAAGGTT
The DNA here is from genome assembly GCF_040548815.1 of Kaistia defluvii. Classification (NCBI taxonomy): domain Bacteria; kingdom Pseudomonadati; phylum Pseudomonadota; class Alphaproteobacteria; order Hyphomicrobiales; family Kaistiaceae; genus Kaistia; species Kaistia defluvii. The sequence goes on along the minus strand of NZ_JBEPSM010000001.1, from coordinate 833,725 downwards.
GTCACCGACCAGACCGGCAAGGACGTCGACGGCAATGCCGTAGCCGACATCCCCGCCCAGGCCCAGTTGCTCAAGGACGCCTTCGCGAGCGACGTCGGCATCGACAATGCCGCGATCCCGACCGAGGACGGCGGCTATGTCTGGTTCACCATTGCCGACATCAATGAAGCGCATGACCGGCCCCTGGAAGAGGTCAAGGACAAGGTCATCGAGGCCTGGAAGAAGCAGGCCACGACCGACAAGCTCGTCGCCAAGGCAAAGGACGCCAAGGACCGGCTCGGCAAGGGCGAAACGCTGGACGCCGTCGCTACGTCGCTCGGCCTCACCGTGCAGACGCTGGACAAGCTGACCCGCAGCTCGCGTCCGACGGGCGCCTTCTCCACCGAGGCGCTCAAGGCCGCCTTCGCCGGACCCAAGGGTTCCGTCGAGGTCGCTCCTGGCGCCGAGGACAGCGAGCAGATCGTGCTGCAGGTAGCGGATGTCATCCAGACGCCCTACACTCCGGGTGCAAACGACAACGCGCCTGTTACGCAGCAGCTTGCTGATGCCATGCAGAACGATCTCCTGCAGCAATACGTGGCCGAGTTGCAGCGCCAGCTTGGCGTGACGGTCAACCAGAGCGTCCTGCAGCAGATCATCAGCGCCATCTGAGGGTTGGTTGGAAACCATGTCGCCACGCCATTTGCCCGATATGCGAGCCCGCCGGACGTGCCCCGCGCACGCCGCCGGCTTCGCTTTCGACGGAACGCAGGCCCTGTCCGGGGCCGGCGTCTGGCCGTCCACGGGAAATGAGGCGTCGGCGGCATGGTGGCGGCGCACGCAAACCTGGCGATGGCGTTGATCGCCACCGGCTTGCGCCGGGACGAATGATGCCATTGCCGCGACCGCGTCGCGTACCCAATCAAGGCTCCAGGAGCCTTCCCGAACTGATGGACTGAAACCATGTTGATCGAGCCGTCGCTGGAGACGATTTCGCCTGCCTATGAACAAGGGCGCGCGCAGGTCGTCTGGACCCGAATGGTTGCCGATTTGGAGACGCCCGTCTCCGCCATGCTGAAGCTTTCGGCGGGCAAGTCGAACACCTTCCTGCTCGAATCGGTCGAAGGCGGCGCCGTTCGCGGCCGCTATTCGATCATCGGCATCGAACCCGACCTGCTCTTCCGCGCCATCGGCGACCGCGCCGAGATCAACACGACGCCGGCCACGGATCCGGAGGCCTATGCGCCGCTGGAGGGCCGTTCGCTCGATGCGCTTCGCGACCTGATCGCGCAGTCGCACATCGACCTGCCCAAGACGCTCCCGCCGATGTCGGCCGGTATCTTCGGCTACCTCGGCTACGACATGGTGCGCCAGATGGAAGAGCTGGGAGCGCCCAATCCGGACGCGCTCGGTGTTCCCGACGCCATCATGATGCGGCCGACCGTCATGGTGATCTTCGATTCCATCAAGGACGAGATCACCTTGGTCACGCCGATCCGGCCCCAGGCCGGTGTCACCGCGGCGCAAGCGCATGCGCGGGCCATCGAACGGCTGACCGCCGCCGTCGACACGCTGGAAGGTCCGCTGAACCGCAGCGCCACCTATACCGACATCGATCTCGACGTGCCGGTCGTGTCCAACACCTCGCATGAGCGCTATCTCGAGATGGTCGCCAAGGCGAAGGAATACATTGCCGCCGGCGACATCTTCCAGGTCGTGCTGTCGCAGCGCTTTGAGGCGCCGTTCAGCCTGCCGCCCTTCGCGCTCTACCGCGCGCTGCGCCGGACCAACCCGTCGCCCTTCCTGTATTTCCTCGATTTCGGCGGCTTCGCGGTCGCCGGCTCCAGCCCGGAAATCCTGGTCCGCGTCCGGGATGGCGAAGTGACCATCCGCCCGATCGCCGGCACGCGCCGACGTGGCGCGACGCCGGAAGCCGACAAGGCCCTGGCGGCCGAACTGCTCGCCGACCCCAAGGAGCTGGCCGAGCACCTGATGCTGCTCGACCTCGGGCGCAACGATGTCGGCCGCGTCGCCGAGATCGGCTCTGTGAAGGTCACCGACAAGTTCTTCCTCGAATATTACAGCCAGGTGATGCACATCGTTTCGAATGTGATTGGCCGGCTGTCGCAGGAATACGACATGCTGGACGCGCTCGCGGCGGGCTTTCCCGCCGGCACCGTTTCCGGCGCGCCCAAGGTGCGGGCGATGCAGATCATCGATGAGCTCGAGGGCGAGAAGCGCGGCATCTATGCGGGCTGCGTCGGCTACTTCTCGGCCGATGGCGCGATGGATACCTGCATCGTGTTGCGGACGTCGATCGTCAAGGATGGCAAGATGTACGCGCAGGCCGGAGCCGGCATCGTGGCCGACTCGGTTCCCGAGAGCGAACATCAGGAGTGCATCGCCAAGGCGAGCGCGCTCTTCCGTGCAGCCGAGGAAGCGGTAAAGTTCGCTTCTCAGGCTGGACGCGGGCAGTAGTCGAAGCGGAGGGAAACAGCATCATGGCCTTTCTCGTCATCGATAATTACGACAGCTTCACCTACAACCTCGTCCATTATCTGGGGGAGCTTGGCGCCAAGCTGATCATCAAGCGCAACGACAAGATCACGGTCGAGGAAGTGATCGCGCTCGACCCCGAGGGGATCGTGCTCTCGCCCGGCCCCTGCACGCCGAACGAGGCCGGCATCTGCCTGGATCTGATCGAGCGCGTCGGCGACACCATCCCGATCTTCGGCGTCTGCCTTGGGCATCAGGCGATCGGCCAGGCGATGGGCGGCGACGTCATCCGCGCACCGAGCCAGATGCACGGCAAGATCTCGACCATCACCCATACCGGCCGGAGCGTGTTCCGCGGCATCAACGGCCCGTTCAAGGCGACGCGCTATCACTCGTTGACGGTGAAGCGCGAGACCATGCCGGCGGTGCTGGAGATCACGGCGGAGTCGGAGGACGGCGTCGTCATGGGCGCCATGCACAAGACCCTGCCGATGCATGGCGTGCAGTTCCACCCGGAGAGCATCGCTTCGGAACACGGGCACCTGATGCTGAAGAACTTTCTCGACATGGCCGCCGAGTGGAATGCGCGAAATCGCACGTCCCGGTCGGTCGCGTGAGGCGGATGCGGGCATGAGTGATCTGAAAACCCACATCGCCAAGGTCGCCGCCGGCAAGTCGCTGGATCGCGCCGAGGCCGAATCGGCCTTCGACGTGATCATGTCGGGTTCGGCCACGCCGGCCCAGATCGGCGGCTTCCTGATGGCGCTGCGCGTACGCGGCGAAACCGTCGACGAGATCGCCGGTGCGGTCTCGACCATGCGCTCGAAGATGGTGCCAGTCGCGGCGCCCGCCGATGCGATCGACATTGTCGGCACGGGCGGCGATGGCGCGCATACCTACAACATCTCGACCGCCTCGGCCTTCGTCGTCGCCGGAACCGGCGTGCCCGTCGCCAAGCACGGCAATCGCGCCGTCTCGTCGAAATCGGGCGCCGCCGATGTGCTGACGGCGCTCGGCGTCAATGTCGACATTTCGCCGGAAGCCATCGGCCGGGCGATCCGCGAGGCCGGCATCGGCTTCATGTTCGCGCCAATGCATCATTCGGCGATGAAGCATGTCGGCCCGGCCCGCGTCGAGCTCGGCACCCGGACGATCTTCAACCTGCTCGGACCGCTCTCCAATCCCGGCGGCGTCAAGCGCCAGCTGGTCGGCGTCTTCGCGGAAGAATGGGTCGAGCCGATCGCGCATGTGCTGGCGGCGCTCGGATCGGAAAGCGCGTGGATCGTGCATGGCGCCGGCGGCGTCGACGAGATCACGACGGCAGGCCCCACCAAGGTCGCATCGCTGCGCGACGGCAAGGTCGAGACTTTCACCGTCGATCCCGGCTCGGTCGGCCTTGCCGTGTCGCCGGTCGAGGCGATCCGCGGCGGCGATGCCGACTATAATGCCGCGGCCCTGCGCGCTTTGCTGGAAGGCGAGCGTGGCGCCTATCGCGACACCGTGCTGATGAACGCCGGCGCGGCGCTGATCGTGGCGGGCCGCGCTGCGACGCTTGCCGAAGGCGTGGCGCAGGCCGCCGCCTCGATCGATGAGGGCCGCGCCCATGAACGCCTCGATCGCTTGGTCGCGATCACCAATGGATGAGCCGATGACCGATATCCTGAAGAAGATCGAAGCGACCAAGCGCGAAGAGATCGCCGCCGCCAAGGCAGCCGTGCCGATGGCCGAGATCATCGCCCGCGCCAAGGACCAGCCGCCGGCGCGCGGCTTCGTCGACGCCATCCGGCGCAAGCTTGCCGCCGACGAGCCCGCGCTGATCGCCGAGATCAAGAAGGCGAGCCCGTCCAAGGGGCTGATCCGCCCGGATTTCGACCCGCCGGCGCTGGCGCGCGCCTACAAGGCCGGCGGTGCCGCCTGCCTCTCCGTCCTCACCGACACGCCCTATTTCCAGGGTTCGCCGGAGTATCTGGTCGCCGCCCGCGAGGCGGTCGACCTGCCGGCGCTGCGCAAGGATTTTCTCTACGAGGAGTATCAAGTCCATGAGGCGCGCGCCTGGGGCGCGGATTGCATCCTGATCATCATGGCCGGCGTCTCCGACGACGTTGCGAAGTCGTTGGAAGAGACCGCGATCGACCTCGGCATGGATGTGCTGATCGAGGTGCATGACGAGCCGGAACTCGAGCGCGCGCTCAAGCTGGCGTCGCCGATGATCGGCATCAACAACCGCAATCTGCGCACTTTCGAGGTGTCCCTCGAAACCTCCGAGCGCCTGGCGCCGCTGGTGCCGGAGGATCGCATCCTGGTAGGAGAGAGCGGGATCTTCACACCGGACGACGTCGCGCGCATGCGCCGGGCGCGGATCGGCACCTATCTCGTCGGCGAAAGCCTGATGCGCCAGGACGACGTCGCGGCGGCGACCGCGCATTTGCTCGGCCGCGTATCGGCCTGATCTTCCTATTCTCACCTTTCCCTGAGGGAGAGGTCGGAGCGAAGCTCCGGGTGAGGTTTAGGGAACTATCCCGTGAGGCCGTAAACCCTCGCCCGCCGGCCTTCGGTCGTCGACCCTCCCTCAGGGAGAGGTGAAATCCTGCCGTCTCGATTTGGATGGATCGTTCTACGACATGCCTTTTTCAATACGGTCTGCCCACCCGGACGAATGCCCGTCGCTTCGCGTCATCGAACGCGACGCGGCCCAGCGCTTTCGCACCGTCGGTCTCGACGCCGTGGCCGACAGCGACACCACGAGCGAAGCCTTCCTGCGTTCTGTCTTCGCGCATGGCATCGTGCTCTGCGCGGCCGAGGCCGATGATGCGCCGATCGGCTTCCTGCTGGCGGGGCAGCTCGATCACGCGCTGCACCTCTACGAGATCTCCGTCTCCTACGCCTATGGCGGCCAAGGGATCGGCAGTGCGCTGCTGGCGGCGGCTGAGGACGAGGCGCGTCGTCGCGGCCTGTCCCGCCTGACGCTCGCTACCTTCCGCGACGTGCCATGGAACCGGCCGTTCTACGAGCGGCGCGGCTTCGCCGAAGTCCTCGTCGACGATTGGACACCGGCTTTCTTTCTGTTGCAGGCTGGCGAAGAACTCTCGGGCCTGCCGCTCGACAACCGCCTGTTCATGCGCAAGGAGCTTGGCTGATGCCCCCTCGCCTCACCCATCTGGACGAGACCGGTGCGGCGCACATGGTCGATGTCTCCGCCAAGGACGTCACGCAGCGCACCGCCGTCGCCGAAGGCGTCGTGACGATGCAGGCCGCGACGCTCGACCTGATCCGCTCCGGCACGGCGGCCAAGGGCGACGTGATCGCGACGGCGCGGATCGCCGGCATCATGGCGGCCAAGAAGACGCATGAGTTGATCCCGCTCTGCCATCCGATCATGCTCTCCAAGGTGACGATCGAGATCGACTTCGACGACCAGCTTCCGGGGATGCGCATTCGCGCCACGACCAAGGTCGCCGAGCGGACGGGCGTCGAGATGGAGGCGCTGACGGCCGTGTCCGTCGCCTGCCTCACCATCTACGACATGGCGAAGGCGGTCGATCGCGGCATGACGATCGGCCAGATCCGCCTGGTTGAGAAGACCGGTGGCCGCTCGGGCGACTGGCATGCCGAAACGGGGAACGCCGGCTGATGGCCGACGCCCTACTTCCCGTCGCGGACGCCGTCGCCCGCGTCACGCAGGACGTGGAGCCCACCCCCACCGAAATCGTTCCGCTTGGCCAGGCGCTGAACCGGGTGCTCGCCGAACCCTTGGCAGCCCGGCGGACCCAACCGCCCTTCGACGTCTCGGCCATGGATGGTTATGCGGTGCGCGCCGCCGACGTCGCGACCCTCCCCGCCAGGCTCACGCTGATCGGCGCTGCGCCGGCTGGCCACGCCTTTGGCGGCACGGTCGGCCCGAACCAGACGGTCCGCATCTTTACCGGTGCGCCGGTGCCCGATGGCGCCGACGCCATCCTGCTGCAGGAGGATGCCGCCGTCGAAGCCGATGGCCGCATCCGGGCGACCGAGGCCGTGCGCCCGCAGCAGCACATCCGCGCCAAGGGGCTCGATTTCCGCGAAGGCGAGGTCCTGCTGCCGGCCGGCATGCGGCTCGGCATGCGCCAGCTGTCGCTCGCCGCCGCCCTCAATCACGGAGAGGTCCCGGTCCGCGCCCGCCCGCGTGTCGCCATCCTCGCCACCGGGGACGAACTGGTGCCGCCGGGATCGGAACTCGGCCCCAACCAGATTACCGCCTCCAACAGCTTCGGCATCGCCGCGCTCGTGGAGATCATGGGCGGCACGGCGGTCGACCTCGGCATCATTCCCGATGACCGAGCACTGCTCGCCGCCGCGATCGACCGCGCCTCCGCAAGCGGCGCCGACATTCTCGTCACGCTGGGCGGCGCGTCGGTCGGCGAGCATGATTTCGTGCGCGAGGTTCTGGTGGACCGGGGCATGGACCTCGATTTCTGGAAGATCGCCATGCGTCCCGGCAAACCGCTGATGTTTGGCCGGCTGGGCCCGATGCGGGTGCTCGGCCTCCCCGGCAATCCGGTCTCCAGCCTGGTCTGCGGCCTCCTGTTCCTGAAGCCGCTGATCCAGAGCCTGCTCGGCCTGCCGATCACCGACGAGACCGAGGTCGCCGAACTCGGCGCGGCGGTCCGCGCCAACGACAAGCGGCAGGACTACATCCGCGCCAGCCTCGTCGATATGCCGGACGGGCGCCACATTGCGACGCCGCTGCCGCGCCAGGACAGCTCGATGCTGTCGACTTTCGCCCAGGCGCTGTGCCTGATCGTGCGCCCGCCCTTCGCGGAGGCTGAAGCCATGGGCGCGCCCTGCCGTATCTTGCGCCTGCCCTAGAGGCCGCGCCGATTCGACGGCTCGCTCGTCAAATATTTTAACCAATCGTTAACATGCCGCTTCACAGCGCCGGATTCTGATCTAGAATGCACCGTTCTCTGGCCTGTCAGGGAACCGGCGCTCCACCGCAATCATTGTGTCAGAGCGTAGCAAGCCGTGGAGGAATTCTATGGCCGACTCGAATCTGAAACCTTCCCTCAGCACGCGTACCTTGGAGTTCGGCTCCCACTTTGCCGCCGGGGCCATGATGCTGTCGCGGATGAACCGGTCCGAGATTTTCCGCTATGACGATCTGGTTTCGGATCTGTGCCGCATGCGCGCGCAGACGGCCGAACGCGTCGATCAGCCCCGTCGCAACAGTGCCGCCCGGACTGCCAGCAAACGCTGACGGTCCCCCGCCGATACCCTCAGGGGTATGCGGGTAGCGTCCGCAAGGTTGACCGTGAGAATGGCGATTTACCTGTCGGCGTCTCAGAAGGCGCTGACGACGGCCTCACGCGCATTGGTTTTCCGATGCGCGGTGAAATCCAGGTCGACGAGCAGCGGCAGGTGATCCGAGGCGACGCGCGCCAGCGGTGTCCGAACGACTTCAACCTTCCGCACGGCGGCGCGGCCTCGAAGCCAGACATGATCGATACGCAGCGTCGGCAAGCGGCCCGGGAAGGTCGGCTTTGCCTTTCGCTCGCCCCACGCCTTCTGCACGTCGATGAACTCGGCCGCCAAACGGCGATAGGGCGAAAGTCCCGGCGGCGCGTTGAAATCGCCCAGGAACACCACGGGTTCGCGGCATTCGGGATGGCCTAGCCATTCCGGGCCCAGCAAGGCGGACAGCTGGAGCATCTGCTCGTGCGGCCAGACGCCAAGATGCGTGTTGACCACCTGGACATCAACGCCGCCGACATGCACGGACGCCCAGAGCGCGCCGCGGGGCTCGACCTTGATACGCTCGTGAAAGCCCGGAAGCATGCCCATCTTCTTCATCGAATAGGGCAGCCGGGTCAGGATCGCGTCGCCATAGTGCTCGTCGGGGCCGATCCGGGTCGAGGGATGGAAATGCGCCTCCATCCCGAGCAATTCGGCCAGGACCTGCGCCTGGTCGATGCGCCCGCTGCGGGCGCGGCCGACATCGATCTCCTGCAACGCGACGATATCCGGGTCGCAGCTCTGGATGACCCGGGCAATGCGTTCGGGCGACAATTTCTTGTCCGTCCCGACGCAGGCATGGACGTTGTAGGAAAGGATGCGGGCGGTGCTCATGAAATCCAAGTTAGTGAAGGCATGCGGGAACGCAACTCAACCTTTGTCCAATGTTTAGACATAGCGCGAGTTCCCTCGCCTCCGGCGTGACCCTTAGCGGGATCAGGAACGCCGGCGATGCACGGCAGCGCCGAGCGCGGCCACCCAGGTGCGGGCCGGCTTGAAATCCGGCTCGACAACGCCGGCTTCGAGTTCACGGACAAGGGTCTGCAGCTTGCCGGCCAGCACGTCGAGCGTCTCGATGTCATACTTGTCGGACTTCGGGTCGGCTTCGATCTCGCCGCGGATCACGCCGAACGCCTGCGTCCAGCTTTCCGTATCCTCGACCGAGGCACCGGGTTGCAGGGCGTTATGCAGCGCGCCCAGAAGTTCGAGAACGTCCATGTCATCCATACCGGCTGATTGCGATGGCTCCTTATCCATCGGCCTCGGCCCTTCATCAAGGGCCGAGGCTTGGTTCCGGTCTCCGATCTGCCTTCAAGGCGTCTGCGCCACGGCCCCGCCTGAACCCTGCGGACCGGCCTCGGGGCTCCGGGTCTCCCGGATGCGGAAGCTGGTCACGTAGAGGGCCGGCAGGAACAGAAGCGTCAGCAGCGTCGCCCCCGCGAGGCCGCCGACGATGGCGAACGCCATCGGCCCCCAGAACACGTCGCGCATGATCGGGATCATGCCGAGAATCGCGGCCGATGCCGTCAGCATGATGGGGCGGAAACGATGTTGCGCGGCCTCGATCACCGCCTCCCACGCGTCTTCGCCATCGCGGCGGGTGTGCTCGATCTGGTCGACGAGGATCACCGAATTGCGGATGATCATGCCGGCCAGGGCGATGATGCCGAGCGTGGCAACGAAGCCCATGGGCGTGTTGGTGAAGAGCAAGGCTGCGACGACACCGATCAGGCCGAGCGGCGCGACACTGATCACCAGCAGCAGGCGCGAGACGCTTTGCAGCTGGACCATCAGGATGATCAGCATCAATCCGACCATCAGCGGCACCTGCGCGATCAGGGCCGCGTTGCTCTCGGCGCTCTTCTCGACGGTGCCGCCTTCGACGAGCAATCCACCCGGCGGCAAGGTCGCGCGGATCTTCTCGACCGTCGGCCGCAGCCGCTGGTACACGGTCGCCGCCTGGAGGCCCGGCGCCATGTTGGCCTGCACCGTCATGGTCGGCATGCCGTCGCGCATGCCGACATAACCCTCGTCCAGAACGTAGTCGATCGTGGCGACTTCGCGCAGCGGCACGGACTGGCCGTTGGGCAGGCTGATCTGCAGATCGCGCACCCCATCGAGCGAGGCGCGCGTGCTCGAATCCGCCCGGGCCACCAGATTGATGAGATAGATCGAGTCCCGCATCTGGGTGATCGTCGTGCCGGTCAGCACTGCTTGGAGCGCCTGCGACAGGACCTTGGAGCTGAGGCCGACCCGTCGCGCCATGTCCTGGTTGACGACGATCTTCAGCGTCTTGTTCTTGTCGCGCCAGTCGAAGTTCACGTCGCGCGCATAGCCGGAATCGACCATCGCAGTCACGAGTTGATCGGCGTATTTGCGCGCCTCGTCCGGCGTGCGTCCCGTGACGCGATACTGGATCGGCCAGCCCACGGGCGGGCCCAGTTCGAGATCCTGAACGAAGGTGGTGGCGTCGAGGACGGCGCCGGGAAGCGCCGCCTGCAGCTTCGCCTTGACGCGAACCCGCTCCTCGATCCCCTTGGTCACGATGACGAACTGACCTACGAAGGAATTGTCGCTGAGCACGGCGAGCGGCAGGTAGAAGCGGATCGCGCCGCCGCCGATATAGTTGGAATAGCGCTCGATGTCGGGATCACCGTCGATCAGGGACTGGATCTTGTCCACGACCTGTTCCGTCGCGAAGATCGAGGCGGCGGCCGGCAGATTGATCGTGACGAGCAGTTCCGGACGGTCGGAAGACGGGAAGAACTGCCGCTGCACGAATTGCTGCCCGAAGATCGCCAGCACGAAAAGGCCCAGCGTCACGGCAATCGTCAGATAGCGCATCCGCATGCAGAAGAGCAGCAGGTGCTTGTAGGCGGTCGTAATTCTCCCGTATTCGCGCGCGCCTTCCTTGTGCTTCGAAACGATCTTGTCCGGCAGCACCGCTACGCCGATGACCGGCGAAAACACGACGGCGACGAACCAGGACGACACGAGCGCGATCGCGATCACGGCAAAGAGCGAGAAGCAGTACTGGCCGGTATTGCTGTCGGCGAAGCCGATCGGGAAGAAGCCGAAGATCGTCACCAGCGTGCCGGTCAGCATCGGAAACGCCGTGGTGACATAGGCGAAGGTCGCCGCCTTGGCCTTCTCGTACCCCTCCTCGATCTTCGAGACCATCATCTCGACGGTGATCATGGCGTCATCGACCAGCAGGCCGAGGGCGATGATCAGCGCGCCCAGCGAGATGCGTTGCAGGCTGATGCCGCCCACCTTCATGCCGAGGAAGACGATGGAGAGGACCAGGGGAATCGAAAGCGCCACCACGAGCCCGGCGCGCAGGCCGAGGCTCAGGAAACTTACCGCCAGCACGATGATCAGCGCCTCGAGCAGCGCATCGGTAAAGCCGGCAATCGCCTGTTTCACGACCTGCGGCTGGTCCGAGACCAGCACGACGTCGATGCCGATCGGGAATTCCTGCTCCAGCCCGGCTGCGATCTGGGCCAGCCCCTTGCCGAAATCGAGATTGTTGCCGCCGGCCTTCATCGAGATGCCGAGGCCGATCGCCGGCTTGCCATTGACCCGAAACATCTTGGTCGGCGGGTCGACATAGCCCTCCTCGACCGTCGCGATATCAGTCAGGTTGAAGAAGCGGTTGTTGACGAACAGGTTGACGGCTTCGAGGTTTTCCTTCGTCAGGAATCCGCCGGTGACGTTGACGAGGATGTTCTCGCCGGGCGTGTTGACTACGCCCGAGGGAACGAGCGCGTTCTGGTCGGCGATCGAACTCAGGACGTCGTTGAGGTTGAGCCCGAGCGCCGCCAACTTTTGCGGCGAGAAGGACAGATAGAAGGTCTGGTCCTGCTGGCCGAACATCGTCACCTTGGCGACGTCGCGGCCGTTCTGGAAGGCAACCTTGGCCCGCTCAGCAAAATCACGCGTCTGCCGCATGGTGAAGCCGTCATAGGTCAGGCCGTAGATGACGCCGAAGACATCGCCGAATTCGTCGTTGAAGAACGGCCCCTGATAGTCCTGCGGCAGCTGGTACTCGATATCCGCAACCTTCTTGCGGACCTCATACCAGATGAACGGGATCTGCTCCGGGGGGGTCGATTGCAGCAGGTTGACGTAGAGCAGCGCCTGGCCCGGCGTCGTGTAGCTGTTGATGTAGTCGATATTGGGCGTCTCCCGCAGCTTCTTCTCGAGCCGCTGGGTGATCTCCGAAATCGTATCCGCCGTGCTGGCCCCCGGCCAGTTGACCTGCACCAGCATGGTCTGGACCGCGAACTGAGGATCCTCCTCGCGGCCCAGCGACATGTAGGAGTGCACGCCGGCGACGACGCAGAGCGCCATGAAGAAGGTGACGAGCGTCTTGTGGTTGATCGCCCATTCGGAGAGATTGAGCCCTCCTATCATTGTGCGTCAGCCTTCTCGACCGTGACCTTCTGGCCGTCGTTCAGCGCGTTGACGCCGGCGGTGACGATGCGATCGCCCTTGGAGAGGCCGGACGAGATCGTCACCGTATCGGTGTTGAAACGGTCGACCTTGACCGGAACCTTCTTGACCGAATTGTCGGCGGAAACGAGCCAGACCTCCGGCGTGTCGCCGGTCTGCAGGATGGCGCTCGCCGGCACGGTCACGACCTCGCGGCCCTGGTTGCTCACTTCGCCCACGACGACCGCGCCAATGAACATGTCGGCCGGCGGATCCTGCAGCGTCACCTTGACCGTATAGGTGCCGGTGACCGGGTCGGCATTCGGCGAGATCTCGCGGACGACACCCTGCACCGTGACGCTCGGCTTTGCCTGCATCCAGACCTTGACCGGCATGCCCACCTTGGCGGCGCCGATGTAAATGACGGAGATCGAGAAGACGCCATCACGGTCGTTGAAGCTGGAGAGTTGCACGACCATCTCGCCCGCCTGCACCACCTGCCCGACATTCGCGCCCGTCTGGGTCACGACTCCCTCGGTCGGCGCGTGCAACTGGGTGTAACCGAGCTGGTCCTGGGCGAGCTTGAGGTTGGCCTTGGCGCCGACAACGCCGGCCTGCGCCGTCTGGAGATCCTTCAGGGCCTGGTCGTAGCGGGCCTGCGGCGTGAAGCCATTGGCGAGGAGTTGCTTGAAGCGGCTTTCCTCGCCCGCGGCCTGGTCGAGCGCAGCCTGCGCCGACGTCACCTGGGACTGCGCCGCGGTCAGCCGCGAATTGTAGTCGACGGGATCGAGGCTCGCGAGCAGGTCGCCCTTCTTGACCGAGGCGCCGACATCGACATTGCGGGTCAGCACGCGGCCGCTGACCAGGAAGCCGATATTGTTGACGTAGCGGGCCTGGATCGTGCCGGCTCCCTCGGCAGAGAGGACGAGCGGCTTTTCCTCGACGACGATGGTACGCACCAGGCGCGGCGGCGGCGGTGCCGGCTTTTCTTCCGAACAGCCGCCCAGGATGAGCCCAAAACTCGCCGCGACCATTCCGGCGGCGAGCGTACCCATACGTCCCAACATGCTTTCCCCACGTGATCCCTGACGGAAACCCCGCGGGGATCATGCCACCACGTCTGGAAAGCGCGCTAGCTAATTCTGGCAGCCGCCACTATTCGGCTGCGACATCCAGCAGGAAAGCAGCATCGTCGCCCGGCCGGCCGACGCTGACATAGCGGAAGCCCTCGCGAACGACATCGTCGCGCCGGTAGATGTTGCGCAGATCGACCATCAGCGGCGTGCGCATGGTCGCCTTGAGACGCTTCAGGTCGAGCGCGCGGAAGATGTCCCATTCGGTCACAATGACAAGGACATCCGCGTCCTGCGCCGCATCATAGGCATCGGCCGCGTAGTCCACATTGCCGAGAATCTGCCGCGCCGGCTCCATGCCTTCCGGATCGAAGGCGGACACGAGCGCGCCTGCGTCCTGCAGCGCCTGGATGATCGATAGCGACGGGGCCTCGCGCATGTCGTCGGTATTCGGCTTGAAGGTCAGGCCGAGAATGGCGACCTTCTTGCCGCGAATCTCCCCGCCCGACGCCTGAATGACCTTGCGCGCCATGGCGCGCTTGCGCTGGTCGTTGATCGACACCGTGGTCTCGATGAGCCGCAGCGGCGTTCCCTGGTCCTGCGCCGTCTTGACGAGGGCCAGCGTATCCTTCGGGAAGCACGAGCCGCCATAACCGGGGCCGGCATGCAGGAACTTCGAGCCGATGCGATTGTCGAGCCCGATGCCGCGCGAGACCGCCTGCACGTCGGCGCCGACGCTCTCGCACAGGTCCGCCATCTCGTTGATGAAGGTGATCTTCATCGCGAGGAACGCGTTGGCGGCGTATTTGATCAGTTCCGACGACCGGCGCGACGTGAACAGGATCGGCGCCTGGTTCAGATAGAGCGGCCGGTAGACCTCGGACATCACATCCTTGCCGCGCTCGCCCTCGAGCCCGACGACGATGCGGTCCGGACGCTTGAAATCGGCGATGGCAGCGCCTTCGCGCAGGAATTCGGGATTGGATACGACCGCGACATCGGCGTCCGGATTGGCCTCGCGGATGACGCGCTCCACCTCATCGCCGGTGCCGACCGGAACCGTCGACTTGGTGACGACGACGGTGAAGCCTTTGGCGGCCATCGCGATCTCGCGCGCCGCGGCATAGACATAGGAAAGGTCGGCATGCCCGTCGCCACGCCGAGACGGCGTGCCGACGGCGATGAAGACGACATCGGCATCGCCGACCGGGCCCCCAAATTCGGTGGTGAAGGAAAGGCGCCCTGCCCGGACGTTCGAGGCGACCAGAGCTTCCAGGCCGGGCTCGTAGATCGGGATCCGATTCTGCTTCAGCGCCTCGATCTTGGCGGCATCCTTGTCGATGCACGTCACGTCATGGCCGAAATCCGCCAGACACGCGCCGGAGACGAGCCCGACATAACCAGAACCGATCATCGCTATGCGCATGTTGACGCCTTCGCTTTTCCCACAAATCCGAGCATGGGAGCATCCTACTGGAACAATATGGCGCGTTCATAACCCATATGGATGAGGCAATCGCCTGAGAATTCGTCCGCGTCCCCCGCCGATCGATAAAATCCGTGGACCGTTCAACCCATGCCCGGCCGTGGACTATTGACCCGCCCGGTCGTGGCGACTAGGTTCCGCCCCAATTCGAGGCCCAACCTCGATGAGCCCGTAGCTCAGCTGGTAGAGCACGTGACTTTTAATCATGGGGTCTCGGGTTCGAATCCCGACGGGCTCACCACTCCCCTGATAGCTTCCCATCGACCACCCAAGGCGTTTCCGCCTTGCCGGGACGAGTGCGAGCGGCGGTCGATGTATCCGACCTCCGGACCGGGCAATGCGCGCGGGGCGGCCGAATGACAATCCTGATCTATGTCGCTGCCGGCCTGGCCGAAATCGCGGGCTGCTTCGCCTTCTGGGCGTGGCTCAAGCTTGACCGGTCCATCGCCTGGCTGGTGCCGGGGGTGCTGTCGCTGGCGCTCTTCGCCTATCTGCTGACGCTGGTGGACAGCGCCGCCGCCGGGCGCGCTTTTGCCGCCTATGGCGGCATCTACATCGCGCTGTCGATCCTGTGGCTCTGGATCGTCGAAGGCGCCCGGCCGGATCGCTGGGATCTGGCGGGCGCTGCCGTTTGCTTGGCCGGCGCCGCCATCATCCTGTTCGCGCCGCGCGGATAGCGGCTACTGCGCCTTGGGCGGCTTGCCGTTCGACTTGAACGAGCCGGTGAAGGTGCCCTCGGCGGTGGTCGCGGTGCAGCTGACGATGGCCGGCTTACCCGAATAGGGATCGCTGAACTTGCAGAGGCCCTCCTTGGCCACGACGATCTTCGGCTCCTTGCCCGAGCGGATGTTGACGTCGACAACCGGAACGCCGGCGATGCCCGTCTTCTTGTCGCCGGCCAGCTTCGTCGCATCGCCGGTGAAGCCGATCAGCGTCTTGCCCTGGGTGAAGATGAACATCACCGCGCCGCCAGGCAGCGGCACGCTGGCCACCTCGTTCTTGCACTGCTTGGTGGCGTCCTTGCCGGCGACGACAAGCTTGTCGCACTTGCCCGCGCTTACCATGACCGGCGGGGCGACCGCCTTGCCCTGGGCGTGGCCGGCGGCCGGCAGCGCCAGAACAAGCGCGGATGCGATCAGGCTCAGTTTCTTCATGATGTCGTCTCGCTGCTAGGTCATGCCCGACGGCAAGGTCGCCGTCGAAACGGGCAAAAGAATGAATGTACCCCTGCATAAGCAGCCGAGACTGATTTGCACAGGCCCGGCGGCCTGCAACCGACATGCCCGCCGCGGCTACGCTTCCGCAGTTACTTCCGACTTGCCGGCCTTGAGCGGCTTGGTATTCCGCAGGAGCAGCACCAGGGGCATCGCCAGAAGCGTGACAATCATCATCAGGCGGAAATTATCCGCATAAGCGATCGTCTCCGCCTGGACGTTGATCAGATCATTGACCGTTGCCCGGCCCGCCGGCGTGTCCAGCCGGAGGACAGGCCCCAATTGCTGCACGGCCCGGCTATAGGGCGACACGTCGCCGGAAAGCCCGGCGTGAACGGTGGCGGCGTTGCGGGTCAGCAGGAATGTCGTCACCGAAATGCCGACGCTGGCGCCGACATTGCGCATGAGGCTGTAGAAGCCGGTGCCCTGGGTGCGGAGATCCGGCGCCAGGGTCGCGAAGGTGACGGTGCTCAGCGGCACGAAGACGAAGCCGAGACCGAAGCCCTGGATCAGGCCGGTCCAGATGATCGTGCCCTGCGAAATGTCGGGCGTGAACTGGCTCATCTGGTGCAACGCGACCGCGGTCAGCAGCAGGCCGACGAGCAGCAGATAGCGGGTATCGACGAGCGACATCAGCCGCCCGACCAGGACCATCGCCACCATGGTGCCGATGCCGCGCGGCGCGAGGACCAGGCCCGCCGTGAGGACGGGATAGCCCATCAGCCGCTCGAGATAGGGCGCCAGCAGCGACAGCGTCGCCAGCAGGACGGCGCCGACGATGAAGATCATCACCTGCCCCATCACGAAGTTCCGGTCGCGAAACAGCCGCCCGTCCAGGAAAGGCTTCGAGGTCGTCAGCGTATGGACGACGAACAGATAGAAACCGAGCAGCATCAGCGCGAACTCGATCTGGATCTCCGTCGACTGGAACCAGTCCAGCTGTTCGCCGCGATCCAGGAACAGCTGCAGCGCGGCGATCGCGATGCCCAGCGTCGCGAAGCCGAACCAGTCGAGCTTGGCCGCGACGGAGCCAACCTTGCCTTCCAGGAAGCCGAAGGCGAGGACCAGCGTCATCACGCCGAGCGGCACGTTGACGTAGAACACCCAGCGCCAGTCGTAATACTGCGTCAGCCAGCCGCCGAGCGTCGGGCCAAGGATCGGGCCCAGCATGACGCCGAGGCCGAAGATCGCCATGGCCTGCCCGCGCATGCGCAAGGGATAGCTGTCCAGCAGCACCGCCTGCGACAAGGGCACGACGGGCGCGCCGAATGCGCCCTGTATCATGCGGTAGACGACCATCTGCTCGATGCTCGTCGCGGTGCCGCAGAGCATGGAGGCGACGACAAAGCCGGCGACGCACACGATGAACAGCTGGCGGCGGCCGAAGCGCGCCTCCAGCCAGCCGGTGGCAGGAGTCAGGATGGCGGCGGCGACGATATAGGAGGTCAGCACCCAGTTGATCTGCGTGCTGGTCGCGGCAAGACTGCCCTGCATATAGGGCAGCGCGACATTGGCGATGGTCGAGTCGAGCGCCTGCATTAGGGTCGCCACCATCACGCAGATCGTGACGGCGGCGCGCTTCGAACCGGTCACCGGCGTCGCGGCGATGTCCGACATCAGTCGATCCCCACCATGCCGGCGAGGTCGCGCCAGAGCGTCGCCAGTGAGCGGTGATAGCCGGTGTCGATGGAAACGCTGGCGCTGGCGCCGTCGCGCAGGACGACGGCCGGGTTGTCGGTGATGATCTTGAGCCGGACGGGCATGCGCTGCACGACCTTGACCCAGTTGCCCGAGGCATTCTGCGCCGGCAGCAGCGCAAATACCGAGCCGCTGGCCGGCGTGATGCTCTGCACCTCGGCCTTCAGCACCTGGTCGGGATAGGAATCGAGCGTGACCGTGGCGGGATCGCCGACCTTGATGTGGGTGAGGTCGGTTTCCTTGATGTTGGCGTCAACCCAGGTCTGCAGCCCGATCAGCGAAAAGGCCGCCTGGCCGACGGTCAGGAAGCTGCCCGGCTGGATGTTCTCGACCTGGGTCACGGTGCCGGCGAAAGGCGCCAGAACCTTGGTCAGCCGGACATTGCGGGCGGCCAGCTCCACTTCCGCCTTGGCCGCGAGATAGGCCGCATGCTGCTCGATCGGCTTGTCGACGCTGCCGCCGAACTCCGCCAGGGTCGCGGCGGCACCGGATTCGGCGGCGCGCTGGGCCTGCTGGGCGACGCGCAGGGTGCGCTGGGCCTGGTCGAGCGCGGCCTGGGTCTCGACCCGGTCCTTCACCAGGGCGGAAACCCGGTCGAACTCCTGCTGCGCGAAGGTCACGTCGGCCTTGGTCTGCGCAACGCTCGCCTGATCCTGATGATAGGTGAGCAGAAGTCCCTGCAGCTTTTCGCTGGCCTCGGCGAGATTGGCGTTGGCCCGGTCGAGCGCAATCTGAAAGGGCTCGGGGTCGATTTCGAACAGCAGTTCGTCCTGCTGCACCATCTGGTTGGTACCAACGGCAATCCGGATGACCTGGCCCGTAACCTGCGGGGTGATGGTGACATTGGCCGCCCCGACATAGGCGTCGTCCTCGGTCACATACTGGCCGCCGCTCAGATAGAGCCAGAGGCCGATGACGATGGCGACCACTGGACCGGCAAGGAGCAGGATCCGCCGCAATCCCGAGTGCCTGGTTGCTTTTTCGGGAGCAGCGGGAGCGGAGGAATCGGTTGCAGTCACAATGGTCTCCAGGGTCACTTCGCAAAGCCGGCGCGGGCCATGCCATCTCTTCACGGGGCAACGACGTCGTCCGTCCTGCCTCGGCACGGCAGGATTCGAGCCGGCGCGGCGGCAGTCGAAACCAGTCCCAGGCGACGGATCGCCGGGCTAGCTAACGAATGAGGGCCTCCCGCCCAAGTTGCAAGCGCTTAAACGCGCGCTTGAGCGCAAATTTGGGTTGGGCGCCGAATGAATACGGCGCGAACATGCGGCTTGATCCGCGAGGCGGGGCGTAGCGGATTGCGCGGAATCGTGTCGCTGGGCCCCTCGTCCCGGACTGTCCGACCGTGTCCTGCCGACCCGAGCCGGCAGGACGGAGCCGCTGCTAGAATGCCCGGAAGGTCATGATCGTGCGCGTATCGCGGATGCCGTCGAAGCGCTGCACCGATTCGGTGACGAAATGGCCGGGATCGGCATCATCGGGGAGGTAGAACTTGACCAGCAGGTCGAACTCGCCGGCGGTCGAATAGATCTCCGACGCGATCTCCGCATCGGCGATGGCATTCGCCACTTCATAGGCACGGCCGAGATGGCATTTGATCTGGACGAAAAGGGCTCGCATCGGGGGCCTCCGGCAGTGCGTTGCGTGAGGCACGGGATATCAGGTCCGGTCCCCTCCCCGCAATCGCCCCGGCGCGTGACGCGACAGACCGGAAAGAGTCATCGGCTCGCGAAACCTTGCCGCGGCGCGACGCGTAGCTAGTTCAACGGTGGGATCGTTGCGACCTTGCCGACGCGCCGGAGAGCCTGGACATGACCCGCATAGCCTTCGCGATCGTCTTCCTGATGGCGACTTCTCTGCTGTCGACGGCGGCCGTCGCCACCGAGCCGACTCAGGCCGAGCAGACCACGTTGAAGCAGTTGGTCCAGGACCAGTTGGCCGCTTTCCAGCGCGACGACGGCCCCGCCGCCTATGGCCTCGCGGCCCCGGGTATCCAGAAGATGTTCCCGTCGCCCGACATCTTCATCGGCATGGTGAAGCAGGCCTACCCGCCGATCTACCGTCCGCAGAGCATCGCCTATGGCCAGGTGTCCGATAGCCCGAGCGGCCTGGTGCAGAAGGTCTATGTCACCGGCCCGGACGGCCAGAACTGGGTCGCGCTCTATCGCTTCGAGAAGCAGCCGGATGGCAGCTGGAAGATTGCCGGCTGCTCGCTGATCAAGGATTCCGAGCCGACCATCTAGTCGCCATTGCCGCGCCCGGCTTATCCGAACGCGGCATTGGCAGAGCTTGGCCTCTCGGCCGCAGACTTAGTTTTCCTGGATGGAGATGCCGGATTTGTCGACCTGGATCTCGACACCCTTCGGCTTGGTCTGCTCGTTGTAAACATAAACCCCGAGGCCGATGACGACGACGATCAGGGCTCCGACGAGGAGATAAAGCGTATTTCTGTTCATGGTGGATTGGGTACCGGGTAGGAGAGAATGCGAGGAACGCCAGCGCCACAACGCGCTTCCTCCTGAATGGTTCCCTCGCCGGCCGGAAATCTTGCGATAAACTACAGCGCCGCCTGCGGTGTCACGATGAGCTGGCCCTCTACCGTGTCGATCTTGGCGCGAATGCCGAAGGTGACCGCAAGGTTTTGCCGCGTCAGCACGACCTCCGGCGAGCCTTCCGCCACAATTCGCCCGCCATCCATCATCACCAGCCGGTCGGCATAGCGCGCGGCCAGCGAGAGATCGTGCAGGACCGCCATGACGGCCGCCCCGGCCCTCGCCCGTGCGCGCAGCAGGTCGAGCACGATGAACTGGTAGCGCGCATCGAGAGCCGCTACGGGCTCATCGGCGAGGATAATCTGCGGTTCGCCCGCCAGCACCCGCGCCAGCGCCACGCGGGCGCGCTCGCCGCCCGACAGCGTCGTGACCGAGCGATCCGCGAATTCCAGCGTGCCGGTCGCTTCCAGCGCCGCCAGGACGGCCGCACGATCCTCGACGCCGAGATCCCCCGCGCCGGAGGCATGCGGAATGCGCCCGAGCGCAACGACATCGGCAACCGAAAGCGGCCAGTGGAAGACATGGCCCTGGGGCAGATAGCCGATCTTGCGCGCCCGCAATCGCGGCGATACTGCCTCGGCCTTCTGGTCGCCGAGATAGATCGCGCCCTTGCCATCGAGCAGCCCGGCCAGCCGGCGGACCAGCGTGGTCTTGCCGGCGCCGTTGGGGCCGATCACGACGACGAACTCGCCCGCCGCGAGGCTGAAATCGACGCCTGACAGGATCTGCCGGCGGCCGAGCGTGGCGCCGACGCCCTCCGCCCTGAGAAGCGCTGCCATCAGGACACCTCGCCGGTCAGCCCGCGCCGATGGCGGAACACGAGCCCGATGAAGAGCGGCGCGCCGATCAGCGCCGTGACGACGCCGACCTTGATCTCGTTCTGCGCCGGAATGATGCGCACCAGAATGTCGGCCGCCGTCAGCAAGGCCGCGCCGGCGAGCGCCGCCGGCCACATCAGCCGCGCCGGATCATGGCGGACGAAGGGGCGCATCAGATGTGGCGCGACGAGGCCGACGAAGCCGATCGTACCGGCGACCGCCACGCCGCCGCCAACCGCCAGCGCCACGCCGAGCACCACGCGCAGCCGCACGCGATTGAGCCGGATGCCGAGGCTCGCCGCCGCATCCTCACCAAGCGTCAGGGCGCGGAAGGCGCGGCCGTCGACGAAGAGCAGCAGGCAGCCCGCCAAGATGAAGGGCAGCGCGATGAAGACGTGCTGCATGCTGCGATCCTCCAGCGAACCGAGCAGCCAGAAGGCGATCTCGAGCGCCGCGAACGGATTTGGCGCAAGGTTGAGCGCCAGCGAGGTCGCCGCTCCGGCGAGGCTCGAAATGGCGAGGCCGGCCAGGATGATCACCAGAAGGCTGGCGCGCGGGCCGGCGATCAGAAGCAGCAGGCCGACGGAAAGCAGCGCGCCGAGCATCGCCGCCATCGGCAGGAAGAAGGAGAGCGCGTCGAAGACGCCGAAGGCGATGACCAGCACGGCGCCGAAGGCCGCTGCGGACGGCGCACCGAACAAAGACGGCGACGCCAGCGGATTGCGCAACAGGCCCTGAAGCGAGGCGCCCGCAAGACCGAGCGAAAAACCGATGGCCACCGAGAGGATGGCGCGCGGCAGGCGGATTTCACGGACGATGAGGCGAGCCGCTTCGTCGCCCGTGCCGAGCAGGCCATCGACCACCGCCCTGAGCGGCAGCAGGACCGGCCCGACACCAAGCGACAGAAGAAACAGCACGACGACGAGCGCCACCAGGCCGGGCACGAGCCAGCGGCTTGCCGCTGGCCTCAGCAGGAGATCCGGCCTGGGGGCTGTCAATGTGTCCATCTCAATCCGACATAGGCCGAACGCCCGGCATTGTTGTAGCCGAAGGCGTCCTGGTATTCGACGTTGGTCAGGTTCTCGAGCCGGGCATAGAGCGTGGTCTCGGGATTGAGCTTGTAGGATGCGCTCAGGTCGATCTTGGTATAGCTCTCGAGCGGAACCAGCGCCGCCGCCGTCTTGGCATCGTTGTTGAAGCGGTCGCCGACAAAGATCGCCGTGGCGCCGAACTCGAAATTCTCGATGCCGGTATAGGTCAGCGTCAGCGAGCCGCTATTTTGCGGCCGACGCGACAGCGGCAGGTCGGTGTCGAGATTGATGGCGCGCATATAGGTGTAGGAACCCGTCGCCTTCAGCACGGACGGCCAGAGGATGGCATCCGCCGAGAGTTCGAGGCCGGACGTCTCGGCGCTCTTGATGTTGTAGTAGCTCGACTTCGGGTAGTCCGGCAGGGCCTTGGACTGGAATTCGATCAGATTGGTGAAGTTGTTGTAGAAGCCGGTGAGCGAGAAGTTCACCCGGCCGTCGAACAGTTCCTGGTCGATGCCGACATCGCCGCCATAGCTCTGCTCGTCGATGAGGTCGGGATTGCCATACTGCGCATCGTAGAGCTGGAACATGGTCGGCCGCTTGGCCGCGTTGCCGAAGCTGCCGCGCAGCTTGGTGCCGGTCTGGTCGATCAGATAGGCGGCCGTGGCGCGTCCGGTCAGGAAGCCCTGCCCGTCGACATCCTCGTCATAGCGCCCGCCGAGCGACAGGTTGAGATTGTCGAACAGCGTGAACTGCTGCATGGCGAAGACGGCCAGCAGGGTTCGGGCATTGTCGAAATTGTCGACCGTGCTCGCGACGCCGCTGAGTGACGTCGTGGTGGTGTCCTGCGCGCCCGATTCCTGCTCGGCGCGCGCACCGACGATCAGCGTGCCATAGCGGGCCATGTCGATGGTAGCCTGGTACTCGGCGCCGAAATCGTCACCGGTGGAATCACCGACCCGTCCCCGGAAGGTCGTCGTCAGCGGCTCGGTATAGCGGCTAGTCGTCTGGGTGCCGAACACAGTGAACTGGTTGTTGACCCGGCCATCGAAGCCCTCGAACTCGAAGCGGCCGAACGCCGTCAGCACGTCGCGGTCGCGCTCGTAGCCCGGCAGGTCGTCGGTCGGCTTGGAGCCCTTCTCGACATCCGATTCCTGATGGTAGGCGGTGACGCCGAAGCTCAGGCTCTTGCCATCGCCGGCATCGAAGCTGGCCCGCGCGGAGCCGGCCAGCTTCTTGGTGCCGTCCGGTTCGCCATTGTCGCGGTCGCCGACACGCGAAAAGCCATGGGTATTGAACATTGTGCCGCTGACCGAAAAGCTGGCTGGGCCGATGCTGCCACCCGCCGCCGCATTGCCGGCGAAGGTGTCGTAATTGCCGCCCTCGGCACCCACGGTCATCGAGAGCGCGCCGGTGCGCTTCTTGGTGATGATGTTGATGACGCCGCCCATGGCATCCGAACCGTACAGCGCGCTCTGCGGACCGCGCAGGATTTCCACCCGCTCGATGTCGGTCGGCGAGAACACGGCGAAGTCGAAACTGTTGCGGGCGCTCGCCGGATCGTTGACGCGGATGCCGTCGACCAGCACCAGCGTGTGGCCCGCCTCGGCGCCGCGGATGCTGACTTCGGTCGTGCCGCCCGGTCCGCCCGACTGGGTGACGGTCAGGCCCGGCACCTGGCGCAACACATCGACCAGCGAGCCGGGCGAGGCGTTGTTGATCTTGTCGCCGGGAATGACGGTGATCGCGCTGCCTGACTTGGAAATGTCGGTGGGACCGCGATAGGCGGTCACGACAATCTCTTCCAGATCGTCCGCGCGCGTCGCATGGGCGGCCAGCAGGACAGGAAGCGTGGCAAAAAGGGAGAGAGCGGCGCGCCCCCGGCGCCGTTCGAAGAAACTCATCAGGCAGACCTCGGTTTGGATCGATCTGGTCGTCGCGCCCGTCACGTGTGTGTCCCGGACCCCGCGAACGGCTTTGCCGCCCGCTCCAGAAGCGGTAGACGAGGACCCTGGTCACTGCAAGCGGGAGCGCACGTCATGCGCGCGTGGGTCAACAGGTTCGGTCTGATTGTGGCAGCATGGGCACTCGCCGGCCCTGCGCTGGCCGAAAGCTTGTCGGCGGCCGCGCCAAAGCGGATCGTCTCGATCAACGCCTGCGCCGACCAGTTGCTGCTGGCGCTGGCCGATCCCGCGCAGATCGCCGCGCTTTCGCTCTATGCGACCGATCCCGCCTATTCCTACCTGGCCGAACAGGCCAAGGCGTTTCCGCATGATGCGGGCGCGGCCGAGACAGTGATCCAGCGCGATCCCGACCTGGTCCTCGCCGGCCGCTTCACCAAGCGCGAGACGCGTTCCATGCTGAAGCGGCTGGGTTTCAAGGTGGTCGAACTCGACACGGTGAAATCGATCGACGATTCGATCGCCCAGATCCGCGACGTCGCGGCCTTGCTCGGACATCCCGAACGCGGCAAGGCCCTGATCGACCGTATCGAAGCCGCCCGCGCAAAGGCCGCCGCCGGGGTGCCGGCCGGCGCGCATCCGCCGACCGTCGCCGTCTACCAGCGCCGCGGCTATGTCACCGGGCAGAACACGCTGACGGGCGAATTGCTGCGCCTTGCCGGCTTTGCCGACATGGGCGGCAAGCTTGCCGGCAAGACAGGCGGTTTCGTGCCGCTGGAGCGGATCGTCACGGACAAGCCGGAACTGCTGGTCGTGGCGGACGCACAGACCGTCGCCGCCGACCAGGGCAGCGCGCTGCTGGCGCATCCCGCCTTGCGCGAACTCTACCCGCCCGAGCGCCGCATTGCCCTGCCCGGCCGGCTCACCATCTGCGCCGGACCTTCCCTGCCCGAGGCGATCGAAACGCTGGCCGCCGAGCGCGCCAAGCTGGGCGGTTCGTGACCGCATGACCCAATTCCCGTTCGACCTTCGCCTTCTGCTGCTGATCGCCGCCATCGGCCTCGATGCGCTTATCGGCGACCCCGACTGGCTCTGGCGCCGCCTGCCCCATCCGGTCACCTGGTTCGGCGCGCTGATCGGCTTTTGCGACCGGGCGTTCAATCGCGACACGGCGGCTTCAGGCATCCGGCGCGCCGCCGGTGTCGGCGTCGTAATCCTCCTCGTCGCGATTGCCTGGTTCGCGGGC
Organism: Kaistia defluvii; assembly: GCF_040548815.1. Classification (NCBI taxonomy): domain Bacteria; kingdom Pseudomonadati; phylum Pseudomonadota; class Alphaproteobacteria; order Hyphomicrobiales; family Kaistiaceae; genus Kaistia; species Kaistia defluvii. The sequence goes on along the minus strand of NZ_JBEPSM010000001.1, from coordinate 808,529 downwards.
TTGTTGGTCGAGCGGCTGGTGGCGCGCATTCCCTATGGCATCGTGCTCATCCCCGTCATCGCCTCGGTGCTGCTGGCGAGCCGCAGCCTCCATGATCACGTCGCCCGCGTGCTCAACGCCTTCCATTCCGGCGGGCTCGACGACGCGCGCAAGGCGGTCTCGATGATTGTCGGCCGCGATCCCGACAGCCTCGACAAATCGGGCGTCACCCGCGCTGCGATCGAATCGACGGCCGAGAACTTTTCCGATGGCGTCGTGGCGCCGGCCTTCTGGTTCGCGGTGTTCGGCCTGCCCGGGCTCTTCGCCTACAAGATGATCAACACGGCGGATTCGATGATCGGCCACCGCTCCGCCCGGCATGAGGCTTTCGGCTGGGCGGCGGCGCGGCTGGACGATCTGGTCAACCTGCCCGCGAGCCGTCTCGCCGGCTTCCTCATCGCCATGGCAGCGCCCTTTGTCGGCGGCACGATCAAGCAATCCATGCTCGTCATGCTCGACGACGCCCGAAAGCATCGCTCGCCGAATGCCGGCTGGCCGGAGGCCGCGATGGCCGGCGCGCTCGGTCTGGCGCTCGCCGGACCGCGCCGCTATGGCGAGCGCGTGGTCGAGGATCCTTTCCTGAACGATGGCGGCCGGCACGAAGCCGGGCCCGGCGATATCAGCCGCTCGCTGAAGATCCTGCGCGTCGCAACGGGGGCCGGCGCGGTGCTGGCGCTTATCGTGTGGCTATACCTGCATAGTTGAGGATCGCGTCGGTATCGACATGCGCCTCCAGGTGATCGGCGAGCCGATCGAGCGTGCGATCGACTTCGAGCTCGTAAGCCAGATCCGACACGTCCGCGCCAAGGCTGGAAAGAAATCCGCGTCGAAAATCATCGCCGCCGAACAGGCCATGCACATAGCTGCCGCGCACGCGCCCATCGGCCGAGATCGCGCCCTCGCCGGCGCCCTCCCGCTCCAGCCAGGGCCGGGCCGTGTCAGGGCCCTGGGTGCGGCCGAGATGGATCTCATATCCCGACACGGCGACGCCCGATCGGGCGTCCCGGCCCGAAAACGGCGCCGTCGTCTTGTCGGCCGCCAGCACCGTCTCGACGTCGAGCAGGCCGAGCCCCGGGACGCTTTGCGGGGGGCCCTCCAGCCCGTCCGGATCGGAAATCATCCGCCCCAGCATCTGGTAGCCGCCGCAAAGGCCGATGACCCGGCCCCCGCGCCGCCGATGCGCCACAATGTCGATGTCCCAGCCCTGTGCGCGCAGATAAGCCATGTCGGCGATGGTCGATTTCGAGCCGGGAATGAGGACCAGATCACAGACCGGGATCGGCTCGCCCGCCCGCACCAGCACGACCGACACGGCGGGCTCCAGCGCCAACGGGTCGAGGTCATCGAAATTGGCGATGCGCGGCAGCACCGGCACGGCGATGGTGAGCGTTCCGGGGCGCAGGCTTCCGGCCGAGAGGTCGAGAATGTCCTCGGCCGGCAGCCGATGCGCCTCGGCGAACCACGGCACGACGCCGAGCGACGGCCAGCCCGTGGCGGCGCGGATCGCGGCGACGCCGTCATCGAACAGGCTGATATCGCCGCGCATCTTGTTGACGAGGAATGCCTGGATCCGGTCGCGATCCGCCTGCGGCAGCACGGCGCGGGTGCCGACCAGGCTGGCGATGACTCCGCCACGATCAATGTCGCCGATCAGGATCACCGGCAGATCGGCAGCCTCCGCAAACCCCATATTGGCGATGTCGCCGGCGCGCAGGTTGATCTCGGCCGGGCTGCCGGCGCCTTCGACAAGGATCAGATCGGCACTCTGCTTCAGCCGATCGAAGCTTTCGAGGATGCTCGGCAGCAGCTCGGCCTTGCGCTTTCCATATTCGCGCGCCCGCATCGTGCCGAAACGCCGGCCCTGCAGGATGATCTGCGAGCCGGTGTCACTCTCGGGCTTCAGCAGCACCGGATTCATGTGGACGGTGGGCTCCAGCCCGGCGGCGCGCGCCTGCAGCGCCTGCGCCCGGCCGATCTCGCCGCCATCCACCGTCACGGCGGCATTGTTCGACATGTTCTGCGGCTTGAACGGCGCGACGCGGATGCCCTTGCGCGCATAAAGCCGCGCCAGACCGGCGACGAGCACCGACTTGCCGACGTTCGAGCCCGTGCCCTGGAACATGATCGCGGCGGTCATTTTTCTCTACTCAACCGCGAGGGCAGCAAGGCCTTCACCCAACCCTCTCCCGCAAGCGGGCGAGGGCTTTTGCGCCGCGTCCGTGACCAGGCTCGCGGCAAATCGTTGGCGCCCCCTCTCCCGCTCGCGGGAGAGGGCTGGGGTGAGGGTCTTGATCCTCAATACTCGATGCCCTTCTGCGCCTTCACGCCGGAGCGGAACGGATGCTTGACCAGCTCCATCTCGGTGACGAGATCGGCGATCTCGATCAGCGCGTCCGGCGCGTTGCGGCCGGTGACGACGACATGCACATCGGCCGGCTTCTCGTTGGTGAGGAATTCCAGCACCTCGCCCAGCGGCAGGTAGTCGTAGCGCAGCACGATGTTGAGCTCATCGAGCACGACGAGGTGATATTCGCCGCTGCGGATCAGTTCCTTGGCCGTCTCCCAGGCATGCTTGGCGGCGGCGATGTCGCGCTGGCGGTCCTGCGTCTCCCAGGTGAAGCCTTCGCCGAGCCGGTTGATGGAGACGAGATCGCCAAAACGCTCCAGCGCCATACGCTCGCCCGTATCCATCGCACCCTTGACGAACTGGACAATGGCGACCGGCAGGCCGTGGCCGAGCGACCGGAACGCCATGCCGAAGGCGGCGGTCGACTTGCCCTTGCCCTTGCCGGTATGGACGATCAGCAGGCCTTTCTCGACGTTCTTCGAGGCGAGGATCTTGTCGCGGACGGCCTTCTTCTTGCGCATCTTCTCGGCATGACGGGCATTCAGTTCGTCTTCGGTCATTTCAACGGTCATGCGATTTCCTTTCGTGCGGGACGGCGGGAAGCGAGCGCTGCCAGCCGTTCATACGCGCTGTTGGCGCGGGGCGACCAGAGGCCGCGATCCATGGCTTCGAGAAAGCGGTCCGCCATCTCAGTGAGTGCGGGTTCATTGGCGTCGGCGATGAAATCGCGGACCGCCTCATCCGCGATATAGGCGTCGTAAAGCGCATCGAAATGATGATCGCCGACCGCGTGGGTGGTGGCGGCGAAGGCGAAGAGATAGTCGAGCGTCGCCGCCATCTCGAAGGCGCCCTTGTAGCCATGCCGCATGCAGCCGGCGATCCATTTCGGATTGATCGCCCGCCCGCGCACGACGCGGCCAATCTCCTCCGCCAGAGGCCGGACGACCGGAGTCTCGGGCCGCGAATGATCGCCATGATAGAGCCGGGGCGCCGCGCCCTTCAGCGTCTCGATCGAGGCCGAGAGTCCGCCCTGGAACTGGTAATAATCGTCGCTGTCGAGGATGTCGTGTTCGCGATTGTCCTGGTTGTGCAGGACGGCGTCGGTGTCGACCAGCCGCGCGCGCAGCCGGTCTCCGGCCGCCTCGCCTTCGGCCCCGCCGCCATAGGCGAAGCTCGACCAGGCGAGGAAGGCCTCGCCGAGATCGGCGCGGCTGTCCCAGATCTTCTCGTCGATCATCGCCTGCAGCCCGGCGCCATAGGCCCCCGGCTTGGCGCCGAAGATGCGGGCGAGATCCTGGCCCTTGCCATGCGCCGCCGCGATCGGGTTGGCATCCGCCGGTTCCTCGCGCGCGGCGACGGCGCGGATCGCGGAATCGATCAGGTCGATCTGCTCGGGGAAGGCGTCGCGGAACATGCCGGAGATGCGCAGCGTGACGTCGACGCGCGGCCGCTTGAGTTCCGAGAGCGTCAGCACGCGAAAACCCGTGACGCGGCCGGTGCCGGTCTCCCAGCAAGGCTCTGCGCCGATCAGGGCGAGCACCTGGGCGATGTCGTCGCCGCCGGTCCGCATGTTGGCGGTGCCCCATGCAGAGATCGCCACGGAGCGCGGCCACTCGCCCTCATCCTGCATGTAGCGCAGCACGAGCGCCTCGGCGGCCGCCTTGCCGATGCGCCAGGCGGCGGCGGTCGGCACGGCGCGCGTATCGACGGAGTAGAAGTTCTTGCCGGTAGGCAGCACGTCCGGCCGGCCGCGCGACGGCGCGCCGGAAGGACCGGGCGGCACGAAGCAGCCATTGAGCGCGGTCAACACGGATGCGATTTCTTCGAGCCCGCAGCGATCCAGCGACGGCGCCAGTTGTTCCGCGAGCCATTCGAGCACGGATAAGGTGTTCGGCCCCGGCGGCGGCGAGCCATCAGGTGCCAGGAAAGCTCGCACCGTCTGTTTGGCGAGGATCTCAATGCGCTCGACTGTGTCGCCATTCGTCCGCCAAGGCGCATCGGCCGCGCGCAAAAGCGCTTCCGGCCGCGAGTCATACCAATCGGCGGCGAGATCGCAGGCAAGCGGATCGAAACTCTCCAGGCCGAGATCGGTGGCGATCGCCCGATGCAGCGAGCCATCTTCCGGCCGGCCGCCGGAGCGGGGAATCCGCGCGATCGCGATCAGCGTATCGAGGCGGTGCTCATCCTGCGGCGAACTGCCGAAAATGTGCAAGCCGTCGCGAATCTGCAGTTCCTTGATCTCGCAAAGATGCGCGTCGATGGCGCGCAGCGCACTGCCCTGGTCGCCATCGCGCAGGATGCCGAGATCGCGATCGATGCCGTGGCGCACGGCCTGGTCGAGGATCTCGCGTTCGAGATGATCGCGGCGGCGCGGATCGGCGCCGAGTGCCAGATGATATTCGTCGATCAGCGTCTCGATCTCGGCAAAGGCGCCATGCGCCTCGGCCCGCGTCAGCGCCGGCATCAGATGATCGACGACGACGGCGGAGGCTCGGCGCTTCGCCTGTGCGCCCTCGCCGGGATCGTTGACGATGAAGGGATAGATCAGCGGCGTCGGCCCCAGCACGACCTCCGGCCAGCAGGCATTGGAAAGCCCCAGCGCCTTGCCGGGCAGCCATTCGAGATTGCCGTGCTTGCCGACATGCACGATGGCGTCGACATCGAAGCTTTTCCGCAGCCAGGCATGGAAGGCCAGATAGTGGTGCGGCGGCACGAGGTCAGGATCGTGATAGGTCGACTTCGGATCGATGCCATAGCCGCGTGCCGGCTGGATGCCGACGACCACATTGCCGAACCGGTGGATGGCGAGACGGAAGGCGCCTTCGTCGAAGAACGGATCGGCTTCTGGCTCGCCCCAGCGGGCGCTGAGGCTGTCACGGACGGATTGCGCCAGCGCGTCATGGAAGGCGCGGTAGTCCGAGAGGGGGAGCGAGATCCCTTCACCTCTCCCATGGGGAGAGGTCGACGGCGAAGCCGGCGGGTGAGGGGTTGCGTCTTCACCGGATAAGCCTGAACCCCTCACCCGGCCCTCCGGGCCGACCTCTCCCTCAGGGAGAGGTGAGGGAAGAAAGCCCTCGCCCGCTTGCGGGAGAGGGTTGGGTGAGGGTCTTGCTTTGAAAGCCGCCCGCTTCGCCAGCGCATTCGTCGGGCCTGCGAGCAGCAGGTCTATCAGCGCCCTGCCCGTCTCCGGGAATCCCTCCAGCGTATAGCCGCCCGTCTTCATGGCAGTCGCGATCCGCGCCGCGCTTTCCGGCGTATCGAGGCCGACGCCATTGGCGAGGCGGCCGTCGCGGTCGGGATAATTCGACAGGATCAGCGCAATCCGGCGATCGGCAGGATCCGCGGCGCCAAGCCGGATCCAGCGCGCCGCCTGCGCCGCGACGAAGGCGATGCGCTCGCGATCCGCGCGGTAGACGACGATGCGGCTGTCTGTCCGGCCGTCGCTCTCGATTTCTTCCTTGAACGAGACGGCGCGGGTCAGGATTCGGCCATCGACCTCGGGCAGCACGACATTCATGATCAGGTCGCGCGGGCCGAGACCGCGGCTGGATTCCAGCCATGCCTCGCGGCCGGTGCCGGCGAAGACGATCTGCAGCACGGGACGGCCGGCGCGGTCGAGCACGGTCGGCTCATGCGCCCGGCCGGGACGCGAAATGGCAAAGGCGGTGGCGTTGAGGACGATGGCCGGTTTCAGGTCGTCGAACGCCTGCTCGATGAAGGCGGCGGCTGCCTCGTTCTTCAGGCTGGAAGCGAAGATCGCGACGCTGGCAATTCCCTCGCGATCGAGCGCCTCGATCAGCGCATCGACGGGCTCGGTCGAGCCGCCGGGAATGACCGAGCGATAGAAGGTCAGCAGCGCCACCGGGCACCCGGCATCGCCGGGCCGCAAGGCCTCGGTCACCACGCCCTCGCCGGGACGGTAGAAGCCGACTTCCGGCAGAACCTGCGGCTCCAGCGGCGCCTCGTTGGCGCCGGTGACGTGCCGGAGATAGCCGAGCGCGCGGCCGATATTGACCGCGCCGCCCTCGGCGCAATAGCGCCAGAGCTTTTGCGCGATCTCGGGTGCGACCGTCGTATACGCCTCCAGCGCCGCGTCCCAGCGATCCTCGCCCGGCACGACGGCGATCTCAGGCCCGCCGGCGCGCGAAAGCGCCCGCAGCGCCTCCAACCCATAGGGCCAGTAACCGACGCCGCCCATCATGCGGACGAAAACGAACTTCGCCTGCGCGATGGTCTTTTCCAGATAGAGATCGACGGAATAAGGATGCGTCAGCTGCATCAGATTGGCGAGGCGCAGCGACGGGCCCTCGGGCTCTCGGGCAAAGGCCGAGGCGAAAGCCGCGAGCTCCGTATCGGCGGCCGACAGGATGACGATGTCGCCGGGCGACTGGTCGAGATCGACGGCGCTGCCGCCATCGTCGATCCGCTCCATTTCGCCGGCAACAAGATGCATGGCTCAGGCCTTGAAATGCGCGGCGATGGCGGCCGCGTCGAGCCCGCGCTCGCCGATCACGACGAGACGGCCGGCATTGTCGCCGGGCGCGAAATAGGTGTCGACGCGGGGGCCGACCGCCTGGACAACGGCAGGCGCCGCCTTGCCGGCGATCGCGGCACGCCCCTTGATACGCAGCACGCCCTTCTCCGCCATGGCGGCGCGAACGCGGGTCGCCAGAGCCTCGATGGAAGGCATTTCGGCGACATCGACGATGAAGGTGTCGAAGTCGTCGTGGTCGTGCTCCTCGCCTTCGAGGTCGTGATGACTCTTGCGCTCGAAGGCGTCGTTCTCCGCCGCCGCGCCAACGCCGAGCAGCACCGAGGCCGGCAGGCCGGAGGCCGTCGCATGGACGACGCGCGCTTCCTTGCGGGCGTCGCGGGCGACGATCTCGGCCACCTGCTCCAGCTGCTTCGCGTCAACCAGATCCGTCTTCGAGAAGACGATCAGATCGGCGCAGGAAAGCTGGTCCTCGAACAATTCCTCGATCGGATCCTCGTGGTCGAGCGAAGGGTCCTCGGCGCGCTGGGCGGCGACGGCTTTCTCGTCATGGGCGAAGCGGCCGGCAGCGACCGCTTCGGCATCCACCACGGTGATGACGCCGTCGATGGTGACGCAGTGGCGCACGGTCGGCCAGGTGAAGGCGCGCACCAGAGGCTGCGGCAGCGCCAGGCCGGAGGTCTCGATCACGATGTGATCGGGGGCCGGTTCGCGCGCCAGAAGCTGCTCGATGGTCGGCAGGAAATCGTCAGCGACGGTGCAGCAGATGCAGCCATTGGTGAGTTCGATCACCGTATCCGGCTTGCAGTCGTCGACGCCGCAATCGGAGAGAAGCGAGCCGTCAAAACCCATGTCGCCGAATTCGTTGACTATCAGCGCGATGCGGCGTCCTTCGGCGCCGGCGATGAGGTTGCGGATCAGCGTGGTCTTTCCGGCACCCAGGAATCCGGTGACGATGGTGGCGGGGATGCGGGCGGTCAAAGGACGAACTCCGGGTTCGGATTGGGTTTCAGGCGCAGCGGCAGGCCGGCGGCCACGAGAAAAACGGTCTGCACGGCGGCGGCGATCTTCTGGTTGAGGCGGCCCTGCTCGTCGGCGAAGCGGCGCGCCAGCGCGTTCATCGGCACGATGCCGGAGCCGACCTCGTTGGAGACGAGCACGACCGGCCCCCTCGCCTTGGCGAGCATACGGGCCAGCGCGTCGCCCTCGGCGGCGACGTCGCGCTCGGCCTCCATCAGGTTGGAAAGCCAGAGCGTCAGGCAATCGACGAGGATGACGCGGCCGGGATCGGCCAAAGTCGCGAGGCGGCCGGTCAGGTCGAGCGGCTCCTCGACCGTTGTCCAGTCCAGCCCGCGCCGGTCACGATGCGCCGAAATCCGTGCCTGCATTTCGGCATCGCGGATCTCGGCCGTGGCCAGATAGGTGGCGGGCAGCCCCGTCCGAGCCACGATATCCTCGGCGAAGCGGCTCTTGCCGGAGCGGGCGCCGCCGAGGATCAGCGCCGTGCGCGGCGCGGGGGATGGCACGGCCTCAGGCCGACCGCGACAGGCGTTGATAGAGCCAGCCGGAGCAGAGGCCGGAAAGCGCCCAGAGCAGCGCGCTGACCACCAGGGAGGCGGCGACGAACTCGCCGCCGAGGCCGGCCGGATAGGAGGCTTCCAGCGTCGGCGGAACCGGGGCGCCGATGACATGCGGCAACACGCCGAGGACGAGGCCGGCGACCTTCAGGAGCCACGAACGCCCGAAGACGATCAGCGCGAGGCCGATCGCCGAGGCGGCGGCGGTCGAAAGCCACCAGACCTGGCGCGAGGTGATCTCGGCCGCGGCCGTGCCGGGAAGCTCCGGCGACAGGCCGAGCGAGGGCAGCAGCGAAGCGGCGAAGAAGCCGGCAACGCCCCAGAGTACGCCGGTGCTAGCGTCGATCCTGCCGCCGCGGATCGACATCAGGCCGAGCAGCACGGCCGATACCCCCACCCCCATCAGCAGGTTGGCGATCAGCGTATAGGCGGAGCGCTCGAAGCCGTCGGCCGGCGACCAGGCGTCTTCGTCATGCTCATGCGCCGGCGCGGCAGCGGCGGGCGCGGCGGCCTCATGGGCGTGGGCCTCGGTCGTCGAGTGCTCATGCGGCGCGGCGGCAGCAGCCGGGGCCGGCTCGGCGCTTTCGAAGGTCTCGGCGTGCAGGATGAGCGGCTCGGTGGTGACAGCCTGCACCACGGAAAGCGCAATGCCCACGGCAAGCCCGGCGCCGAAGGCGCTCAGGATGATCGTCTTGAACATGATGGATCCTCAGGCGTCAGTGGCAGGGCAGACCGAGGGAATGCCGGGTGTCATGCGTCGCGTTGTGGATCAGGCTCGGCGCGGCGAAGCCGGTGCCGACGAACAGGAACAGGCCGAAGGCGATGGCGAACAGCGCCGGCACGATGCGCGATGCGGCGTCGCTCTTGGCGCCATCTGCGGCAATCGAGGTCGACCTCGTCGCGGTCTTCGAGAAATTGGTCATAGCGTCTCCTTCACCGTCCCACCGACGGCTGGCTGGTATGAGGCGCTGGCTGGTCTCCTGGCTCACGGGTCGCTGCTTCCTCGACGCCTTCCCGGTTTCCCAGTGGCCATCGCGAGGTCGCTCGCCGCTTACAGTTGCGGGGGCAGCTTCGGACTTGGAATCCCGCAAGGGGTCCTTCCGCACCGAATTCCCATTTCATCCCCCAAGGCCTGAGGCCTGTCGGGGGAACCGTCGCAGAGTCACGCTAGAGGGATTGCCGGTCTGGCGCAAGCCACGCCTCATTTGGCGGCAGGCGCGCCCTTGCTGCGAAATCTCGCCCAGCGGCGCAGCAGCGCCACTTCGGATCTCCGACGGATGCGGCGCACCCGCGCCGAGTCATGCGACAGCACCACCAGTCCGACCGGCACCATCCAGAAGCCGAGGATCGGCAGGAAGCCGAGCGTGCCCCCAAGAAGGAAGCCGCTTCCGATCGCGACGCGGGCCGTCCGGCTCTTGGGAAGCGGGAGGGCCTTCTTGCCGAAGCGGATGGATGGCATGCGGCTGGTTTTCTCCGTGGCTCGGATCGGGAAGGACGGTTCTGGCGCACAATGAAACGCCGAGCCCGCTGGCCCGGCGCTCTCTCTTATGTGGAAAGAGCCGACCTCATTGCAACGGTTCCGGCCGGCAACGGTTCCTGACGCCCTCTGCCCGCAATGGAAAGCCCGGCGCGGATTTGTCCGCGCCGGGCTGGAGGTTGATTCGCGCGGGATCTCGCGTCCGGCTAGGTCGCCGGGCGCATTGCCTTGCGACGCCGAAGCAGCAGCATCGCCAGCGGGAAGAGCCAGATCAGGATAGTGAGCGCGCCCAGCCCACCAGCGATCGGCCGCTCGAAGAAGCGGAAGACGTCGCCATCGGCCTTGATCATCGAGGTGATGAAGTTCTGCTCGAGCATCGGCCCCAGCACCATGCCGAGGATCGCCGGCGCGATCGGGATGTCGTTCTCCTCCATGAAGAAGCCGATGATGCCGAAGATGAGCATCATGACGATGCCGGCCACGGAATTGGCGATCGCGAAGGAGCCGACGATGCAGAAGATCAGGATCATCGGCATCAGCGTCGAGGGCGGAATGGAGAGGATCGGGCGCGCGCCGCGGATCGCCAGCCAGCCCAGCGGCAGCATGATCAGATTCGCCAGGATGAACACGATGAAGATCGCATAGACCGTCTGCGGATCGTTGATGAAGATCGTCGGCCCCGGATTGATGCCCTTGATGTAGAGCACGCCGATGACGATGGCGGTGATCGAATCGCCGGGAATGCCGAAGACGAGCGCCGGGATCCAGGCGCCGCTGACGGCCGAATTGTTCGAGGCGCCGGCCTCGACCAGACCCTCGACATGGCCCGTGCCGAACTTCTCCTTCTGTTTCGAGAAGCGCTTGGAGATGGCGTAGGAAATCCAGGCGGCGATATCGGCGCCGGCGCCGGGAAGAATGCCGAGCGCGGTGCCGGTGATGCTGCCGCGCACGGTCTGCACCGGATATTGCTTCAGGTTCTTCCACTGGGTGCGGAAGATCCCCTGGCCGTCGGCGCGCGGAATCTTCCTGCGCGGCGACGTCGCCGTCACGGTGCGCAGAACCTCCGACACGGCGAACAGCCCGATCATGGCCGGGATGAACTGGATGCCGGCCATCAGTTCGAGATTGCCGAAGGAGAAGCGCGGCTCGCCCGAGGGGTTTTCCATGCCGATCGTCGCCACGAACAGGCCGATCAGCAGCGAGATCAGGCCGCGGGTCGGCGAGCCCGGATTGACGAAGACGGCGCAGGAGAGACCGAGCAGAACCAGCCAGAAATACTCCTCGGAGGAGAATTTTAGGGCGATTTCGGCGAGGGTCGGCGAGACCGTCATCAGCACGATCGCGCCGAACAGGCCACCGATCGCCGAGAAGACGAGCGCGGCGCCGAGCGCTTCATCGCCGCGCCCGGTCTGCGTCATCTTGTAGGCGTCATCGACATAGGCGGCGTTGGCGGGCGTGCCCGGCATGCGCAGCAAGGCCGCCGGAATGTCGCCGGCGAAGATTGCCATGGCGGTCGCCGTCACGATCGCCGCGATGGCCGGCACCGGATCCATGAAGAAGGTCATCGGCACCAGCAGCGCCGTCGCCATGGTCGCTGTCAGACCGGGAATGGCGCCAACCAGCATGCCGAATACGGCGGATGCCAGGATGACGCCGAGCACATAGGGTTCGAAGACGAGGGCCGCAGCCTGTTCCAGAATCAGCATGCGTCACCCGAGAAAGGAGAGAAATTCGGTGCGCGGCAGCGGCACCATGAGAAGGCGGGAAAAGCCGTAATAGACGACCAGGGTCGTCGCAGCGCTGGCCAGCAGCGCCGTCAGCCAACCCGTCCGCAGCACCAGCATCAGGCCCAGAAGGCTGATGAAGGTGGTGGGGATGAAGCCAAGCGTCTCGGCGAACAGGATGTAGAAGACGATGACGGCGAGGCAGGCGACCGCCGAGAGCGCCAGCCGCGGCGTGCGCACCCAGTCGGCGAGATGCGGCTTCAGCATTGCCGGCAGGTGCTTGAGGCTGGTCGCCACCATGAAGCAACCGAGCAGGATGGCGCACCAACCGATCAATCGCGGCATGGTGCCGGCGCCATAGGCCTGACCCGGAAGGGCGGCGAAATGGGCCGAGGCAAGAAGAAGGGCGAGGCCGCCAAGGGCGGACAGAACCCCAAGATGCAGTTCACTGAGCTTGATCATGGCCGTTCCGTGCAAAGCTTTTCCGGGCGAGGCCGGGGAGCCGGCGCGACCGGGACCGAGGGTCCGGGCCGCGCCGCCAGCAGGGGATCGAAGAGCCGACCGGCCGCCTATTTGGCGAGACCGGCCTCCTTCATGATCTTGCCGAGCGTGACGTCATCCTCGGCAACGATGCGGGTTGCTTCAGCGCCATTGGCCCAGCGCATGCCGAAGCCGCGCTCGGTCATGAACTTCTTGTATTCGGGGCTGTTGTAGGCCTTCTCGAGAGCGGCCTCGAGCTTCGCCTTCACATCCTCCGGCAGGCCCTTCGGCGCCGCGATCGTGCGCCAGACGGCCAGCGTCCAGTCGGAATCGACCGATTCCTTCAGCGTCGGGGCGTCGGGGAACAGTTCCTGCCGCTCGGGCGACATCGAACCCAGCGCCAGCACGCGCTTGGCGTCGATCATCGAACGGCCTTCGGCGAGCGAAGTCGGCACGAGGTCGACGCCGCCGGCCACCATGTCAGTGATGCCCGGCGCGGCGCCCTGGCTCGGCACCCAGGTGACCTGGTCCGGATTCAGGCCGTGCGACAGCATCCAGCCGGCGAGGCCGAGATGCCAGATGCCGCCCTGCCCGGTGCCGGACGCCTTGAAGGTTCCGGCCGGCTTTTCCTTGATGGCGGTCAGCAGCTCGGGAAGCGTCTTGAAGGGCGAATCCACCGACACCATCACGCCGCCCGGATCAGCATTGACCATGGCCAGGAAGTCGAAGTCCTTGTAGGTCAGCGGGGTCAGGCCCTGCCAATGCATCATGTCGATTTCAATCGTCACGACGCCGATCGTGTAGCCATCGGGCTTCGCCGTGGCGATGGCGCTGTGACCGACCACGCCCGAGCCGCCGGTGCGGTTGACGACGTTGACGGGAACGCCGAGTTCCTGCTGCAGGAGCGTGCCGATGATGCGCGCCACGGCATCGGTGCCGCCGCCGGCGCCCCAGGGCACGAGCATCTGAATGGGCCGGTCGGGATAGGAAGACTGCGCCATGGCCGGCGCCGTGACAGCGACCGACGCAAAGGCCAGTGCGGTGCAAAGAAGCGTACGTCGCAGCATGAGATCCTCCCAGAATGCTGACAATATTGTACCATCGCGCCCGAGCCTCCCCGCTCGAGTCGCTGGCAAATCCGATCCCTGCTTGGGATTAGTTCCAGAACTATTTAGGCCGAGCCATAATCTGTCAACGCAAACATCGTAATGCAGAACGGATTGACGGGGACCATCCAAAGTTTACGTAGCGATATGCTGCGCAAGCAATCGACAGATCTCGACTAAACTTTGCACTGCAAAATCTATGCTGTGGTGCAATATGCGGGCGATGGAGGAGGCATGCCATCGACCGCGTAGGCGATGGCCCGCGATCGCGGCGGGCCGGTTGAAACTTCGGTGGGACGTGGGATTCGGGACGGAATAGGGGCGAGGCCAAGCCTGCCCGGAAACAATCAAGGGGCCGGATGGCAACCCATCCGACCCCTTGATCAAAACTGGCTCCGCGAGTTGGACTCGAACCAACGACCCGGTGATTAACAGTCACCTGCTCTACCAACTGAGCTATCGCGGAACAGCGTTTGCGGCGTCTGCCCGAAGCCTCGGCGCCGAGGCTTGGAAACAATCAAGGGGTTAGATGGCAATCCACCTAACCCCTTGATCAAATTTGGCTCCGCGAGTTGGACTCGAACCAACGACCCGGTGATTAACAGTCACCTGCTCTACCAACTGAGCTATCGCGGAACAGCGTCGCCGCTGCTGTGAGCGAGGCTATAGCAAAGCCTGTGTCGGCTTGCAAAGTCCTAAAACGCATGTTTTCCGCGCCAGCATGGCCGAACCCTTCAAAACGTAGCGTTCCTGCGGGTTTGGCGTGGGGATAACTCGGCGAGTTCGGACGGAATGCGGCGATCGCCTCGATTTCAGCCGGGCATCGCGGGATTCGACGGCGCAATTGTTGGAAGCGGTTGCGGCGAGGTCGCGGAGCGCGCCCGCATGGAGACCCAGACAATGTCTACACCCTCGCCGTCATCCCGGGCTTGCCCCGGGATCCATTCAGCCGGGTTGGTCGAAGGCCAGCCTACCCCGCCTCGGTCATCTCCCGCAGCCGCTCGACCGCCTGGCGCACCAGCGGATCGAGGTCGGCGCCGCCTTCTTCCAGATGGGCCAGGATGCCGGCGCGCATCCTCGGGTCCCAGAACTTGCGCAGATGATCGGCGATCGCGGCCGGCGCCTGCTCCGCGCCCTGGCTGGCGAAGAACTTGCCAATCTGGTTCGCCATGTGGACGAGCTTTTCGGACGTGCGCTCAGACATGGGCGGCGGCTTCCTCGGCAATGCGGTCGGGGTGGGTGAAAACTTCAAAGCCGTCGCCGCGCGCAATGGCGACCAGCGTGATGCCCGCGGCTTCCGCCGTGCGGACGGCAAGCGCGGTCGGCGCGGAGACAGCGACAATCAGCGGCGCGCCCATCATCGCCGTCTTCTGCACCATCTCGACCGAGACGCGGCTGGTCAAAAGAACCATGCCCGAGGCCACATCGACGCCGCCGCGCGCGAGCGCGCCGCAGAGCTTGTCGAGCGCATTGTGGCGGCCGACATCCTCGCGCAGCGCCACGACGCCCTCGCCGGCCCGGGCAAAGGCGGCGGCATGCATCGCGTGGGTCTCGCGGTTGAAGAGCTGGAGCGGCGCCAGCGCGGCGAGCGCGGCCCGGATTTCCGACGCGCTCACGCGCATCGCCTCGCCAAGGAAAGGCAGGGAGCGCATCGCCTCGCTGAGGCTGTCGATGCCACAGAGGCCGCAGCCGGTCGGCCCGGCCATGTAGCGCCGGCGGCTCGCCAGCGCCTGGCCGCGCGAGGCGGCGAGCCACATGCGCAATTCGACGCCGATCGCCTGCTCCACGATCTCGAAGCGCTCGATCTCGGAGGGATGCTGAATGATCCCCTCCGACAGGCTGAAGCCGACGGCGAAATCCTCCAGGTCCGATGGAGTCGCCATCATCACGGCCTGGGTACTGCCGTCATAGGTGAGCGCGACGGCCACCTCCTCGGGAATCGCGCGCTCGCCAGCCGACGCGCCCTCGGCGCGCCAGAGCGTCCTCGGCACGCGGAGAAAGGGCGGTTGCATCCCCTACTCCGCCGCCTCGACATGCGGCGCGATCCGGCGGCTTTGGCGCGCCTGCTCGTCATAGTCCTCCTGCCAGGCGGTCGGACCGTTCGAGGGCATGACCTGCACCGCCGTCACCTTGTATTCCGGGCAATTGGTGGCCCAGTCGGAGAAGTCGGTGGTGACGACATTCGCCTGGGTGCCGGGGTGGTGGAAGGTCGTGTAGACGACACCCGGCGCGACGCGCTCGGTGATCAAAGCGCGGAGACTGGTTTCGCCGGACCGGCTGGCGAGCTTGACCCACTGGCCGTCCTGGATGCCGCGCTGCTCGGCGTCGTGCGGATGGATCTCCAGCCGGTCCTCGCCATGCCAGACGACATTCTCGGTCCGCCGCGTCTGCGCGCCCACATTGTATTGCGACAGGATGCGGCCGGTGGTCAGCAGCAGCGGGAAGCGTGGGCCGGTGCGCTCGTCGGTCGCGACATATTCAGTGACCATGAAGCGGCCCTTGCCGCGCACGAAGCCATCGATATGCATGACCGGCGTGCCCAGCGGCGCCTTCTCGTTGCAGGGCCACTGCACCGAGCCCTCGGCGTCGAGCTTGGCGTAGGAGACGCCGGCGAAGCTCGGGGTCAGGGCCGCGATCTCGTCCATGATCTCGGACGGATGGGCGTAGTGCATGTCGAAGCCCATGGCCTGGGCGATATCGAGCGTGATCTCCCAGTCCGCCTTGCCGGATTTCGACGGCATCACCTTGCGCACGCGCTGGATGCGGCGCTCGGCATTGGTGAAGGTCCCGTCCTTCTCCAGGAAGGTCGAGCCCGGCAGGAAAACATGCGCGTAATTGGCCGTCTCGTTCAGGAACAGGTCCTGCACGACGACGCATTCCATCGCCGCGAGGCCGGCCGCGACATGCTTCGTGTCCGGGTCGGACTGCAGGATGTCCTCGCCCTGGACATAGAGGCCCTTGAAGACGCCATCGACGGCGGCATCGAGCATGTTGGGGATGCGCAGGCCCGGCTCGCTGTCGAGCGACACGCCCCAGAGCGATTCGAACAGCTGCCGCGTCTCGTCGCCCGAGACATGGCGATAGCCGGAAAGCTCGTGCGGGAACGAGCCCATGTCGCAGGCGCCCTGCACATTGTTCTGCCCGCGCAGCGGGTTCACGCCCACGCCGGGACGGCCGATATTGCCGGTCGCCATGGCAAGGTTGGCGATCGCCATCACGGTGGTCGAGCCCTGGCTGTGCTCGGTGACGCCGAGGCCGTAATAGATCGCCCCATTGCCCCCGGTGGCGTAGAGCCGGGCGGCGGCGCGGATGTCCTCGGCCGGAACGCCGGCCAGTTCGGCAATCGCCTCCGGGCTGTGGCGCGGGTCGGCGACGAAGGCGGCCCAGTCCTGGAACTCGTCCCAGTCGCAGCGCTCGCGAACGAAATGCTCGTCGGCCAATCCTTCGGTGACGACGACATGGGCCAGCGCCGTCAGCACGGCGACATTAGTGCCGGGTCGCAGCGGCAGGTGATAGGACGCCTCGACATGCGGCATGCGCACGAGGTCGATGCGGCGCGGATCGAGCACGATCAGCTTCGCGCCCTCACGCAGCCGCTTCTTCATGCGCGAGCCGAAGACGGGATGCGCGTCGGTCGGGTTGGCGCCGATCAGCAGGATGACGTCGGACTGCTCGACGGAATCAAAGTCCTGCGTGCCGGCCGAGGTGCCATAGGTCTGGCTCAGGCCATAGCCGGTCGGCGAGTGACAGACGCGGGCGCAGGTATCGACATTGTTGTTGCCGAAGCCGCCGCGGATCAGCTTCTGCACGAGGAAGGTTTCCTCGTTGGTGCAGCGCGACGAGGTGATGCCGCCGATCGAGAGACGGCCATACTTGGCCTGGATGCGCTTGAACTCGGACGCCGTGTGGGCGATCGCCTCTTCCCACGACACTTCGCGCCAGGGCTGGTCGATGCTTTCGCGGATCATCGGATTGAGGATGCGCTCCTTGTGGCTGGCATAGCCCCAGGCGAAGCGGCCCTTGACGCAGGAATGGCCCCGGTTCGCCTTGCCATCCTTCCACGGCACCATGCGCACGACCTCGTTGCCGCGCATCTCGGCCTTGAAGGTGCAGCCGACGCCGCAATAGGCGCAGGTGGTGATGACCGAATGCTCGGGCTGGCCGATCTCGATCACCGTCTTCTCGGTCAGGGTCGCGGTCGGGCAGGCCTGCACGCAGGCGCCGCAGGAAACGCATTCCGAGCCGAGGAAGCTCTCTTCCATGCCGGGAGAAACGACGGAATCAAAGCCGCGCCCGGCAATCGTCAGCGCGAAGGTGCCCTGCACTTCCTCGCAGGCGCGCACGCAGCGCGAGCAGACGATGCATTTGGACGGGTCGTAGGTGAAATAGGGGTTCGACTCGTCGAGGCCGGGATTGGGATGGTTGTGGCCCTCATGGCCATAGCGCACATCGCGCAGGCCAACCGCGCCCGCCATGTCCTGCAATTCGCAATCGCCATTGGCGGCGCAGGTCAGGCAGTCGAGCGGGTGGTCGGAGATATAGAGCTCCATCACGCCCTTGCGCAGGCGCTTCAGCCGGTCGGTCTGGGTCTTCACCACCATGCCCGGCATCACCGGCGTGGTGCAGGAGGCGGGCGTTCCCGCCCTGCCCTCGATCTCGACCAGGCAGAGACGGCAGGAGCCGAACGCCTCGACCATGTCGGTGGCGCAAAGCTTCGGGATCGCCGTGCCCATCTCGCTCGCAGCGCGCATGATCGAGGTGCCTTCCGGCACGGTCATGGTCTCGCCATCGATGGTCAGCGTCACCATCGTCTCGGACTTGGAGCGCGGCGTGCCGTGGTCGATCTCGTGGATGAGCGACATGGCGATCTCCTAGCGTGCGGCTTCGAGGACCGGCGTCGTGGCGCCGAAATCCTCGGGGAAATGGTGGAGCGCACTGATGACAGGATAGGGCGTAAAGCCGCCCAGTGCACAGAGGGAGCCGAATTTCATGGTGTGGCAGAGGTCTTCGAGCACGACGAGGTTCTTCTCGCGCTCCTCGCCGCGGACGATCCTGTCGACCGTCTCGACCCCGCGCGTGGAACCGATGCGGCACGGCGTGCACTTGCCGCAGGATTCGAGCGCACAGAATTCCATCGCGAACCGCGCCTGCTTCGCCATGTCGACCGTATCGTCGAAGACGACGATGCCGCCATGGCCGATCAGGCCGTCTTTGCCGGCGAAGGCCTCATAATCGAACGGCGTATCGAACAGGGCGCGCGGGAAATAGGCGCCGAGCGGGCCGCCAACCTGCACGGCGCGAACCGGGCGGCCGGATGCCGTGCCGCCGCCGATCTCGTCGACCAACTCGCCGAGGGTGACGCCGAAGGCGACCTCATAGAGGCCACCATGCTTCACATTGCCGGCGATCTGGATCGGCATGGTGCCGCGCGAGCGTCCCATCCCGAAATCGCGATAGGCCACCGCGCCTTCGGCAAGAATGATCGGCACGGTCGCCAGCGAAATCACGTTGTTGATGACGGTCGGCTTGCCGAAAAGACCCTTATGCGCCGGCAGCGGCGGCTTGGCCCGCACGACGCCGCGCCGTCCTTCGAGGCTTTCCAGCAGCGCCGTTTCCTCGCCGCAGACATAGGCCCCGGCGCCGACCCGCACTTCCATGTCGAAGTCGAACGCCGAGCCGGCAACCGCCCGGCCAAGATAGCCTGCCGCGCGGGCGGTGCGGATCGCCTCTTCCATCCGGGCGACGGCATGCGGGTATTCCGAGCGGATATAGAGATAGCCGCGCGTCGCGCCGACGGCGATGCCTGCGATCGTCATGCCCTCGATCAGCACGAAGGGATCGCCCTCGATGATCATGCGATCGGCGAAGGTGCCGCTGTCGCCCTCATCGGCATTGCAGACGATGTATTTCTGCTCGGCTTCCGTCGCCGCGACCGTGCGCCACTTGATGCCGGTCGGGAATCCGGCGCCGCCGCGACCGCGCAGGCCGGATTGCACGACTTCCTCGATCGTCGCTTCCGCGCCGAGGGCGAGCGCCTTCTCCAGCCCCTTGAAGCCGCCATGGGCGCGATAATCGTCCAGCGAACGCGGATCGACGATGCCGCAGCGCGCGAAGGTCAGGCGCGTCTGGCGCTTCAGCCAGGGGATCTCTTCCGTCGATCCGAGTAGCAGAGCGTGCGGCTCTCCGGCCAGCATGGCCTCGAGCAGTGCCGGGACGTCCTCGGCTGAGACCGGGCCATAGGCGACGCGGCCGGCCGCCGTCTCGACCTCGACCATCGGCTCCAGCCAATAGAGGCCGCGCGAACCGTTGCGAACGATGTCGAGCGTCAGCCCCTTGGCGGTTGCCGCCGCCTCGAAGGCCGTGGCGACTTCGTCCGCGCCGACCGCGACCGCACCGGCATCGCCGGGAATGAAGAACCGCGCGCTCACGCCTGCGCCTCCGAGACAAGCCGATCCAGCCGGCGCGCGTCGAGCCTGCCGATCACGCGGCCATCCAGCATGGCGGACGGCGCCGTGGCGCAAAGCCCGAGGCAATAAATCGGCTCCAGCGTGACGCGGCCATCCGCCGTCGTCTCGCCGAACCGGATGCCCAGCGCCTGTTCCGCGCGGGTGGCGAGCGCATCGGCGCCCATCGACTGGCAAGCTTCGGCCCGGCACAGCTTCAGCACGTGGCGTCCGGCCGGCTTGCGGCGGAAGTCGTGATAGAAGGTGACGACGCCATGCACCTCGGCGCGCGAGAGGTTCAGCGCGTCGGCGATCATCGGCTCGACGGCTTCCGGCACGAAGCCGAACGTCGCCTGGATGGCGTGGAGGATCGGAAGGGCCGGCCCCTCGCAATCCAATTGGGCTGCGATGATCTCGGCGGCGCGCGCTGCGCTCCATGGCTCGGGGGAATTCACGACGAACGACCACTCCCAAATTAGAATCGTCGCAAGGTGCCGCTAATCCCGGATGCAATCAACCGTTCGATCGCTCCGGCAGGGCATACAACTAAAAAGTGTGACCGGCCGGCCCTGAAACGAAAAAAGGCGCGTCCTCGCGGACGCGCCTTCTCGATCGATGGATCGGCAGCTCAGTTGGCGGAGCCGCGTTCCTTGTTCTGCTGCTCGATGAGCTTCTTGCGGTTCTCTTCGGCGTTCTTCTGCAGCTGGTCCTGCAGCGCGTCGCGGCGCGCCTTGCCGGCAGCGCGGTCAAGACCCTCGCCATCCACCACCTTGGTGAAGCCGGCGAGCGAGAACGGGAACACCATCGGCTTGCCCTGCGGGTTGAGCGAGATCGCGACGACCTTGCCACCCTTCTTCATCGACGAGATGAAGGCTGCGTCGATCTCAGCCTGGGCGTAGCAGACGCTCGGCTCGCAGACGACGTACTTCAGCTCGGCCGGCTTGTTCTGGTCAACCTGGACGCGCAGGCCCGGCTGGATCAGCTGGCCGGTGAGCACGACGGCGGTCAGCGCCATCTTCGGCTCGCCTTCGAGCTGGCGGATCTGCAGCGAAGCGATGAACTGGTTCGTTTCGGCACGAAGTTCCTGCGAGGTGATGCAGAGCTTCTTCTTGGACTGCGGGTCCTGGCCGCATTCCTTGACCCAGGGCGAAGCCGGCGGCGCTGCGTTCGCAGCGGCGGCGGGCGCCTTGGCGGCGGGGGCCTTGGCGGGAGCGTCAGCCGGTGCGTCCTGGGCGAATGCCACGGGAGCGGACAGCGCCATGATCAGCGCGGCAGCAGCCAGATGCGGCACCCGAACCAGGCCAGAATTCCAACGATGCGACATCGAGCGTGTCCTTGCGTTTATCTCAAAACCCTGCGCTTCGGCGACCGACGGTTCCTGCTGATGTCGCAGGCTGCCATGCGCCGAGGCTGGATGACCAGCAATTGAGGCGACACGGTGACGGAGAAGCTTCGGCGCATCAATAGCCGGACCGCGCTGGGATTTCTAGCTGGCACAAGATTGCCCCAGTGCTCGTGCTACGCTTTTTTTCATTCGATTCGTGGCCCGAGCCGTCTCGGGAGGAGTTTGTCATGCCGATCGGCACCCTTTGGCCCAAGGCCGCTATCCTCGCCTTCGCTGTATTCGCGACCTTGCCTTACGCGGGAACCGCTTTGGCCGAGCCGCGCCACGGCCTGGCTATGCATGGCGAGCCGAAGCTGCCGGCGGATTTCGATCACCTGCCCTATGCCGATCCCGCCGCGCCGAAGGGCGGCAGAATCACCTACGCCTTTGTCGGCAGCTATGACAGCCTCAACCCTTTCATCGTGAAGGGCGACGGAACGACCCCCCGCGGCATCTGGGACGTTTCGCTCGGCAACAACGTGTTCGAGGCGCTGATGACGCGCAACCGCGACGAGGCCTTCACCCTCTACGGCCTGCTGGCCGAGAGCGTCGAGGTCCCCGATGATCGCAGCTCGATCACCTTCAACCTCAATCCCAAGGCGCGGTTCTCGGACGGCCAACCAGTGACGCCCGAAGACGTCATCTTCACGCTGGAGCTTCTGCGCGAAAAGGGCCGACCGAACTACCGTTCCTGGTATTCCAAGGTGAAGACAGTCGAAAAGGTCGGCGAGCACGGCGTCCATATGACCTTCGCCGACGGCGCGGATCGCGAATTGCCGCTGCTGATCGGCTTGATGCCGATCCTGCCGAAACATGCAACGGACGCGGAAAATTTCGACCGTTCGACACTGAAGCCTTCGATTGGCAGCGGTCCCTACGTGATGGGCGAGATCAAGCCCGGTGAGCGTTTCACGCTGAAGCGCGATCCGAACTATTGGGGCAAGGACCTGCCGATCAAGCGTGGGTTCGACAATTTCGACGAGATCCGCATCGACTATTACCGGAGCCGCAGCTCGATGTTCGAGGCCTTCAAGAAGGGCCTCTACGACGTCAATCCCGAGGCTGATCCGGCCACCTGGCGCAACGGATATGACTTCCCGGCCGTCACCGACGGCCGTGTGGTCAAGGAGAGCTTCGAGACCGGCGTGCCGAAGGGCATGCTCGGCTTCGCCATGAACACCCGCCGGCCGATCTTCGAGGATGTCCGTGTCCGCAAGGCGCTCGCCTCGCTGCTCGATTTCGAATGGCTCGACAAGAACCTGTTCTTCGGCGTCTACCAGCGCAATGCCAGCTATTTCGAAGGTTCCGAGCTATCGTCGATCGGCATCCCGGCTTCCGACAAGGAAAAGGCGCTGCTGGCAAAGTTCCCTGACGCCGTGGAGCCCGATGTGCTCGACGGCACCTACCGCCCGGCGAAGAGCGACGGCACCGGCGGCGACCGCAAGCTGCTGCGAACGGCGCTCGATCTGCTGAAATCGGCCGGCTACGAGCTGAAGGGCAATACCCTGATCAACACGGCGACCGGCCAGCCGCTGACTTTCGAACTACTTCTGATGGATCGGGAGCAAGAACGTGTCGGCCTGGCCTATGCCCGCACGCTGGCCCGCGTCGGCATCAAGGCGAACGTGCGGACCGTCGATTCGGCACAGTACCAGCGGCGCGTGCAGGAGTTCGACTACGACATGATCATGACGTCATGGGGCGCCTCTCTCTCACCTGGCAACGAGCAGAATTTCCGCTGGGCTAGTAGCCAGGCAGACCTGCCCGGCTCATACAATTTCGTCGGCGCCAAGAGCCCGGCGATCGACGCGCTGCTGAAGGACATTCTCTCGGCCGAGAAGCGCGAGGATTTCATCGAGTCGGTCCGTGCCCTCGATCGCGTGCTGATCTCGCAGCACTATGTGGTGCCGCTGTATTACCTGCCGGAGCAATGGGTCGCCCGCTGGACCCGCGTCGGCCACCCGGAAAAGCAGGCGATCGCCGGCTACACCTACCCGACCTGGTACCAGACTCCGGCGAAGTGAGAGCGGGACTAGACCCTTTCGTAGCCAATGGCGGACGTGGCGAGATCGTCAGCGCCATTCTTCACCTCTCCCTGAGGGAGAGGTCGACGGCCGCAGGCCGGCGGGTGAGGGTTTACGGCCTCACCCGGATAGTTCCCTAAACCCTCACCCGTCGCTTCGCGCCGACCTCTCCCTCAGGGAGAGGTACAGGTTGAGCCCGCCACGGACCGCCCAGCGTCCCAGCCTGCCCCTAGCGAAGACCTACGCAGCCTTCTTGCGGCCTTCCTCGGCCATGCGCGCGAGCTGGGTCAGGATCACCGCCGTGCCCTTCAGGCGTTGCTCCGGCTTTTCCCAGTCGCGGATCAGCACGATCTTCTGGTCTGGACGAACCTTGGCCAGGCTGCCCTGCTCGCCGATATAGCGGATCAGGCCGGCCGGATTGGCGAAGGTCGAGTTGCGGAAGGCGATGACAATGCCCTTCGGGCCGGCATCGACCTTCTCGACATTCGCCTTGCGGCACAGCGCCTTGATGTAGACGATCTTGAGCAGATGCTCGACCTCGTCCGGCAACGGGCCGAAGCGGTCGATCAGCTCCGCGCCGAAGCTGTCGATCTGCTCCGCCTCCTCCAGATCGCCGAGACGGCGATAGAGCGACAGGCGCAGCTGCAGGTCCGGCACATAGGTCTCCGGCAGCATGACCGGCGTGCCGACCGTGATCTGCGGCGACC
The DNA here is from genome assembly GCF_040548815.1 of Kaistia defluvii. Classification (NCBI taxonomy): domain Bacteria; kingdom Pseudomonadati; phylum Pseudomonadota; class Alphaproteobacteria; order Hyphomicrobiales; family Kaistiaceae; genus Kaistia; species Kaistia defluvii. The sequence continues at coordinate 784,729 of NZ_JBEPSM010000001.1, read as the reverse complement.
AGCGGCCGTCGGATTCGGCTTCCTCCGTGCCGCCATCGCGCAGCGCCGCCACGGCCTCCTCCAGCATCTGCTGGTAAAGCTCGAAGCCGACTTCCTTGATGTGGCCCGACTGTTCCTCGCCGAGCAGATTGCCGGCGCCGCGAATGTCGAGATCGTGGCTCGCCAGCTGGAAGCCGGCGCCCAGCGTGTCGAGCGACTGCAGCACCTTGAGGCGGCGATCCGCCATGGCCGTCAGGCGCTTCTCGGCCGGCACGGTGAACAGCGCATAGGCGCGCGTCTTCGAGCGGCCGACGCGGCCGCGCAGCTGGTAGAGCTGCGCCAGGCCGAACATGTCGGCGCGGTGCACGATCAGCGTGTTGGCGGTCGGGATATCGAGGCCGGATTCGACGATCGTGGTCGAGAGCAGCACGTCATAGGCGCCCTCGTAGAACGCCGTCATGATGTCCTCGAGCTCGGTCGGCGGCATCTGGCCATGCGCGATCGCGACCTTCACCTCGGGCACGAACTTTTCCAGGAACTCCTTGCGGTCGGCGAGGTCGGAAAGGCGCGGACAGACATAGAAGCTCTGGCCGCCGCGATAGCGCTCGCGCAGCAGCGCCTCGCGAACCACCAGCGCGTCGAACGGCGAAATGAAGGTCCGGACCGCCATACGGTCGACCGGCGGCGTGGTGATCAGCGACAGTTCGCGAACCCCCGTCAGCGCCAGCTGCAGCGTGCGCGGGATCGGCGTGGCGGAGAGTGTCAGCACATGCACGTCGGCGCGGATCTCCTTGAGCCGTTCCTTGTGCTTGACGCCGAGATGCTGCTCCTCGTCGATGATCAGCAGGCCGAGATCGCGGAACTCGATGCCCTTGCCAAGCAGCGCATGCGTGCCGACGACGATATCGACCTGACCCTCCTTGATGCCCTTCTTGGTTTCGGCCAGATCCTTGGCCGAGACGAGGCGCGAGGCCTGCTCGACGCGGATCGGGAAACCGGCGAAGCGGGCCTGGAAGGTGCGGAAATGCTGGCGCGACAGCAGCGTCGTCGGCACGACCACCGCCACCTGCTTGCCGCTCATCACCGCGACGAAGGCGGCGCGCAGCGCCACTTCCGTCTTGCCGAAGCCGACATCGCCGCAGATCAGGCGGTCCATCGGCGTGCCGGCGCCGAGATCGGCAATGACCGCCTCGATGGCGGCGAGCTGGTCTTCCGTCTCCTCATAGGGGAAGCGGGCGGCAAACTCGTCATAGAGGCCATCGGCCGGCGCCAGGGGTTCGGCGTGGCGCATGGCGCGCTGCGCGGCGACCTTGATCAGCTGGCCCGCCATGTCGCGGATGCGCTGCTTCAGCTTGGCCTTGCGCGCCTGCCAGGCGACGCCGCCGAGCTTGTCGAGCGTCGCCTCGGTATCTTCCGAGCCATAGCGCGACAGCAGCTCGATGTTCTCGACCGGCAGATAGAGCCGGTCGCCGCCCTGATAGACGATCTCGAGGCAATCATGCGGCGCGCCGGCGGCCGTGATCGTCTTCAGCCCGGTGAAGCGGCCGATGCCGTGGTCGACATGGACGACGATGTCGCCTTCCGAAAGGCCGGTCACTTCGCTGAGGAAGTCGGAGGCGCGCTTCGAGCGCTTGCGCGGGCGCACCAGGCGGTCGCCCAGAATGTCCTGCTCGCCGATGATGACCATGTCCGGCGTCTCGAAGCCGGCTTCGAGGCCCAGCACGCCGAGGCCGACCACTCCCTTGCCGAGCTTTTCGGCCGAGGCCCAGTCGTCGATCCGCTCCACCCGCTTCAGGCCGTGATCGTCCAGCACCTGCGCCAGGCGGTCGCGTGCGCCATCACTCCAGGAAGCGATGATGACGCGCTTCTTCTCGCGCAGCCCGCCGATATGGGCGATGACCGCGTCGAAGACATTGACGTCGCCGGCGGTGCGCTCCGCTGCGAAGGTCCGGCCATGCCGGCCGCCGAGATCGGCGACCATGGTGTCGTCCGGCTCGGCGAACGGCGTCATGCGCAGCAGCGGCGCCGTCTTCTCACGGCCCTGCCATTCCTCGCGGGTCAGATAGAGCTGGTCCGGCGGCACCGGCCGGTAGGGCACGCCGCCCTGCGCCTGGCCCATGCCGCTCTTGCGCGCGTCGTAATGGTCCTTGATGTCGTCGAAACGCTCGGCGATCGCTTCCTCGACCAGATGGTCGAGCACAAGCGGCGCGTCGGGCAGGTAGTCGAAGATCGTATCGAGACCGTCGACGAACAGCGGCAGCCAATGCTCAACGCCGGTGTAGCGGCGGCCGTCGCTGACGGACTGGTAGAGCAGGTCTTCGCGGTCGGTCGCGCCGAACATCGCCACATAGCGCGCGCGGAAGCGGGCGATCGCTTCGGGCGAGAGCACCAGTTCGCTCATCGGCACGAGATCGAGGCGCTTCTTCTGCGCCACGGTGCGCTGGCTCTCGACATCGAAGGAGCGGATCGAATCGACGGTATCGCCGAAGAAATCGACGCGGACCGGCTCGCCCTGGCCGGCGGCGAACAGGTCGATGATGCCGCCGCGCACGGCATATTCGCCGGCCTCGCGAACGGTCGAGGTGCGCAGGAAGCCGTTATCCTCCAGCCAGCCGACAAGCCGGTCCATCGACATCTGGTTGCCGCTGGCGATCGACAGGCTCTGGCGCGCGACCTGGTCGCGCTTCGGCAGGCGCTGCACGGCGGCATTGACGGTGGTGAGCACGACCAGCGCGCGCCCCTTCACCGGCTGGTAATTGGCGAGATAGGAAAGCGCCGCCATCCGCCTGGCCACGACCGCCGTATTCGGCGACACGCGGTCATAGGGCATGCAGTCCCAGGCCGGCAGGGCCACCACTTCGGTCCCGGGCGAGAAGAAGCGCATCGCCTGTTCTAGATCGGCCATGCGGTTGCCGTCGCGCGCCACGACCAGCACGAAGGGAAGACCTTCGCGCGCGGCGAGCGCTGCGATATCGGCGACGACCTTGCCGTCAAAGCCGTCGGGAACGCCCGAAAGCACCGTCGACGGACGGCCGAGAATGTACGGGAATGTGACCATTACGCCTAACGGGGAGTGGCGCCGGTAAAGGCGGCGAGCTTCTGGAAGAATGCGGTATTGACGTCGTCCGGCGTCGGGGCCTCTCCCGTCAGCCAGATCAGCAGATCGCGATCCTGTTCCTCCATCAGACTTTCCAGGAGGTCGAGTTCGCCATCATCAAGCGTTGCGATATGGGCATCGGCGAAGCGGCCGAGGATCAGATCCATCTCGCGCATGCCACGATGCCAGCAGCGAAAATGGGTACGCCGGCGGCGAACGTCCAGCCCGTCGCTCGACAATGTCGTGCCGCTCATCCTTCACTCCGCCGCTCATGTCCGATGCGGCGTGATATAGCCCCCCGGCAGCCCGTTGTCAGCCTCGCAGGCCCGATGCCGATCAACTCCGCCGCCCGAGCCTCGAGTGTTCACGCATCGAGGTCGGTCCCGCCGCAAAAGTTGACGCTCCCCGACCGGCGACCGGCCTTGCCCACAGGGCGATCCACGACGAGGCGCGGACGACGTCGCCTGCCCCTCGCGCTATCCCCATCCAGGCCGCCGGATGTGCCTCCCGGTGCAAACCGCAGGCTGCCGCCATTGCCGCGCCGCGTGCCTTATTTCAGCAAGTTTTCGTCAACCGTCTTCGATCACCAGACGCTAACCCTGCCCATCATCGCCGGGCCGTTAACCATGTCTCTTAAGCTCTGGGGGGCGGATCGCATGGCATTGTCGCTTCAACAGAGAGCGGGCCCAGTCAACCGGGCCAACCCCTTAAGGTCCTGTTAACCGGACCGAAGCGAGGCAGTGATGGAGTGCAAGGCAATGGCAAACGCAACGGTTCAGGCGGCACATGGCGTTCGTGGCAACGACCTGCGACTCGACCCCTTCGCGCTGCCGGTCCGCTACTCCGCCACACTCGCCGGTCCGGCTTCCGCCACGACGCCGGCCGTCTACATCGACCGTGAGCTGGCCATCGTCAAGCGCCGCCTCGGCGGCATCCCGACCACCCTCTCCACCCCGGTCAGCGCCTTTCGCGGCGTCGCCGTGCGGATGACCGGCGATGCCGAGACCGGCGCGATCCGCACCACCGTCGAACTGATGCACCGCGATCCCGCCATGTCGCTGCCGCTGGTCGTCGTCGAAGACCTCGGCGATGGCGAGGATGTCGCCGCCGACTGGCAGGCCTGGGGCCGCGCGCTCGGTCTGCCGCTGCTGATCGTTGACGCCGACGGCACCGTCCGCGCTCCGCTCGACCAGATGGGTCCGCTCGTCGTTGGTGCCGCCAAGTCCCGCCGCGCCCCCTCCTCCCTGACCGGCCGCCGCCCGCGCTTCCTGAAGCGCCGCAAGACCGGCTTCTACAAGGAAGTCGAGACGCTCTACGGCCGCGAGATCATCGCCCGCGACTGAACGTTCCTTACGGTTCGAACAGCACAAGGCTCGCGGGCGAATGCGCCAGCGGGCGCACGGAGACGCCGCTGAAGCCGGCGGCCCGCGCGATTTCGCTCAGCCCGCTCGCCGTATAGGCATCGCCCTGCGGCGTCGTCGCCAGCATTACCAGCGCAAATGCCGCCGGGAATGGCGGCGAGACCCGATCCTCGTTCGGCACGAACTCAACAGCCAGCACCCGGCCGCCCGGCGCGAGGCTGGCCCGCACCTTCTGCATCAGCCTGGCGCAGGTCGCGATGTCGAAGTGGTGCAGGAAGTTCGGCAGCATCACGAGATCGTAGCCGCTGCCCCAATCGACATCGAAGGCGCTGCCCGCGACCGTCCGGTAGCGCGACGCCACGCCAGCCCGTTCGGCATTGCGCCGGGCGAGTTCGAGCACGGCGGCCCAGTCGACGGCGGTGATCTCCGCATCCGGCAGCGCCTTGGCGACCTCGATACCGAACATGCCGTGGCCGGCGGCGATATCGAGGACTTTGCGCGGCCGATCCGGCCAGCTTGCCACTTCAGCGGCAACGCCCCCGGCGCTGGCGACGACGAAAGGAATCATCGCCTCGGCAAATTTCAGCCAGATCGGATGATCCGGCGCCATGTTGGCGAGACCCATCGAGCCGCCATGGCGCACATAGGTCACCGGATCTTCCAGGAAGAGATCGAGCTGTTCCGGCGCGCTCAGGAAATCGACGACGCTGCCCATATAGGCGGGCGACCTGCGGTCGAGGAAAACCTGGCTGGATGGCGTCAGCCGGTAGTGCGCGCCCGCCTTGGTCATGAAGCCATGCGCGGTCAGGAAATCGCAAAGGATGCGGACGCCGCGTTCCGAAGCCCCGGACTTCGCGGCAATCCGCTCGCTGGTATCGTCACCCGCCGCGATCGCCGTGAACACTTCCAGCGAGATCGCCGCCTTCAGCGCCGCGGTCTTGTGGAAGCCGAGAATGGCATCAACGATGCCAGCGGGGTTTACATCGGCAATGGATGCATCGGGCATTGCGGACATGCGCATTCCCTCCCAAGCAGATCGATCCTGAAAATCCTGTCGGCACGGCAATGGATGGCGCAATTAGCGCGCCAGCCCTGCCGGATCTTCAAGTGACGTGTTCGTGAAGGCACGGCGCAGTCTCGCGTGGCGTTCAGACCAGGCCGTTGATCACCAGACCGGCGAACAGGATCAATCCCGCCTCGCGGTTGGACTTGAACAGGCGCAGCGCCAGCGCCTCGTTGTCGAGCCGCACGCGGACGACCTGCCAGCCGAGATGGGCGGCGGCGAGCGCCAGCCCGGCCCAGGCGACCCAGCCGATGCCGGCGGACCAGAAGGCCCCCGCCCAGAGCAGCACGGCGCCGGCATAGAGCAGGCCAACGATCTGCGGCGCGCCGTCGCCGAACAGGCGCGCGGTCGAGCGCACGCCCATGATCTTATCGTCCTCGATGTCCTGCAGCGCGTAGATCGTGTCATAGCCGATCGTCCACAGCACGCCGCCGGCATAGAGCAGCACCGGCGCCAGCGCCAGGCTGCCGAACCAGGCTGACCAGCCCATGAGCGCGCCCCAGGAAAAGGCAAGGCCAAGCACGAGCTGCGGCCAGTCGGTGATCCGCTTCATAAACGGATAAGCAGCGACGACCAGCAGCGAACAGAGCGCCAGGACGACCGAAAACCAGTTGAACGACAGGAGCACCGCCAGCCCGGCCAGCGCCTGGAGCACGAGGAAGATTTTGGCGTCGCGAACGCTGACCTGGCCGCTCGGGATCGGCCGCGACCGCGTGCGGGCGACGCCGGCATCCAGCTCGCGGTCGACGATGTCGTTATAGGTGCAGCCGGCGCCGCGCATCGCCACCGCGCCGATCCAGAAGAGGACCAGATGCGCCAGATTGGGCCAGGTCGCGCCCGCGACGTTGCTGGCGAGCGCCGACGACCACCAGCAGGGCAGAAGCAGCAGCCACCAGCCGATCGGCCGGTCCCAGCGCGCCAGCCGCGCATAGGGGCGCAGCCAGGCCGGCGCATGGCGATCGACCCAATTGCCCCGGGCGGCGTCGGCGACGGTTCCAGGACTGAGGCTCATCGGGACTCTCTCGCAATTTCGGATTTCTTGCCGCCTGTCATACCGCCAGTTGCGAAGCCGCGCCAAGCCCATGCGGCGCCCTGGCCGCGCCGGATCGCCGCGCGACGGGCAGGAAAACCCACCGCGCCGCCGCTTTCCGGATTCGACAAGCGAGCCCCTGCTTGCTAAGCGCCGCGCTAGGAATTCAACCACGGGCAGTTGGCATGACCGAGACGCGCATCAACATTCTCCTGATCGGATCGGGCGGCCGCGAGCATGCGCTGGCCTGGGCGCTCCGGAAATCGCCTCGTCTCGGCCAGCTTTTCGCCGCCCCCGGCAATCCCGGCATCGGCGCGCTCGCCGAACTGGTGCGGCTCGATCCGTTCGACCATCACGCGGTCATCGACTTCTGCCGCCACAACATGATCGATTTCGTCATCGTCGGCCCGGAAGCGCCGCTTGTCGCCGGCCTCGCCGATGCGCTCGACGGCGCGAACATCCGGGTGTTCGGCCCCGGCCAGGAGGCAGCCCGTCTCGAAGGCTCGAAGGGATACACCAAGGATCTCTGCGCCGAAGCGGACATCCCGACCGCCGCCTACCAGCGCTTCACCGAGGCCGCGCCGGCGCGCGACTATGCGACCAGGATGGGCGCGCCGATCGTCGTCAAGGCGGACGGCATCGCCGCCGGCAAGGGCGTCGTCGTGGCGGAGACGCTGGAGGAGGCGCATGCCGCGATCGACGCCTGCTTCGACGGCGCCTTCGGTTCGGCTGGCGCGGAAGTCGTGGTCGAGGAATGCCTGGTCGGCGAGGAAGCCAGCTTCTTCGCCATCTGCGATGGCGTCAACGCCGTGCCGCTCGCCACCGCCCAGGACCACAAGCGCGTCGGCGACGGCGACACGGGCCCGAACACCGGCGGCATGGGCGCCTATTCGCCCGCGCCGGTGATGACGGACGCGATGATCGAGCGCACCATGGCCGAGATCATCCGCCCGACCATGGCCGCGATGGCGGCCCGCGGTGCACCGTTCAAGGGCGTGCTGTTCGCCGGCCTGATGATCACCGCCAAGGGGCCGGAACTGATCGAATACAATGTCCGCTTCGGCGATCCGGAATGCCAGGTGCTGATGATGCGGCTGGAGAGCGACCTGCTGGAGCTGCTGCTCGCCGCCGCCGAGGGCCGGCTCGACGGCGTCACGACGCAGTGGCGGGACGAGGCGGCGCTCACCGTCGTTATGGCCGCCAAGGGCTATCCGGGCGACTATGCCAAGGGCACGCCGATCGCCGGCATCGAGGCCGCCGATGCCCTGCCCGGCACCAAGGTGTTCCAGGCCGGCACCGCGCTGGTCGACGGCAAATTGGTCGCCAATGGCGGCCGCGTCCTCAACGTCACGGCGCTCGGCGCGAGCGTCGCCGAAGCGCAGAAGCGCGCCTATCAGGCCGTCGACACGATCGACTGGCCGGACGGCTTTTCTCGCCGCGACATCGGCTGGCGCGCCGTTTAGGCATTCCGGCGGGAGAGGGTTTCTAACTCCGCCCAACGGTTCCCTACCACTCGCCCGGAGCGTCGCTCCGCCCCCTCGCTTTCGGGGCCAGGTGAGACAGAACAAGGAGATACCCCATGTCGGACGAGATCATCGTGCGCGACAGCAACGGAACGCAGCTCAAGGACGGCGATTCCGTCTCGCTGATCAAGGACCTCAAGGTCAAGGGCACGTCGGAGACGATCAAGCGCGGCACGGTGGTGAAGAACATCCGCCTGACCGACGATCCCGACACCTTCGAGTGCAGCACCAAGCAGGTGAAGGGCCTCGTGCTGCGGGCCGAGTTCGTCAAGAAAGCCTGAGCGGGTTCAGAACAGCAGGCGGCGCAGCGCCTCGCCGAGAGGGGGCAGCAGGCTCGCCTTCGGCAGCAGCGCGACGCCGACCTGCAGGCAGAACGCCACGGCCACGGCCCCCGGCAAAAGCGGCAACGCGCAGAGGATCAGCGCCAGATTGGTCCAGGGTTCCTTCGGCGCGCCCGCCAGGTTGTGCCGGATGTAGCGGGTCTTCAGCACCTTCACCAAGAGCGTGACGATGCTGGCGACCAGCGCCGACAGCGCCATCCAGGCCAGCACGCCGCCGAGCGCCGCCGCCAGCCCCGGCGCCAGTTCCTCCCCCTTCTTCGGCAGCGACGCCAGCGTCGCCGCCAGAATGGCGAGGGTGAAGGTGAAGTGGCCGATCAGGAAGTTGAGACAAGGCCGGAACGGGTCCGCCTTCTTCAAATCCGCCTGGGCCAGCCGGTCGATTGCCGCCGCCAGATCCGCACCAGATATCGACATGTACGTCACCCGTCGCACATCGCCGTCGAGTTCCTGCCCGGCTAGCAAGGCATAGCGCAGCCGCGCCGGGCCGGCGCCCGATGCCGGGATCAAATCTTTGCGATGATGCGCCGCGCCGGCGCACGCCCGTGCCCGCCGCCCTCTCCTTCCCTCGCGGGTGCGAATCCGGCAGGATCGCCGGCCAACAGACAGATAGATCGCCATGACCACCGTCCGCCGCCTGACCGAAGACATGATCAACCGCATCGCCGCCGGCGAGGTGGTCGAACGGCCGGCGAGCGTCGTCAAGGAACTGGTCGAGAACGCCATCGACGCCGGCGCGAAGCGGGTCGAGATCGTCACCGCCGGCGGCGGCGCCTCGCTGATCCGCGTCACCGACGACGGTGGCGGCATGACGCATGACGATCTCGGCCTCGCCATCGATCGCCATTGCACCTCCAAGCTGGTCGACGATCTGCTCGACATCCGCACGCTCGGTTTCCGCGGCGAGGCGCTGGCCTCGATCGGCTCGGTGGCGCGGCTTTCGATCGCCTCGCGCCATGCCAGCGAGCCGCATGGCTGGGAAATCGTCGTCGAGGGCGGCCTGGTGCATCCGCCGCGCCCGGCCGGGCTCAATTCCGGCACGCGGGTCGAGGTCACCGACCTGTTCTTCTCGACCCCGGCCCGGCTCAAGTTTCTGAAAGGCGAGCGCGCCGAGGCGAGCGCCGTCACCGATATCGTCAAGCGCCTCGCCATGGCGCATCCGGAAGTGCGCTTCTCGCTGACCGGCAGTGACCGCGGCGCCATCGACTATCCCGTCGCGCATGGCGACGAGCCCTTCGTCGAGCGGCTCGGGCAGATTTTGAGCCAGGATTTCGTCGACAATTCGCTGGCGATCGAGGCGGAGCGCGAGGGCATCCGCCTTTCCGGCTATGCCGGCCTGCCGACCTACAACCGCGCCAACGGCCTGCAGCAGTTCCTGTTCGTCAATGGCCGCCCGGTGCGCGACAAATTGCTGATGGGCGCGCTGCGCGCCGGCTATGCCGACGTGATGTCCAGGGACCGCCATCCGGTCGCAGCGCTCCGCATTGATCTCGAGCCGCATGGGGTCGACGTCAACGTCCATCCGGCCAAGTCAGACGTGCGTTTCCGCGATCCCGGCCTGGTGCGCGGGCTGATCGTCGGCGCGCTGCGCAACGCCATCCACCAGGCCGGCCATCGTTCGGCGACGACCGGCGGCGGCGCCACCATCGCCGCCTTCCGCACCGGCACACCGGCCGCGTCCACGGCATGGCGCAGTTCGGCGCCGATGCCGACCTTCGGCAACACCGCCGCCGCGCCGTCCTGGCGCGACTGGGCGAGTGCCCCCGCGCCGGCGCCCCATTTCGCTGAAGCGGCGCAGCCGGCCTTCGCGGCGGTGAACCAGCCCTCGGCCGATGCGCGCGCCAATGCGGTTGCCGCCACCGACCCGACCGACCGGCCGCTGGGGGCGGCCCGGGCGCAGGTGCATGAAAACTACATCATCGCCCAGACCGACCACGGCATCGTCATCGTCGACCAGCACGCGGCGCATGAGCGCCTGGTCTATGAGCGGCTGAAGACGGCGCTCGCCCGCTCCGGCGTGGCCCGGCAGATCCTGCTGATCCCCGACGTCATCGACCTGCCCGAGGATGATGTGGCGCGGCTCCTGAAGCGCGCCGACGAACTGGCCGAGCTTGGCCTTGCGATCGAAAGCTTCGGGCCCGGCGCGGTCGCGGTGCGCGAAACGCCCGCCCTGCTCGGCGAACTCGACACGCGCTCGCTGCTGATCGACCTCGCCGACGACCTCGCCGAATGGGACGACACGACCCGGCTCAAGGAAAAGCTCGACCATGTCGCCGCGACGATGGCCTGCCACGGCTCGGTCCGCTCCGGCCGCCGGCTGCGGCCCGAGGAGATGGACGCGCTGCTGCGCGAGATGGAAGCGACGCCCGGCTCCGGCCAGTGCAACCACGGCCGCCCGACCTATGTCGAGCTGAAGCTCGCCGACATCGAACGGCTGTTCGGACGACGGTAGGCGCGCAGCCTGTCCCGCGTGGGAGACACGTGGCGATAGCTGCCGTCTTATCACCGGAAGGCTGCCAACCGTCGGCCTCAAGGCGGATGAGCGAGGCCTCCGCCGTCGCCCCGGCGAAGGCCGGGGCGCGGGATGACGCCGGAGCTTGTGCCCGGGCCTGCGTCCGGCATCCCCACCCGAAAAGCGATGCCGAACGTGGGAAGCGTGATCCGTGCTGTTGCACATGGCGGCGTTCCGCACGATATTCCCGCTCATGAACCGTATTGATCCAGCCGGGCGCGGCGGCGAAGCGCGCATTCGTTATCTCGATGGCGATTACCAGATCCTGTCCCCGGGCGCGTTCGTGCGCTGCGCCGTGACGGGCGGCGTCATTCCGCTCGACGAGCTCAAATACTGGAACGTCGCGCATCAGGAGGCCTATATCGACCCGGCCACCTGCCTCGCCCGCCACAAGCAGCTCGGCCTGACCTGGCGCTAATTTTCGAGACGCCAAGGCGTCTCGATCTCGATCGGGCTCCGGCCCTTCCCCACCTCGGACTTGACCAGGGATCCACGCAGCCGGGTTGGTGGGCGAGTGAGACCGCAATTCCCACGCCACGGCCAAATGGATCCTGCTTTCGCAGGGATGATGGAGCTTTTTGGATCGGCCGAAGGGGCGTTCTGCCGCGTACCGTGAGCGGGCGAAGACGTTTCGCCCCGCGCGGCGTCCGAAGCCGAAATCTCCCCTCTCCGACAGATCGAAATGGACCGCCCTCAACATGCTGACGAGGCCCGAAGGGCCGTCTCGAAGCAGGCAGAGCCGTGGGGCGCGCGCCGCCGCCCGGACACGCTGCTTCCTTCGAGATGGCTTGCTCCGCAAGCCGCCGCAGGATGTGGGTAGCCGGGATGCAGTGAGGGCGTGGCCCCTTACCCAAAGGTCAGTCGCGCACGGTCAATTGCTCTTCAAGGAAGCAAGCCCCTCACCCCACCCTCTCCCGCAAGCGGGCGAGGGCTTTTCGGCCTGGGCGGTGGCAGCAGCTGGCTCGACCTGCACCCTCTCCCGCAAGCGGCGAAGGCTTTCAGCCTGCGCGTCGTGGAGACGGAACTCGACCTGCCCCCTCTCCCGCGCGGGAGAGGGTTGGGGTGAGGGTCTTGCCCGAAGCCACCAAGCCGGTGCGGCGGCCCCCGCCGGCCCCGGTTCAGCCCAATATCATACCTCGACGCCGTAGACCGTCCTGGCCCGTTCCGGGCTGAGATAGCCGTTCTTGACGTCCTCGATCACCGCAGCACGATCGCGCTTTTTCGGGTCGCCATAGCCGCCGCCATTGCCGGTCACCACCCGGACGATGTCGCCCTGGTTCAGTTCGACGCCCGTCGCGAAGGCATAGCGCTTGCGGCTGCCATCGGTCTTGATGACCTCGATATGGTTGCTCGTGCCGTCATGGCCGCCCTGCATTCCCCAGGGCAGGATGCGAGAACGGGTATAGCCGCAGGTCAGGAAATTGCCGTCGGCACGGACGCGGTAATCCATGCGGATGCCCTTGCCCCCGCGCCACTGGCCCTCGCCGCCCTCTTCCGGGTTCAGCGCCAGCTGGTCGACGAACAGGCCGTAGCGCGCTTCCGCGATCTCGGCCGGGCAGTTGAACGTCTCGCCGTGGAAGCCGGAGAAGATCGCGTTGTTGCCGTCGCGGCCGGGCATGGCGCCCCAGCCGCCGATCTCCGGCTCGACGATCGTGTAGTGGCGGCCGGTATCGGGATGCGGGCCGCCGACGACGGTGCCGCAGATCGAGGCGAAGCTGCCGGCCGAAAGCTTTTCCGGCAGGTGCTGCGCCAGGCAGCGCAGGATCAGGTCGAACACCCGGATCTCGACCTCGTAGTAGAAGGCGTGCGCCGCCGGCTCCTGCGCGTCGAAAATCGAGCCCGGACGCGTCTTGACGACAAGCGGCCGGAACGAGCCGCCATTGGCCGGCGCCGAAACGTCGGTCACCGCCTTGATCGCCATCTGGCAGGCGACGATGACGCCGTCGCGGCTGGCATTGTTGGGCGTCGGCGTCTGGTCGGGATTGTCGATCAGGTCGACGATGAATTCGTCGTCCGTGATCTCGACCGTCACCTTGTAGATCTGGCCGCTATCCTGCTCCTCGGCGAAGGAGAACTTGCCCTTGGGCAGGTCCTTCAGCGCCTTCAGCGTCACCTGCTCGCCATAGTCCATGAAATGGTCCATGGCGGCGACGAAGGTGTCCTTGCCGTATTTGGCGACGAGATCGAGGATGCGCTTGTCGCCGATGCGGACCGCCGCGATCGCCGCCCACATGTCGCCCTTGAGATAGGCAGGCAGGCGGGAATTGACCATCATCAGGTCCATCACCGCCTGGTTGGACACGCCCTTCTCGATCAGCTTGATCGCCGGGACGCGCAGGCCTTCCTGGAAGATCTCCTTGGCGTCGGTCGACATCGAGCCCGGCACCATGCCGCCGACGTCGTTCCAGTGCGCGATGTTCGCGGTCCAGGCGACGATCTCGCCCTCGGCGAAGACCGGCATGACCAGGACCATATCGTTCAGATGGGTGACGCCGCCATAGAACGGGTCGTTGGTGGCGAAGACGTCGCCCGGATAGATCGCGGTGACGGGATGCTTGCGCAGCACCGCCTTCACCGCCTTGTCGAGCACGCCGATGAAGGCCGGAATGCCGGCGCCGGACGAGGCGATCTCGCCATCGGCGGCGCAGATACCGGTGCCCATGTCGAGCACCTCATAGATGATGGCGCTCATCGCCGTCTTGCGCATCGCCGCGAACATCTCGTCGGAAATCGCCTGCAGCGAGTTCTGGATGATGTCGAAGGTGACGGGATCGTGGGTCGGGTTGCTCATCACTTGGCCCCCAGTTCGATGTGGGTGTTGTCGTAGGCGTCGATCGACACGCGGTTGCCCGGATGGATCACCACGGTGGTGCCGGGGTCCTCGAGGATGGCGGGCCCGGCAAACGACATGCCGGGTTCCAGCTTCTCGAGGTCGTAGATCACGGCCTCGTGGACGCCTTCGAGCGCATAGTCGACGTCGCGGCGGCCCTTGACAGCCTGCTCGATCGTGGCGCCCGTCTTCGGCAGCGCGATCATCTCCAGCTTGCCGACCTCGGCGGAGGCGACGAGATGCAGGCCGACGATCTCCACCGGCGCGTCGAGGCGATAGGTGTATTCGCGCTCATAGGCGGCGTGGAAGTGCTCGATCATCGACTGGATCGCCGCATCGTCGACGAAGGTCGCCGGCAGCTCGACCTCGACGGCGTGTTCCTGGTTCTGGTAGCGGCACTTGATGAAGGGCACGAGCTTGACATTGTCGGCCAAAACCCCTTCCGCCTCGAACTGGCGCAGCGCCCGGTCGCGGGTCTCGCCGACCAAATTCGCCAGCGCCGTCGTGCGGCCGTCGCCGCCCTCGATCAGGCGGGTGACAAAGTAGTCGCGGCGCAGGTCGGACATCATCATGCCCCATGCCGAGAATACCGACGCGCCGCGCGGGATCACGACCTTCTTCATGCCGAGCTCGGTGGCGAGCGCCACGGCATGCATCGCGCCGCCACCGCCGAAGGCAACCAGCGTGAAGTCACGCGGGTCGTGGCCGCGATTGAGCGACACCAGCTTCAGCGCGTTGATCATGTTGTTGTTGGCGATGCGGACGATGCCGCGCGCCGCTTCGATCGGCGACAGCCCAAGCTTCTGCGCCAGCGCGCCGAGCGCGCCGTCGACCGCGGCCATGTCGGCCTGGATCGTGCCGCCGCAGAAATAGTCCTTGTCGATGCGGCCGAGCGCCAGATTGGCGTCGGTGGTCGTCGCCTGCGTGCCGCCGCGGGCATAGGCCGCAGGCCCCGGCTTGGCGCCGGCCGATTGCGGGCCGACATGCAGCTTGCCGAAATCATCGACCCAGGCGATGGAGCCGCCGCCATTGCCGATCTCGACCAGATCGACCACCGGCACCATGATCGGATAACCGGAAGACGTGCGATCGCGCTCGATCCAGTAGTCGGTCATGATCTTGACGTGGCCGTTCTCGATCAGCGAGCACTTGGCGGTCGTGCCGCCAATGTCGAGCGCCAGCACGTTGGGCTCGCCGATGATGCGGCCAAGCTCGGCCGCGCCCCAGAAGCCCGAGGCCGGGCCGCTCTCGACCATGGTGATCGGGATCTCGCGCGTCGCCGAAAGCGAATCGACGCCGCAATTCGACTGCATGACGTAGAGCTGGCCGCCGAAATTCTTGGAAGCCAGGCCGTCTTCGAGCCGGCCGAGATAGCGGCTGGCGACGGGCTGGACATAGGCGGAAAGCACGGCCGTCGAGGCGCGCTCATATTCGCGCCACTCGCGGGTGATCTGATGCGAGGCGACGACGGAGACTTCCGGCCAAAGCCGGCGGATCTCGGCCGCGACGGCTTCCTCATGACGGGGGTCGGCGTAGGAATGCAGCAGGCAGATCGCGATCGCCTCGACGCCCTCGGCGCGGAAGTCTTCCAGGATCGCCGGCAGGCCCGAGAGGTCGAGCGGCGAGCGCTCCGCGCCGGTATAGGCGATGCGACCGGGAACCTCGCGGCAGAGATAGCGCGGCACGAAGGGTTCGGGCTTCACATATTGCAGGTTGAAGAAATCCGGCCGGTTGCCGCGTGCGATCTCCAGCACGTCGCGGAAGCCCTCCGTCGTGATCAGCGCCGTGCGGGCGCCCTTGCGCTCGGTCAGCGCGTTGATGACGACGGTGGTGCCATGCGCGAAGAAGGCGATGTCGGCGGGGTCGACATCGGCCTTGGCCAGCACGTTGAGCACGCCCTGCTCGAAATTCGGCGGCGTCGTGTCGGACTTGGCGGTGCGCACCGTCTGGCGGCCGGTCGCCGTATCCGTCTCGAAATAGACGAGGTCGGTGAAGGTGCCGCCGACGTCGGTCGCGACGCGGATCGTCTTGTCGGTCATGTCAGGCCTTCCCGTCGCGGATCTTCGACGCCTGTTCGGTGACGGTGGCGGCCAGGATGCCGATCGCCGCGAAGGGGCGCAGCGCCATGGCGCGCTCGACCTTTTCGGGCGTGTAGGCGCCGGCCTTGTCGAGGATGTTGATGGTGCCGAGCACGCTGCCCTCGAACACGACCGGCACGTTGATGCAGGAACCGCAGCCGAGCGACTGGATCAGCTCATGGTCGTGGAAGACGGTGGCGATCTCCTCGATCGTGTTGGCGACATAGGGCTTCTTCTCGCCGAAGACGAGATCGTTCCACTTGCCGGCGGCCGACTGCTTGTAGCCGGAGGTCGGGTATTCCTGCGGATGGTTGGAATAGAGCCGGCGCGACATGCCGGTGTCGAAATCCGCGCTCATCACCGTGAAGATGATCGCGCCCACTTCGCGCTGGTAGAGTTCCTCGACCTTGGCGAGCGTCGCGGTCGGCTGGTCCTGTTCGCCAAGCGCTGCGATCAACGCGTCCCAGGCCTTGGGGTCCAACACGGGATCGGCGGCGTTCCGCTCTGCGGTGGTGCTCATGCTGTTTCCTTCCTATTCGGCCCCGGCCGGGACTGGCGCCCCGGCACGGATGGCGGCGCGCAGTGCCGCCTCGGCCTCCGTCACGACGGGAATGGCTCCGATCAATTCGCGCGTATAGGCGCTCTTCGGATCGGAGAAGATGGTTTCGACCGGCCCGGTCTCGACGAGGCGTCCCTTCTGGAACACGCTCACCCGGTCGGCGATGGCGCGCACGACGGCGAGGTCGTGCGTGATGAAGAGGTAGGTCAGGCCCCGCTCCTGGCGCAGCCGCTGCAGCAATTGCAGCACGCGCGCCTGCACCAGCACGTCGAGGGCCGAGGTCGGCTCGTCCAGCACCAGCAGCTCCGGTTCGCAGGCAAGCGCCCGGGCAATGGCGATACGCTGGCGCTGGCCGCCGGAGAGGCCCCGCGGCGAGCGGCGGGCATGTTCGGGCTCCAGGCCGACCTCTTTCAGCAACGAGGCGACGCGCTGATTGCGCTCGCTTCTGCGCACGAGGTCATGCACGTCGAGCGGCAAGCGGATGGAAGCGCCGACGCTGCGGCGCGGATTGAGCGCCGAAAGCGGGTTCTGCTGCACGAGCTGGATCGCCCGCTTCTGCTCCCGTGTCCGGCTTCGTCCCAGCGGCGCGCCATCGAAGCGGATTTCGCCCGAGGTGGCGCCGATCAGGCCGAGCACGAGGTTGGCGAGCGTCGTCTTGCCGGATCCGCTCTCGCCGACAATGGCGTGGCACTCGCCGCGCGTGAAGGCGAGCGAGACATCGTCCAGCGCCGCGACGCTGTGGCCATCGGCGGAGAACACCTTGCCGAGGCGATCGAGTTCGAGGATGGGTGCGCCGGCCTTGCTCATGCGGATGCCTCCACCGGCTCGCCGCAGCCTTCATGGGTGATCAGCGGGTTCTCGAATTCGGGGCTGCGCTCGGGCAGGTCCGGCAGGCCGCCGCCCGAGATCTTCGGGATCGCGGCGAGCAGCGCGCGGGTATAGGGATGGCGCGGATCGTTGAAGAGCTGCGCCGTCGTGCCGTGCTCGACGATCTTGCCGCGATAGATGACATAGACCCGGTCGGCGAATTCGCGCACGACGCCGAGATTGTGCGAGATCAGCAGCACCGAGGTGCCGGTCTTCTCGGTCAGTTCATGCATCAGGTTCAGCGTCTGCGCCTGCACCGTGACGTCGAGCGCCGTGCCCGGCTCGTCGGCGATCAGCAGCTGCGGCCGGTTGGCGAGCGCCATGGCGATCATGACGCGCTGGTTCATGCCGCCGGAAAGCTGGAAGGCGTAGGAATCGAGCGCCCGCTTCGGATCCGGGATCGAGACCTCGGCGAGAGCCGCCTCGGCCCTGCGATCTGCCTCATCGTTGGAGATCGAACGATCGCCGGAGCGCAGAACGTCGCGAAACTGGCCGCGGATCTTGAAGGTCGGGTTCAGCGCCGAGGTCGGATCCTGGAAGATCATGGCGACGCGATTGCCCCGCCGCCGCGCGATTTCCGCACCGCCTTTGGCGGCATCGATGCCGTCGAACAAGATCGAGCCCGACACAAGCACCCGCTTCTGGTCCTGCAGCAGGCCCATGGCGAGGCGCGCCGTCACCGACTTGCCGGAACCAGATTCGCCGACAAGGGCCACTTTCTCGCCCGGCTGGATATGCATCGAGATGCCGTGCAGCACCGGGGTCGGATGACGACGATCGCCAAAGGCGAGGCGCAGGTCGCGGATGGTGAGGACGGGCTTCTGAAGCGTGTTGCTGGCCATCTCAGCTCTCCGCCTCGAAGGCTTCGCGCAGACCGTCGCCGACCAGGTTGAAGCCAAGCACCACCAGCAGGATCGCCACCGCCGGGAACACCGTCAGCCACCAGGCATCGGGCATGTATTTCGCGCCATCGGCGACCATCGAGCCCAGATCCGGCGTCGGCGGCTGGACGCCGAGGCCAAGGAAGGAGAGCGAGGACGCCATCAGTATGACGAAGCCGATATCGAGCGTCATCTTGGTCAGGATGGACGGCCAGCAGTTCGGCAGGATCTCGCGGAACAGGATGTGCGCCGTCGACGCGCCGACCGTCTCGGCCGCCAACACATAGCCCTCCTGCGCCTCGGCGCGGGTGACGTTGTAGATCAGCCGCGCATACCAGGGCCACCACATGGCGGTGATCGCCAGCATGCCATTCAGCAGCGTGGGCTCGAGGAAGCCCATGATCGCCATGGCCAGCACCAGAGGCGGTACGGCCAGGAACACGTCGGTGATACGCATGAGGATGTAGTCGGTCCAGCCGCCCTTGTAGCCAGCCACGAGCCCGACGATGACGCCGATCGGCGTCGCAATGGCGAGCACGACGGTCGCCATGATCAGCGACAGCCGGTAGCCATAGATGATGCGGGTGAACAAATCGCGGCCGATCACATCGGTGCCGAACCAGAAGTCCGCGCTCGGCGCCGCGTTCATCGCCGCGAAATCACCCGTGGGCCCGACATGGTCGGGATAGGGCGTGACGAAGGGCGCGAAGATCGCAAGCCCCACGATCGCCACGACGATGACGAGACCGATCACCGAAAGCGGATCGGCGCTATAGGCGGTCCAGGCCTTGGAGCGCGTGCGCGAGGCGAGGACCGGGGAGCCAGGTTCCGACATCTTATGCCCTCCCCGCTGCGAGACGGATGCGCGGATTGATGACGTTCACCAGGATGTCGACGATGATGTTTACGATCAGGAAGGCCGCCGCGATGATCAGCACCGTGCCGACGATGGCGTCGAGATCCTTGCGCAGGATCACCTCGACGCCGTAGCGCGACAGGCCCGGCCAGCCGAACACCTTCTCGACCAGGAAGGCGTTGCCGAGCATGGCCG
Organism: Kaistia defluvii; assembly: GCF_040548815.1. Classification (NCBI taxonomy): domain Bacteria; kingdom Pseudomonadati; phylum Pseudomonadota; class Alphaproteobacteria; order Hyphomicrobiales; family Kaistiaceae; genus Kaistia; species Kaistia defluvii. Next base: position 765,560 of record NZ_JBEPSM010000001.1, on the reverse strand, counting down.
CGAATTCCAGGCCGAGAATGGTGAGGGTCGGGATCAGCGCCGGCCGGAAGGCATATCGGTTAGCGATCCGCCTGGCGGGAAAGCCATAGGCGCGCGCCATCTCGACATAGGGCCGCTCATAGACCTCGTTCATGTTGGAGCGCGTCAGCCGCGCCGTCTGGCCAAGGCCCGACATGGCCAGCGCCAGGGATGGCAGGATCAGGTGGTGCAGCGCGTCGAGGAAGGCCGCCCCGTCGCCGGCGAGCAGCGTGTCGATCAGCATGAAGCCGGTCACCAGCGGCGGCGCCACGGTCGATTGGGCCAACTGGCCTTCGATCGGAAACGCGCCCCAGAAATAGCCGAGCACGAGCTGAAGAATGACGCCCCAGACGAAGGCGGGCGTGCAGACGCCGAGCAGCGCGATCAGCCGGCCGACATGATCCGGAAACCGACCGCGGAAATGGGCCGAGAGGATGCCGAGCGGCAGGCCGATCAGCACCATCAGGATGCCGGAGACGAGGACCAGTTCCAGCGTCGCCGGCAGGAACTGCGCGATATCCGTCGTGACCGGGCGGTTGGTATAGAGCGACGTGCCGAGATCGCCCTTGGCGAGCGATTTGACGAACTCGAAATACTGCACCGGCAGCGAGGCATCGAGATGCCGCTCCAGCCGGAGCGCCGCGACCTGCTCGGCGGTCGCGTTGGGTCCAAGCGCGATGCGGGCCGGGTCGCCCGGCATGACGCGGGCGATCGCGAAGATCAGCATCGAGATGCCGATCATGACGATCAGCGCGGCACCGAGACGATGCAGAAGGGATCGGAGGATGTTCGCCATGGTCTACCCGCTCGCTGGGCCTCTGTAGCGCTGTCTTCACCTCTCCCTGAGGGAGAGGTCGGAGCGAAGCTCCGGGTGAGGGTTTAGGGACCCATCCGGTGAGGCCGCAACCCCTCACCCGCCGGCCTACGGCCGTCGACCTCTCCCTCCAGGGAGAGGTGAAAGCACCACGCCCAGCCCAAGCCCTGCTCCGAAGAAGAGGCTCGCGGGCGCGACCGGAGAGAGGCGCCCACGAGCCGGATCGGAGGAAGGCGGCGCCTTACGGCGCCATCTCCATTTCGCGGAACGAGAAGCTATAGCCGGACAGCGCATAGCGATGCGCGTCATCCGACAGCGCCGGCACGGTCACGGCCTTGCGGGCCGGGAACACGGCGACCTGGTCATAGGCATAGATCGTCGGAGCGAGGTCGCGCAGGCGCTGGCTCAGATCCTCGTAGATCTTCTGGCGTTTGGCGGGATCGACTTCGGCGCGGCCGGCTTCGAGCAGCTTGTCGACTTCCGCGTCCTGCAGATATTCCGGCGACTGCCAGGTACCCTTGGCCGAGGAATGATAGGTGTTGAACAGCAGCGAATCCGGATCCGGCGTCGTGGCGCTGTTGAAGATCTGCGAGATGTTCGGCGTCGTCTCGGGCTTGGTCACCATGTCCGTGAACAGCGCCCAGGGCACGCGCTTCACTTCCGGCTTGAAGCCGAGCTTGGAGAAGTTCGCCTGCATCAGCAGGGCGAAGCGCTCTTCCAGCGGCACCTCGGCGATCCAGGAGATCTCCAGCGGCGCCTCTTCCGGCTTGTACTTGCACTGCGCCAGCTCGGCCTTTGCCTTCTCCAGGTCCTGCGCGTAGTTCGGCACCTCGCTGGAGGAACCGAGCATGCCATGCGGGATCGGGCCGTTCGCCGGCTTGCCGAGCGAGACGGTATCGCTCACCGCGACCATCTTGGCGGCGGTCGCATAATCGAACGCATAGGTGAGCGCGCGGCGGCAATGGACGTCGTCGAGCGGCGCCTTGGCCGTGTTCAGCTTGATGTAGAAGACGTTGGTGCCGGTTTCGGTCAGCAGCTGCATCTTGTCATCAGCCGCGAGCGCCTTGGCGACTTCCGGCGGCAGCCACTGCGAGCCGATGTCATGCTCGCCCTTCGACAGCAGCGCACGGACGGTCGAGGCTTCCAGGCCGTAGCGGAAGCGAACCTTGTCGGGCGACTTCGGCGTCGCGCCGAGGAAGTAGTCCGGGAACTTGGCGAGCGCCGTTTCCGACTGCGGGTTCTGCGTCTCGACGACATAGGCGCCGGAGCCGGCATCGTTCGCGGACAGCCAGGCTTCCGAGTAATCGCCGAATGCGCCGTACTTGCCGGCGGCCTGATGCTGCTTGGCGAGCTTCGAATCGAGGATCGGCAGGCGGACGAGCGCCGACAGGAAGGGGGCGTAGGGGCCCTTCAGCGTGAACTTGACTGTCTTGGCATCGACCGCCTCGGCCTTCTCGACATCCTCGACGAACAGGTTGGAGAAGCCCTGCCCGAGCGCGATCATGCGATCGAAGGAATAGACGACGTCATCGGCCGTCAGCTTGTTGCCCGAATGGAACTTGACGTCGTCGCGCAACGTGAAGGTGTAGACATTGCCATCGACGGTCCAGCTCGACGCCAGGTGCGGCTGCATGCCCGGCTTGCCCGCCGTCGGCACGACCAGCGTGTCATAGACATTGAACATCAGGATCGAGTCGGCATAGTCCGACGCCTTGCCCGGATCGAGCTCGCCGACCGGCGCCTCGTCGAGGCGGAGCACCGTCTCTGCAAAGGCCGGCGCCGTGGTCAGGGCCGTCGTCGAAAGCGCCGCCAGCAGCAGCGTTGCACGCAACATCTTCATCGCATTACCTCGTTTCACCCTCGGCTACGTCGTGAACAGCGTTCTTGTCCTGGCTCTTGCGGGGATCCGCCGCCCCGGCATGGGACTGGGCCTGATGGCGGGGTGAATCCGTGAAGAGCTGCTGCGTCCCGACAGAAAGAACCTCGGCGACATGATCGGCAGGGTTGTGCACCCGGTGCGGACGATGGGCCGAAAAATGCAGGGTATCCCCCGCATGCAATTCGTAGATGGTCTCGTCGATCACATAGCGGATGGAGCCGCTCAGCACATAAACGACCTCCTCCCCCTCATGCGACGAGGTCTCGGAGAGATAGCGCGGCGGCACGTTCATCTTGACGGCGTTGAGCATCTGGCCCGGAAACGTCGTCGAAAGCCGCTCATAGGAAATCCAGGCCGGATTGATGCCGTAAGTCACCCTGCCCTCGCGCCGCGAAACCGCGTTCGGAATATCCGGCTGGTGCAGGAAAGCGCTGACCGGCAGGTCGAGCGCCTTGGCAATCGTCACCAGCGAGGATAGAGACGGCGTGGTAATATCGCGCTCGACCTGGCTCAGGAAGCCGATCGAAAGACCCGTCGCCTCGGCGACCCGCTGCAGGGTCAACCGGCGCTGCTTGCGCGCATCTCGGATCTTCAATCCAACCTTCAAGGGATCGCTGCTCATGCCGGTCCTCCCCGCCGCTTCTAGCGGCGTTACAATTATTTCACCATAGCTAAAATCTTAAGGCAAGATTCTTCGCCCGCTTCGTCGTAGGGCCTTTGTTCCGTCGGCCCTTTGGAGCTTCCGCTCCCGTGGCCGGCAGAACTGTACGCCTCGTACATTCGCGTCCCGTGTCCCCCGGCGGACGGATCAGGGGCGACGCCCGGCCAGGGTCCCCCGCCCAGCACCCGACAAGGGCCGGCGTGATGGTCGAGACGCCACACAATCCATGCGTGCAATTGGAGCGACTCTCAATCAGGACGGATTTAGTTCAGCAGTCTGATGAAAAAAATGCAACCGCCATGATGGGACGCGCGGCAGGGTTGTCCAAGGCGACGAAGACGGCCTGGTGAGGTGACGCAGGGCTAACGGGGCGTTAACGCGGAAGGGCGCCGTTAACGCAGCGGTTGCGGCTGCGCGACGTCTAGAATGCGGAAGCTCGATTGCCGCCTGCCCTGCCAATGGTCGATCGAGAGCGTGCCGGCGACATGCAGCGGCCGGCCTCGGGACCCAAGCAGCATGCGGCCGAGATCGTTGTCGGCGGCACGGAAGGCGATCGCCTTCAAGTTCTGGTCGCCGCCGGAAAGCGTGACCTTTACATGGCCGTTGCCGACCGTATCGGCATAGCCGACGATATGGGCCGGCAGGGCGAAGACCGGCTCGGCATGGCCGGATCCGAACGGCCCCGCCTTCTCCACCATGTCGATGAAATCGGGCGTGGCGGCGCGGGCCGTCAGCGCGCCGTCTATCAGCAGCTGGTCGGCCTGTCGCGCCCGACGCGAGGCTTCAGCAGCGCCGGCTTCGAGAAAAGCGCGGAATTCCGCGAATTTCGCGGGCTCGATGGTGAGGCCCGCCGCCATGGCGTGGCCGCCGCCCTTGACCAGTAGCCCCTGCTCGACGGCCCCGCGAACCAGCCCGCCGAGATCGACGCCGGCCACCGACCGGCCCGAGCCGGTGCCAAGCCCGTTCGGCATCAGGGCGATAGCGAAGGCGGGGCGGCGGAAGCGTTCCTTGAGGCGGGCGGCGATCAGCCCGACAATGCCGGGATGCCAACGGTCGCTCGCGGTAACGATGACGGCCGGCCCCTCGCCGGAGCCGATCTCCGCATCGGCCTCGGCAATCGCCTCTTCCAGCATCGATGTTTCAATGGCTTGGCGCTGCTTGTTCAGACCATCGAGTTCAACGGCGATGCGCTCGGCCTCGGCCGGGTCGTCGAGCGACAGCAATCGGGCGCCCAGCGCCGCATCGCCAATCCGGCCACCGGCATTGATCCGGGGCCCGAGCAGGAAGCCGAGATGATAGGGCGCAACCGGCGCGTCGATGCGGGCGGCCTGCGACAGCGCCGCCAGTCCCGGATTGGCGCGGCGGCGCACGGCCAACAGGCCCTTGGTGACGAAGGCGCGGTTGAGGCCGATCAGCGGAACGACGTCGCAGACCGTGCCGAGCGCCACGAGATCGAGCCATTGCAGCAGGTCCGGCTCCGGCCGGGTCGGACCATACCAGCCGCGCTTGCGCAGTTCGCGGTTGGTGGCGACGATCGCCAGAAAGGTGACGCCGACGGCGGCGAGATGGCCGAGGCCGGAGAGATCGTCCTGCCGGTTCGGGTTGACTACGGCGAGCGCCGGCGGCAGTTCCGCGCCCATCTGGTGATGGTCGAGCACCACCGCGAGGCGGCCGAGATCGCGCGCAACGGCGAGCGATTCATGACTCGTCGAGCCGCAGTCGACCGTCACGATCAGCTGCGCGCCCTCTTCGACGAGGGTACGGATGGCGTCGGGATTGGGGCCGTAGCCCTCGAAGATGCGATCGGGAATGTAGATGCGCGTCTCGACGCCTTGATGGCGCAGGAAGCGCGCCAGCAGCGCCGATGATGTCGCGCCGTCGACGTCGTAGTCGCCGAAGATCGCGACATGCTCGCCCGCTTCAACCGCATCGGCGATACGCGAGGCCGCGGCGTCCATGTCGGTTAGCACCGACGGGTCGGGCATCAGCCGGCGGAGGCTCGGATCGAGGAAATGCGCCGCGTCGTCAAGGGCGATGCCCCGGCCGGCCAGCACACGAGCGACGAGCTCGGGGATCTCATGGCGCTGGGCCATGGCGGTTGCGACCAGGCTCGAGGTCGCATCGACCCGTTCGGTCCAGCGGCGCCCCGTCACGGATCCTTCTACGCCGAGAAAGGCGCGCCGTGCGTCGCTGGATGACATGGACATGGGAGCTGGATCAGCCCTCGTTGTCGAACTTTTCGAGATCGCGATGCGTCGCCTTGATCCAGCGAACCGTGCCGGAAGACGAGCGCATGACGACCGTATCCGTGGTGATCTCGCCATTGCGAGCGAAACGCACGCCGGAAAGCAGGTTGCCGTCGGTGACGCCGGTCGCTGCGAACAGGACGTCGCCGCGGGCCATCTCGTCATGGGTGAACTTCTTGTCGAAGTCCTTGACGCCCATCTTCGCCGCGCGCTCGCGCTGTGCGTCGGACTGCGTCACCAGGCGGCCCTGCATCTGGCCGCCGATGCAGCGAAGAGCCGCCGCGGCCAGCACGCCTTCGGGCGCGCCGCCAATGCCGAGATAGATGTCGATGCCGGTCTCGTCGGGATTGGTGGTGTGGATGACGCCGGCGACATCGCCGTCACCGATCAGGCGGAGCGCGGCGCCGGTGGCGCGCACGTCCTCGATCAGCTTGGCGTGACGCGGACGGTCGAGGATGCAGGCGGTGATCTCGTTGACGGGAACGCCCTTGGCCGCTGCCAGCGCCTGGATGTTTTCCATCGGGGAGGCGTCGAGGTCGACCACGCCGGTCGCATAGCCGGGGCCGATCGCGATCTTCTGCATGTAGACGTCGGGCGCGTAGAGCAGGCTGCCACCCTCGGCGATCGCGATCACGGCCAGCGAATTAGGCTGGTTCTTGGCGCAGATCGTCGTGCCTTCGAGCGGATCGAGCGCGATGTCGACGCGCGGACCGGAGCCGCGACCGACCTTCTCGCCGATATAGAGCATCGGCGCTTCGTCGCGCTCGCCCTCGCCGATGACGACGGTGCCTTCGATCGGCAGACGGTTGAGCTCGCGACGCATGGCGTCGACGGCGGCCTGGTCGGCTGCCATTTCGTCGCCGCGTCCCCGCCAACGCGCCGCCGCAACGGCCGCGCGCTCGGTAACGCGCACCAGCTCCAGCGTCAGGATCCGGTCCAGACCCGCTGCCTTCGCATTCCCCGTCATCGCCATAGTGCTGCTCCGCTCTCAGGCCAGTTGTTCAATGCGTATCATCTGCGGCTGCTCCGCAATATGACCATCCGCCGTAATCCGATCGAGCGCTTCCTTGACCTGCGACTCGGTGGTCTCATAGGTGATGAGCATAACCGGTTGCGGCTCGAGCGGCTGCAGATGCTCCGGCGCATCGGCCTTCGGCGCGCGCCGCCGCTGGACAATCGATTCGAGCGAAATGTTGTATTCGGCCATACGCTTGGCGATGGCGGCGAAAGCTCCGGGCCGATCATAGACAGCCAAGCGGATGTAGTAGCCGCCGGCATGCGCCCGCATCACGGCCTGCTGGTAGGGCTGCAGCGTGTGGGCGGGTCGGCCGAAGGTGCCCACCACGTCGCCGCGCGCCAGATCGGCAATGTCGCTCATCACGGCCGAGGCCGTGGCGTCGCCGCCGGCGCCCGGGCCGGAGAGAACCAGCCTTCCGACGAAATCCGCCTCGACCGCCACCGCATTGGTGACTCCATCGACGCGTGCGATCGGAGAGGATTTCGGCACCATGGTCGGATGGACCCGCTGCTCGATGCCGCTCTCGGTGCGCGTCGCCACGCCCAGAAGCTTGATGCGGTAACCGAGTTCGTCCGCCGCCTCGATATCGGCGGTCGTGATCGAACGGATGCCCTCGACATAAATGGCATCCGAGTTGATCTCGGTGCCGAAGGCGATTGCGGTCAGGAGCGCCAGCTTGTGGGCGGTGTCGAAGCCGTCGACGTCGAAGGTCGGATCCGCCTCGGCATAGCCAAGGCGCTGGGCCTCGGCGAGACAGGCGTCGAAAGCGATGCCTTCCCGCTCCATCCGCGTCAGGATGTAATTGCAGGTGCCGTTGAGGATGCCATAGACGCGCCCGACCCGGTTGCCAGCGAGCGATTCCCGCAGCGTCTTGATGATCGGAATGCCGCCGGCGGCAGCCGCCTCGAAATTCAGCGAGACGCCGTTGCTCTCGGCGCGACGCGCCAGTTCGGTGCCGTGCTTGGCGAGCAGCGCCTTGTTGGCGGTGACGACATGCTTCTTGGCGTCGAGCGCCGCGCGCACCGAATCGGCCGCCGCGCCGTCCGCGCCGCCCATCAATTCGACGAAGACGTCGATGTCGGGCGATTGCGCCAGCGACATCGGATCGTCGAACCAGGTCACGGTGGAGAGGTCGAGGCCGCGATCGCGGAAACGATCGCGGGCCGTCACGGCAGTCACGACGACCGGCCGGCCGCAACGAAGCGCCAGTTCATTGGCATGGCGCTGCGTCAAACGCAGCAGGGACGCGCCGACGGTGCCGAGACCGGCGACGCCCAGCCGAAGTACTTGATTCATAAAAACGCCCCAGAGGGGCCCGGCTTATCGCCGGGCGCTGCTGATAGGGACGACGTTGTGCAACGTTTTGTCCGCCGTTTCAAGGAAGCGACGGACATTGCGCGCGGCCTGGCGAATGCGCTGCTCGTTCTCCACCAGGGCGATGCGGACGTAATCGTCGCCATGCTCGCCGAAGCCGACGCCCGGCGCGACGGCCACGTCGGCCTTCTCGATCAGGAGCTTCGAGAATTCGAGGCTGCCCAGCGACTTGAAGGCATCGGGAATCGGGACCCAGGCAAACATCGAGGCGCGCGGCGCCGGGATCTGCCAGCCGGCGCGGCCGAAGCTGTCGACCAGCACGTCGCGGCGATGCTTGTAGATCTGGCGCATCTCCTCGATGCAATCCTGCGGGCCGTTCAGCGCGGTGGTGGCCGCCACCTGGATCGGCGTGTAGGCGCCGTAATCGAGATAGGATTTCACCCGCGACAGCGCGGCGATCAGGCGCTCATTGCCGACCGCGAAGCCCATGCGCCAGCCGGCCATGGAATAGGTCTTCGACATCGAGGTGAACTCGACGGCGACGTCGATAGCGCCCGGAACCTGCAGGATCGAGGGCGGCGGCACATCGTCGAAATAGATCTCGGAATAGGCGAGATCCGACAGCACGAACAGCTCGTGCTTGCGGGCGAAGGCGACGACATCGCGATAGAAATCGAGATCGGCCACATGCGCCGTCGGATTGGACGGATAGCAGAGCACGACCGCGAGTGGCTTCGGGATGGAGTGCATGACCGCACGTTCCATCGCGTGGAAGAATTCGGGTCCCGGTTCGACCGGCACGGAACGGATGACGCCGCCGGCCATCAGGAAGCCGAAGGCATGGATCGGATAGCTCGGATTGGGCACGAGAATCACGTCGCCCGGCGCCGTGATGGCCTGCGCCATGTTGGCGAAGCCTTCCTTGGAGCCGATCGTGGCGACGATCTGCGTGTTCGGATCGAGCTTCACGCCGAAACGGCGCTCGTAATAGGCAGCCTGGGCCTTGCGCAGGCCGTTGATGCCGCGCGACGCCGAATAGCCGTGCACGTCCGGACGAGCGGCCGTTTCGGCGAGCTTCTGGACGATATGAGCCGGGGTCGGAAGGTCAGGGTTGCCCATGCCGAGATCGATGATATCGGCGCCCGCGGCTCGAGCGCTCGCCTTAAGCCGGTTGACCTGCTCAAAGACGTATTGCGGCAAACGCCGCACGCTGTGGAACTCGCTCATGACTCCGAATCCATCTTTCCTGGATAGTCGTTATGCGCCTCACCTGGCGCGGGGCGGTTCTACACCGAACCGCAGTCTATGGAAGCACCCTTATTGCGGGCATTTCGTGGCGTCTGCGCCGGGCTCGCCGCAGCGCTCCTGAATTTCGGAGAGCGCCTTCTTGGCATGCGTGGCGGCGGTCTTCTCCAAGGCCGCATTGGTGGTGGCACTATGCTGCCGCGCGGCCTCGGCTGTGCGCGGGTCGTTGCGGGCGCCCTTGGCTTTCAGACCTTCGGTGGCGGTCTTCAGCTCGGCCGGCGTCATCAGCTTGCCGGGCGGCTCGCCGCCCGCGACATTGATGTTGGGAAACACGCCCGGACGGTCCAGCTCGGGATCGGGCGAATTGTCCAGCGTCTTGGAAAGCTGCTGCGAGCACGCCGCCAGAGAGACGGCAAGCGCCAGCATGAGGACGAGCGACGCGGAACGGGACCGCTTGATTCCGGACGGATTCATCTTGAACTCATTGTGGTAAGCGGGTCGATAGCATGCGCATCATATCCCTGTGAGCGCGAAGCTATTACACTCCGCGCGTCGGGGAAAGCAGCGCCGCCTTCCCGATCGAAGAATGGCATTCGGGGATACGATGGCCAAAGACAAAATCGGAAGCGACGGCACCAGCCCCGGCAGTGCGCCGATCAGCCTGATCATCAAGGACCCCGAGAAATTCGCCCAGAACATCGCCAAGATGATCGAGGGCATGACCCGGGCCGCCAATGCCTTCCTGAAGCCGCGCGAAGACGGCAAGCTCTCCGCCGATCTCACCGACGAGATTGCCGAGATTGTCCGCACGCTGGCCAAGGTAATCGAGTACTGGACGGCGGAGCCTGGCCGCAGCATCCAAGCGCAATCAAAGCTTTACGGCCAGTATTTCATGCTGTGGACCAGCATGATGCAGCGCATGTCCGGCGTGCCGATGCCGCCGGTGGCCGAGCCCGATCCACGTGATCGCCGCTTCAAGGACCCGCAATGGTCGGAGAACCAGTTCTTCGATTTCGTGAAGCAGTTCTATCTGATCACCACGCGCTGGGCCGAGCAGATGGTCGACGGCGCCACCGACCTGGACCCGCATGTCCGGCTGAAAGCGGGCTTCTATATCCGGCAGATCGCCAATGCGATTTCGCCGTCGAATTTCCTGTTCACCAATCCGGAAATCCTGCGCGATACGCTCGATTCGAGCGCCGACAACCTCGTGCGCGGCATGGACATGCTGGCCGAGGACATCGCGGCCGGCAATGGCGAACTGATCATCCGCCAATCGGACAAGTCCCACTTCGCCATCGGCAAGAACCTCGCCCTTTCCCCGGGCAAGGTCGTCCTGCAGAACGAGGTCTGCCAGCTGATCCAGTACAAGGCGGCGACATCCGAGGTCCTGAAGCGGCCTCTGCTGATCGTGCCGCCCTGGATCAACAAGTTCTACATCCTCGACCTGAACCCGGAAAAATCCTTCGTCAAATGGGCGGTGGAGCAGGGCCATACCGTGTTCGTCGTCTCGTGGATCAATCCGGACGAACGCCAGGCGGAGAAGAGCTTCGAGCACTACATGCGCGAAGGTATCCTCGAATCGGTCGATACGATCCAGAAGATCACGGGCGAGAAAGAGATCAACGCCATCGGCTACTGCGTCGGCGGCACCCTGCTCTCCTACACGCTCGCCTACATGGCCGGCGTCGGCGACACGCGCATCGCCTCGGCGACCTTGTTCGCCACCCAGGTCGACTTCACCCATGCCGGCGATCTCAAGGTCTTCATCGACGAGGAGCAGATCGAGGCGGTCGAGAAGAAGATGAGCGTGCGCGGCTATCTGGAGGGGAAGAACATGACCTCCTCCTTCAACATGCTGCGCTCGAACGACCTGATCTGGTCTTATGTCGTGAACAACTATTTCCGCGGCAAGGAACCGATTCCGTTCGACCTGCTCTACTGGAATTCCGACGCGACGCGGATGCCGGCGGCGAACCATTCCTTCTATCTGCGCAACTGCTATCTCGACAACAAGCTGGCCAAGAGCGAGCTTTCGGTCGACGGCAAGGCGCTGTCGCTCGGCGACGTGACCATCCCGATCTACAATCTCGCCACCCGCGACGACCACATCGCGCCGCCGCGCTCGGTGTTCTACGGCTCGTCCTTCTTCGGCGGTCCGGTGACCTTCGTGCTGGCGGGATCCGGCCATATCGCCGGCGTCATCAACCCGCCGTCGCGCGGCAAGTACCAGTACTGGACCGGTCCCGCACCGAAGGGCGACGGGCTCGACGACTGGCTCGGCCGCGCCAAGGAGCATCCGGGCTCCTGGTGGCCGCACTGGCAGGCCTGGATCGAGCAGCAGGACGACCGCCGCGTCAAGGCGCGCACGCCCGGCGGCCGCAAGGTCAAGGCGATCGAGAACGCGCCGGGCAGCTATGTCAAAGTGATGGCGTAGCCTAGGCCCTTCCTGACGAAGGAAAGGCCCTCACCCTACCCTCTCCCGCAAGCGGGCGAGGGTTTTCGGCCGGTGCACTTCCCTACGCATACGGCATGATCCAAGCCTGACAGCCTACCCAGACTGCCACCCGCAAGAGCAAACCGACTCGGCAGAACTCCCTCTCCCGCGCGCGGGAGAGGGTTGGGGTGAGGGTCTACCCCACGCAAAGAACCGATCAGGTACCGGCGAGCGCCTGCTCGAGATCGGCGATGATGTCCTCCTTGTCCTCGATGCCGACCGACAGGCGGACGACATCCGGGCCGGCGCCGGCCTTGGTCTTCTGCACGTCGTCCAGCTGGCGGTGGGTCGTCGAGGCCGGGTGAATGATCAGCGAGCGCGTGTCGCCGATATTGGCGAGATGCGAGAACAGCTTGACCGTCGAGACGACCTTGACGCCGGCGTCATAGCCGCCCTTGAGGCCGAAGGTCAGCACCGCGCCCGCGCCCTTGGGAACATAGCGGCGCGCGAGGTTGTGGTAGCGGTCGCCCGGCAGGCCGGCATAGCTGACCCAGGCGACGGCCGGATGGTCGATCAGATATTCGGCGACGGCACGGGCATTGTCGGAATGCTTCTGCATGCGCAGCGGCAGGGTCTCGATGCCGGTCAGGATCAGGAACGAGTTCTGCGGCGAGATCGCGGGGCCGAGATCGCGCAGGCCGAGCACGCGGCAGGCGATGGCGAAGGCGAAGTTGCCGAAGGTCTCGGCCAGCACGACGCCGTTATATTCGGCTAGCGGCTGCGACAGCTTGGGATAGCGCGCCTCGCGAGTCCAGTTGAAGCGGCCGCCGTCGACAATGACGCCGCCCATGGAGTTGCCGTGACCGCCGAGGAACTTGGTCAGCGAATGCACGACGATATCGGCGCCATGCTCGAACGGCTTGCAGAGGTAAGGCGTCGCGAGCGTGTTGTCGACGATCAGCGGCACACCGGCGCGCTTGGCGACCGCGGCAATCGCCGCGATGTCGACGACGATGCCGCCCGGATTGGCGATCGACTCAATGAAGATCGCCTTGGTCTTCGGCGTGATCGCCCGCTCGAACGAGGCGATATCGTCGGGATCAGCCCAGACGACGTTCCAGCCGAAGCTCTTGAACGAGTGGTTGAACTGGTTGATCGAGCCGCCATAGAGCTTGGTCGAGGCGATGAATTCGTCGCCGGGCTGCAGCAGCGTGTGGAAGACCAGAAGCTGCGCGGCGTGGCCCGAGGCGACGGCGAGCGCGGCGGTGCCGCCTTCCAGCGCCGCAACGCGCTCTTCGAGCACGGCGGTCGTCGGGTTGGTGATGCGCGTATAGATGTTGCCGAAGGCCTGCAGGCCGAACAGCGACGCGGCATGGTCCACATTGTCAAAGACGAATGCGGTCGTCTGGTAGATCGGCGTGATGCGCGCGCCCGTGGTCGGGTCGGGCTGGGCGCCAGCATGGACGGCCAGCGTTGCAAAACCGGGAAGCCTGTCTTCGGACATTCTTGTCTCCTCCATTTTCGTTCTTGATGGGCACGGCCGGATCAATCGTCAGACCTACACGCATAGCGCGGCAGCCCGGCAAATCGCAGCCATACGTTTCGCCGGGAGGCAGCTCCCGGCGAATATTCATCCTCCGCGGCGGCCTGCGCCGCAAAATATCAGCCGATCAGGCGGGGCCGTTCGATCGCCGGGCAACGGTCCATGACGACCTGGACGCCCCTCGCCTCCAGCCGCGCCGCCTCGGCATCGTTGCGGATGCCGAGCTGCAGCCACATCACCTTGGGCAGAACCGACAGCGCCAGGATCTCGTCGACCACGCCGGCGATCGCGTCCGAATTGCGGAAGACGTCGACCATGTCGATCGGGACCGGCACGTCGGCCAGTCGCGGATAGACCATGCGGCCGAACAGTTCCCGCCCGGCGATACCCGGATTGATCGGATAGGTCTCGTAGCCCGCGCGCGTCAGATAGCCCAGCACGCCGTTGCTGGCGCGGGCCGGATTGGGGCTCGCGCCGATCAGGGCGATGGTGCGCGTGGCGGTCAGGATGCCGCGGATATAGTCGTCATCGTATTGATCGTGATTCATGCGCTCACAGACCCGGAACGACGACGGCGGTGACCATCCATTTGCCCTCGACCTTGCCATAGCAGACGCTTGTCGCCTGGAAGCCGAGCGAGATGTCATTGGTGGAATAGCCGATCTTGCCCGAGGGCAGCGCCACCGAATACCAGTCGGCCGTGCCGTCCTCGCCGTCGACCGAGCCTTCGATGAAGGGCACGATAGTGCCGGCCGGCAGCTTCACCAGCACGGACGATGTTTCGGTCGGCTTCTCGTGGAATTCCGTGTCTTCGGACAGGATCCAGAGATTGCCGGCGGGAACGCCGGCCGCCTCGGCGATGGCCAGCGCCTTGTCGCGGTCGAAGATCGGCTCGGCCGGCGAGCAGATCGCGCCCCTGGCCGTCTTGGAGTGTCCGATCGTCCCCGAATCCAGCGCGTTGCCGAACAGGTCGACGACCAGGCCGTCCAGATCCTCGCGGCTGTAATCGACGTCGCCGGTGGAGGACATCGTCGCCGCGCTGTCCAGCCGCTCATCGCCGGGGCGCTTCTCTGGATCGGGCAAAGCCTCGGCCGGCGTCGCGTCGGGGAAACCGATCATCGGCGAATAGATCTTCACCTCCGGCGCGGCGCTCGCCTTCAGCGTCGCCACGTCGCCGGTGGAGATCGCCACCTTCAACGTCTCGACCAGAGCCTTGAGTTCGGCGTCGTCGGTTCCGGTCGTGTCATAGGTGACGGTGAGCGCTTCGTAGGGCTTCGGCTGGATCGCCGGATCCTCTGCCGCGAAGGCTGTCGATCCGAAGAAAGCCAGCATCGCGCAAGCGGCCGTGCTGCAAAGAAGGTTCTTCATGATTGTGGACCTGGCAGTGCGAGGCGACCGGCCTCGTCAAACGGGAAGAAGGGATTGTAGGCCACCTCCCAGAGATGGCCATCCGGATCTGCGAAATAGCCGGAATAGCCGCCCCAGAACACTTTGGTGGCCGGCTTGACCAGCCGCGCGCCGCAATTCTCGGCATGCGCCAGCGCGGCGTCGACCTCGGCCTCGCTCATGACATTGTGCGCCAGGGTGATGCTGCGAAATCCGTCGCCCGCCGGCGCGACATTCGCGTCGTCCGCCAGCGCGTTGCGCTGAAACAGGGCCAGCACGACGCCGGAGAGCTGGAAAAAGGTGATCGCCTCTTGGCTTGCGGCCGAGGCCTGCCAGCCGAGCGACTCATAGAATGCACGCGCCTTCGGCACGCTGGCGACACCGAGCGTCACAATGCTGAGCCTTGGTGCGAGGCCTGCTTCCGTCATATTGTCTTCCCCGTCACGATTGGGCCGACAGCATAGCCGATCGCCCGGCGCGGTACAGATGCCGTCGTGGTCACGCCGCCTGTGCCGGGGCGTGCGATCGGCCGGAAACCGGCCCGCTCCATCGCATGCCGCCGGCTAGAGAGCGACAATCCGTCCCTGCGTTGATAGGGCAGGCTCGTGACAGATCGACGGCGGCGTGGGTCTACCGCCAGCCGTCCCCTCGCCGTCAGGTCGTCGCCAGGATGAACGCGCCCGTCGCGAAAAGCAGCACAACCAGGATTCCCCACTTCACCAGCGGGTGCTTCCATACGGTCCACATCGTCCAATCCCCCAAATTAGCCACGCAGGACCGGCATGCCGGCCCGATGCGACTCCCATACCATGCTTCGTGCCTGCCGCCGCCCCCATCCCGGCTCAATCCACCAGCCGGAGGTTCGCGGCCCACTTTTGCCGCCAAAAAGGAGATTCTTCGGCCTGCGAGCATGCCTGGGGATGTCCGAAATCTCGTCCCGCTGGTGGTATAACAATACCGTATCTATAAGCTATTGATTTCGCTATGGTAATCCGCACGCCATCGTTTTCTACGCGCTTGACGGAATCTGTGGCGCAGGCTACACACCGGCACGATCGATGGGACCGTGTGTCCTGTTGCCGCTAATCCTGCCCGAACGGGGCACGAGAAAACGAGTTCAACCAATGAGCACCATTTCCACCAAGCCGGCGGACGTCGTGAAGAAGTGGATTCTGATCGACGCTGAAGGGCTGGTCGTTGGCCGCCTCGCCAGCATCGTGGCGAACCGCCTTCGCGGCAAGCACAAGGCCAGCTTCACGCCGCACGTTGATGATGGCGACAACGTCATCATCATCAACGCCGAGAAGTGCGTCTTCACCGGCGCCAAGTACACCGACAAGCGGTACTACTGGCACACCGGCTATATCGGCGGCATCAAGGAGCGCAGCCCGCGCCAGATCATCGAGGGTAAGTTCCCCGAGCGTGTTCTGGAGAAGGCCATCGAGCGCATGATCCCCGAGGGTCCGCTTGGCCGTCGCCAGCTGAAGAACCTGCGCGTCTATGGCGGTTCCGAGCATCCGCACGAAGCACAGCAGCCCGAGACGCTCGACGTCGGCGCCCTGAATGCCAAGAACAAGAGGATTGCCTGAACATGGCTGATCTCCAGTCCCTCCAGGACCTCGCCGTCATCTCGACCGAGAACGCGGCACCTGTCCATGTGCAGAAGCTTGACGCCCAGGGCCGCGCCTACGCGACCGGCAAGCGCAAGAACGCCATCGCTCGCGTCTGGATCAAGCCGGGCACCGGCAAGATCGTCGTGAACGGCAAGGAATACCGCGGCTACTTCGCTCGCCCGGTTCTGCAGATGCTCGTTCAGCAGCCGATCGGCGTCGCTTCGCGCACCGACCAGTACGACATCAACGCCACGGTTGCTGGCGGTGGTCTCTCCGGCCAGGCTGGCGCGCTTCGTCACGGCATCTCGAAGGCTCTGACCTATTACGAGCCCGAGCTGCGTGGCGTCCTCAAGAAGGGTGGCTTCCTGACCCGCGACAGCCGTGTCGTCGAGCGCAAGAAGTACGGCCACGCCAAGGCCCGCCGCAGCTTCCAGTTCTCGAAGCGCTAATCGGCGTCCACGCGACGTTTTCGAAGGGGCGCTTCGGGCAACCGCAGCGCCCTTTTTCTATGCGCGTTTGTCTTATTGCGGTTTCACGACCGTGCGAGATCCTTGCGGGTGGCGCGAGCGCCCCCATCTACTGATGCCCGAACGGAGGCGAGCCCATGGTATCCACGGTCTTCATCGACGGCGAAGCCGGCACGACGGGTCTTCAGATCCGCCAGCGCCTGGAAGGCCGCGACGACATCCAGCTGCTGTCGATCGCGCCCGAGCGTCGCAAGGAGACTGCGGCCCGGGCCGAGCTTTTGAACAGCGCCGACGCGGTCATCCTCTGCCTGCCGGACGCGGCCGCCAAGGAAGCCGTGGGGCTGATCGACAACCCGGATGTCAAGGTGATCGACGCCTCGACCGCCTATCGGACGGCGGCAGACTGGACCTATGGCTTCGCCGAGCTCGACAAGTCGCAGCGGGCCAAGATCGCCGCCTCGACGCGGATCTCCAATCCCGGCTGCTATGCGACCGGCGCGATCGCGCTGCTGCGTCCGCTGGTCTCGGCGGGGCTGCTGCCTGCCGCCTGGCCGGTGACGATCAACGCCGTCTCCGGCTATTCCGGCGGCGGCAAGTCGATGATCGCCGAGTTCGAGGATCCGAACACCGCGAACTACACGCATGAGAATTTCCGCATCTATGCGCTGCCGCTGCAGCACAAGCATGTGCCGGAGATCCAGAAGCACGGCCAGCTCGCCCTCCGCCCGATCTTCGCGCCGGCCGTCGGCCGTTATGCGCAGGGCATGATCGTCGAGATCCCACTGCATCTGGACCTGATCCCGGGCAAGCCGTCGCTGTCCGCGCTGAACGAGGCCCTCTCGGCGCACTATGCCGGCGAGCGCTTCGTCACCGTGGCGAACCTGGCGGAGTCAGGCGCGATGACCGGCCTGGATCCCGAGGGGCTGAACAGCACCAACCGGATGAAACTCTTCACCTTCGGCACCGAAGGGGCCGGGCAGGCCCGTCTCGTTGCTTTGCTCGACAATCTCGGCAAGGGCGCGTCTGGCGCCGCCGTGCAGAACCTGAACCTGGTTCTCGGCCTCGACGAGGCCAGCGGCCTCAACTAGCCGGTCGGGCTACACCACCTTTCAACGGCCATGTCGTTCTGGCGGCATGGCCGTTTTCGTTCGGCGCCACCCCTTCGCGCGGAATTCTACGCGCAGCGGTTTCCTTGACGTTACGTCAGCGCTACCTTCGATCAATCCGGATCCTCCGGCAAGAACGAACGAGGGAGCCTGAAATGCCTGCCACGGTCCTTCTCCATCCCACGATCGACTACGGCATCCGCAAGGGCGCGGATGATTTCGCCGGCGGAACGCTGATCTGCCACTGCCTCGACAAACCGGTACGCGTCGAGATCCAGGGGCAGATCGCGCATAACCATGCCTGCGGCTGCACACAGTGCTGGAAGCCGGAAGGCGCGATCGTCTCGATCGTCGGCGTCGTCCCGACCGATCATGTGAAGGTCGCCGCCAATGGCGACAAGCTCGCGGTGGTCAACCCGGCCGCCACCATCCTGCGCCATGCCTGCCAGGTTTGCGGCGTGCACATGCATGGCCCCGTCGAGAAGGACCACGCCTTCAAGGGGCTGACCTTCGTGCACACCGAACTGTCGCGCGAGGAAGGCTGGCAGGCGCCGCAGTTCGGCGCCTTCATCTCCTCGGTGATCGAAGGCGGGGTGAAGCCGGACCGCATGGGCGCGATCCGTTCTCGCATCCGCGAGCTTGGCCTCGAACCCTATGACTGCCTGTCGCCACCGCTGATGGACGCGCTGGCGATCTTCGCGGCGAAGAAGTCCGGCGTTCTCGCCGAATGATGCCCGTGCGTCCGGCGCTCAGGCGTGGCTGAGAATGTTCACCAGCCGGCCGAACGGGTCGCGCACATAGAAGCGCCGCACGCCCCACGGTTCCGTGGCGGGGCCATATTCGATCGGGAGGCTGGCGCCGCGAACGCGAGCCAGCACCTCGTCTAGATCGTCAACCTCGATGGAGAGATCCGGCACGGCGGTGCCGGATCCGCCTTCGCGCGCGACGCTGACCTGCGGGGTGGTGGCAATATCCGTTGCGAAACTGACGATCCAGCCATGGTCCATGACGATCTCCATGCCGAGGATGTCGCCGTAGAAGGCCTGAGCGCTTGCCGGATCCCGGGCCGCGATATTCGCCACGATGCGCCGTACCGCCATCGAACCTCTCCCTACGCCGCCTGCCCCGCCACCCAGCCGGATGACCAGGCCCACTGGAAATTGTAGCCGCCGAGCCAGCCGGTGACGTCGACGACCTCGCCGATGAAATAGAGGCCGGGGACCTCCCTGGCTTCCATCGTCTTGGGATCCAGCTCGTTGGTATCGACACCGCCCAGCGTCACCTCGGCCGTGCGATAGCCCTCGGAACCCGCCGGCCTGACGCGCCAGGCATTGATTGCCGCCTCGACGCGGCGCAATGCCTTGTCCGAGAGGTCGGCGAGATTGCCCGGGCCCTTCTCCTCCTCCGCGATCAACTGCGCCAGCCGCTTCGGCAGCAGCGTTGCCAGCACCGTATGCAGCGCCTGCTTGCCGCGCTCGGCCTTGGCCGCCTTCAGCGTCGCGAACACGTCCGTCTCCGGCAGCATGGAGAGCGTGATCTCGTCGCCCTCGCGCCAGTAGGACGAGATCTGCAGGATCGCCGGGCCGGATAGGCCGCGATGCGTGAACAGCATCGCCTCGGCGAACCGCGTCTTGCCGTGCTGGGCGACCGCGTCGACGGCGATGCCGGCCAGCGGCTCCAGCCGCGCCAGCGTGGCGGGATCGAAGGTCAGCGGCACCAGGCCCGGGCGCGTCTCGACCTGCTTCAGGCCGAACTGGCTGGCGATCTCATAGCCGAAGCCGGTCGCACCCATCTTCGGGATCGACTTGCCGCCGGTCGCGATCACCAGCGATTTGCAGACGACGTCGCCCGTCGATAGCGCAACCCGGTAGCCGCCATCGACCCGATGCTCCACCCGCTTGATGGTGGTGCCCAGCCGCAGCTCGACGCCGGCCCGCAGCATCTCGGACACCAGCATTTCGATGATCTGCTTGGCGGAGCCGTCGCAGAACAGTTGGCCAAGCGTCTTCTCGTGATAGGCGATGCCATGACGCTCGACGAGGGCGATGAAATCGCGCTGTGTATAGCGTGACAGCGCCGAGATACAGAAGCGCGGGTTCTGCGAGACGAAGTTCTTGGCCGAGGCGTGGATATTGGTGAAGTTGCAGCGGCCGCCCCCGGAAATGCGGATCTTGTCGCCGGCCGAGGGCGAATGGTCGATGATGGCAACCGAGCGGCCGCGCTTGCCTGCTTCGATGGCGCACATCATGCCGGCAGCGCCGGCGCCGAGCACGACGACGTCGTAGAATTTCGATCCTGGAAGCGTCACCCTGAGGCTCCAAACACCGCGTCGATGTCGGCAGGCGTCAGCAGGCGGTACGAACCGGCCTCCAGATCGGCAGGTAGGTCGAGCAGGCCGATCCGGTCGCGATGCAGCGCCACGACATGGTTGCCGACCGCCGCGAACATGCGGCGAACCTGGTGATAGCGCCCTTCGTGCAGGGTCAGCGTCGCCTGCTTCGGGCCCGAGGATTCCATCTCGGCCGGCAGCAATGGCTTGTCGTCGCCCTCGAGCAGCAATCCGCCGGCGGCGAAGATCTCGGCCTCGTCGCCATTCAGAGGCCGGTCGAGCGTCACCTGGTAGCGCTTCGGCACATGATGGCGCGGCGAGATGATGCGATGGAGCAGCGCGCCGTCATCGGTCATCAGCAGCAGGCCCGACGTCTCCTTGTCGAGACGGCCGACCGTGGAGATGACGGGATCCCGGCGGCGCCAGCGTTCCGGCAGCAGCGAATAGACCAGCGGCCCGATTTCCTTGTGCGAACAGGTCACGCCGAGCGGCTTGTGGATCATCAGCGCCATGCCGGGCGCCGGGTCCAGCGGCTCGCCGGCCACCGTCATGCGGGTCACCAGGTCCGGCTTCACATAGATATGCTGCGCCGGATCGGTTTCGGCCTCGCCGTCGAGGATGACCCGGCCGCCCTGGATCAGGCCCTGGACCTCGCGGCGCGAGCCATAGCCGAGATTGGCCAGCAGTCGATCCAGCCGCGCGGAGGGGAAGGCCTGCTTGCCGCCGGGCTTGCTCATTTGCGCGCCTCGTAGACCTTGAAGCCATCGGCTTCGACGATCAGCACGGCGCGGGCGAACAGGTCCTTCAGGTGATCCTCATAGGGCAAATGCCGGTTGGCGGTCAGCCAAAGACGGCCGCCCTTGCGCAGGCTTTCGGCGGCGCGGCGGACGAAGGACTGGCCGAGCGAGCGATCTTCAGCGCCGCCATCATGGAAGGGCGGGTTCATGACGATGAAATCGAGCCCCTCGGGAATCGTGCCGGCCTTGCGCACATCCGCCCAATGGATGCTGGCGCGCGGATCGGTGATGTTCTTCGCCGCCGCCTCGACGGCGCGCCGGTCGATATCGACCATGTGCAGCGCCTCGACGGTCGGCATGGCAAGCACGGCGCGCGCCAGATAGCCGACGCCGCAGCCGAGATCCGCGCCGCGTCCGGAAAGCTGCGGCAGGTGCTTCAAGAGCAGCGCGCTGCCCGGATCGACGCGGTTCCAGGAGAACACGCCAGGCTGCGACCAGAGGCCGGTTTCCTCGACCTGTCGCGGCGCGCCATCGTCGATCGCCGCCTGGAGCGCGGACAGGTCCGTGGGCCGGGTCGAGACACAGATGCGGTGATGCCGAAGCGCCGTTTCCTCGAATTCGCAGCCAAACGCCTTCAGTTCCTTGGCGAGCCGCGAACCGCCCTTGTCCTTCGGCGCCATCACCGTCAATTGGCCACCCGGCTGCAGCACGCGCAGCGCCTGGGCGATGTCGTGCCGGCGCTCGATCGTGCCGGGCGGTACCAGCATCACCATGGCGGCAAGCGAGCCTTCCGCCTGGCGCTCCAGCGCCGGGCTCCCGGGCAGCAGCGGCGAAAACTGCACCGCGTCGCGCGGCACGTCCGCCAGCTCCGCCGGGGGGTTGCCATAGACGCCGGTTGTTGCTTCTTGGGTCATCGATCTCTCACGCACAATTTGTGCTGTTCCTACCCTGCCCGACGCCATGGCGAAAGGTTGGCGGGACGTTCTAATCTCCCGGCCAGGAGAATCATGCCCCGATGCGCCCCGAAATCCTGAATTCGCTGTTCCGCCCCGTCACGAGTCTGACGGGCGTCGGCCCCAAGATCGGCGAGGCCATGGGTCGGTTGCTGTTGGGTGGCGACGCGCCGGAACCGCCGCGCGTAACCGATCTCCTGCTGCATATTCCCGTGGGGCTGATCGACCGCCGCAACCAGCCCGGCATCGCGCTGTCGCCGGAAGGCGCCATCGTCACGCTCGAGGTGCGCATCGACCGCCATCTGCCGGCGCCGCGCGGCAACAAGCGAATCCCCTACCGCGTCATGGCGCATGACGACACCGGCGAGATCGCACTGGTCTTCTTCCGCGCCGAGCAGAACTTCCTCGAACGCACCATGCCGGTCGGCGAAACGCGCTTCGTCAGCGGCAAGGTCGAGTGGTTCAACGGCCGGCCGCAAATGGTGCATCCCGACCATATCGTCGACCGCGAGGCATTCGACCAATTGCCGATGGTCGAGCCGGTCTATCCGATGACGGCGGGGCTGGCGCGCAAGACGCTGGGACGCGCCATGCGCGGCGCGCTCGACAGCCTCCCCGACCTGCCGGAGTGGCAGGATCCGACGTTGATGTCGCGCCAGCGCTGGACCGGCTTCAAGCCGACGCTGGAAGCCGTGCATGCGCCGACGACGCCAGCCGAACTGGCGCCGGAGGGGCCGGCCATCAGCCGCCTCGCTTATGACGAGTTCCTGGCCAACCAGCTCGCCCTGATGCTGACGCGCGCCAATCTGCGCCGCGCCACCGGACGGGCGCGGATCGGCGACGGGCGGATGCGGCGCGCGATCACCGCTGCCCTGCCATTCACGCTCACGGGCAGCCAGCAGGCCGCGATCGCCGATATCGAGAAGGACTTGGCCTCCGACGAACGCATGCTTCGCCTGCTGCAGGGCGATGTCGGTTCGGGCAAGACCATGGTCGGCCTAATGGCGGCGGCGACCGTCATCGAGGCAGGCAGCCAGGCGGCGCTGATGGCGCCGACCGAACTCCTCGCCCGCCAGCACGCCAAGACGCTGCAACCGCTCGCCGACGCCGCCGGCATCCGCATGGCGATCCTGACCGGCCGCGAAAAGGGCCGCGAGCGCGCCGAGATCCTGGCCGGACTGGACGATGGCAGCATCGATCTCGTCGTCGGCACCCATGCCGTCTTCCAGGCCGGCGTCGAGTTCCGCGACCTGGCGCTGGCGATCGTCGACGAGCAGCACCGCTTCGGCGTGCATCAGCGCCTGGCGCTTTCCGCCAAGGGCGCGGCCACCGACATCCTCGTCATGACCGCGACGCCGATCCCGCGCACGCTGGTGCTCACCGCCTTTGGCGACATGGACGTCTCCAAGCTGCCGGACAAACCGGCCGGCCGCCAGCCGATCGAAACCCGCACGGTGCCGCTCGAACGGCTCGACCAGGTGGTGGAGCGAATCCGCGCCGCGATCGCCGAGGGCGCCAAGGCCTATTGGGTCTGCCCGCTGGTCGAGGAATCGGAGGAGGTCGACGCCGCCGCGGCGCAGGATCGCTTTGTCGACCTGCAGCGCGCGCTCGGCCCGGTCGTCGGCCTCGTCCACGGAAGGATGAAGGCGGCCGAGAAGGACGAGGCAATGCAGCGCTTCCAGCGCGGCGAAACCCGGATCCTGGTCGCGACCACGGTGATCGAGGTCGGCGTCGACGTGCCGGACGCGACCATCATGGTGATCGAGCATGCCGAGCGCTTCGGCCTCGCGCAGCTGCATCAGCTGCGCGGCCGCGTCGGCCGCGGCTCGAAAGCGTCGACCTGCCTGCTCCTCTACAAGGGACCGCTCGGCGAGGTGGCGCATGACCGGCTTGCCATCATGCGCGACACCGAGGACGGATTCCGCATCGCCGAGGAAGATTTGAGGCTGCGCGGCGAAGGCGAATTGCTCGGCACGCGCCAATCCGGCACGCCGGGCTTCAAGATCGCGCGCTTCGAGCATCACGCGAATCTGCTCGAAATCGCCCGCGACGATGCGCGGCTGATCGTCGAGAAGGACCCCGCGCTGCAATCGCCGCGCGGCAAGGCGCTGCAGCTGCTGCTCTATCTTTTCGGCAGAGACGAGGCGATCAAGCTACTGCGCGCCGGCTGAGACAAGACGCGCGAAGCTTTTGAAGGCGGGAACGCCTATTCAAACGGCGAGCATAGGCATCGCGACTGACATGGGACTTTCCACCCTCCCCGACCGCGCCATGAGCCGCGCCCGCGCCCTGATCCGGACGCGGGAGCCCTCGCTGCTGATCGTTGCGGCGGTGATCGGATGTCTCGCCGGCCTTGCCGTCACGATCATGAGCCGGCTGGCGCAATGGCTGCACGTGGTTCTGTTCTCGATCGAGCCGGATGGCTTCCTCAGCGCAACCGCCATGATCTCGCCGCCCTGGCGCGCGGCCGCCACGGCCGGCGGCGGGCTGGTGCTCGGCGCGCTCTTCCTGCTGTTCTTCCGGCGCGCGCGCCAGATCGTCGACCCGATTGAAGCCAATGCGTTGCATGGCGGGCGGATGTCGCTGCGCGACAGCCTGCGCGTCGCCCTCGAGGCGATCATTTCCAATGGCTCCGGCGCTTCGGTGGGCCTCGAGGCGGGCTATACGCAGGTCGGCAGCGCCATGGCCTCGCGCATCGGCCAGCGCCTGCATCTGCGCCGCACGGACCTGCGCACTGTCGTCGGCTGCGGCGCGGCCGGCGCCATCGCGGCGGCCTTCAGCGCGCCGTTGACCGGCGCCTTTTACGGTTTCGAGCTGATCATCGGCGTCTATACGGTCGCGAACATCGCCCCGGTGATGACGGCGTCGATCGCCGGCTTCCTGGTCGCCCAAGGCCTGGGCGCCGCCGCCTACACCATCGAGGTGCCGAAGGCACTGGCGCTGCATGCCGTCGACTATCCCCCCTACCTACTGCTCGGTGTAATCGCCGGCTTCGCCGCCATCGCCATCATGCGGCTGGTCACGCTCGCCGAGGTGATCTTCCAGAAGAGCCGGCTGCCGCGCGCCATCCGCCCCGCCGTCGGCGGCGCCATCCTCGGCGGGCTAGCGCTCTACAGTCCCCAGGTGCTCGGGGCCGGCCATGGCGCCATGCATCTGAATATGGCCGAGGGCGTGCCAGCCGGCCTGCTGGCGACCATCCTTCTGCTGAAGATCGCCGGCGTCTCGATTTCGCTCGGGTCGGGCTTTCGCGGCGGCATGTTCTTCGCATCGCTGTTTCTCGGCGTCATCGTCGGCAAGCTGTTCGCCATGGCGGTCGCCTGGATCGCCCCGTCCGCCGGCATTGACCCGGTGGCCGCCGCCATCGTCGGCATGAGCGCGCTCGGGGTCGGAATCGTGGGCGGCCCGCTCACCATGACCTTCCTGGCGCTGGAAGCGACCGGCGATCTCGCCATCACCGGCATCGTGCTGGCTGCCTCGATCCTATCCGCCATCACCGTGCGCGAGTTCTTCGGCTATTCGTTCTCAACCTGGCGGCTGCATTTGCGCGGAGAAACGATCCGCAGCGCCATCGACGTCGGCTGGCTGCGCGGCCTCACGGTTGGCCGCATGATGCGAACCGACGTGCGCAGCGTGCTCGCCACGATGCCGGTCAGCGCCTTTCGCAGCCTGTTTCCGCTCGGCTCGACCCAGCGCGTCGTCGTCACCGATACCGATGGCCGCTATGCCGGCATCATTCTGGTCGCCGAGATCCACTCGACCCCATCCGAAGATGTCGACGATACGATCCAGTCCTTCTGCCGCCAGCCCGATAAAATGCTGTTTCCCAACATGAGTGCCCAGACGGCTGCCAAGGTATTCGACGAGGCGGAGAGCGAAGAACTGGTCGTGGTCGACGATGCGTCAAGCCGGCACGTCATCGGCCTGCTGACCGAGGCGCATCTGTTCCGCCGTTACGCCGAGGAACTCGACAAGGCGCGCCGTAGCCTCGCGGGCGAGTCATAGCATCGCGCGGTCGCTGCAACACTTCGTCAACCATATGATCTCTCGGTTAATATAGTTGCCTTAGTGCAACAGCATTTCGAACGAGTTTTGTTACGATGGTTTCACAATCCTTCTGGTGGAGCTCATCATGACCGCTTCGAAGTTCGCCCTGCTTGCCACGACGCTGCTCGTTGCTTCCCCCGCGCTCGCGGCCGACCTGACCTACGAGCCCGCGGCGGCTCCGGCGGCGGTCGCCGCGCCATTCTCCTGGACAGGCTTCTATGTCGGCCTGAACGCCGGTTACGGCTGGGGCGACGTCGACACCAGCGAGAATTCGATGACCACGACCGGCCCGCTCGTCGGCCTTAGCCTCGGCACCTTCATACCGGCGGCGACGTTCCTTGGCGCCGACAGCTCGGCCAGCGCCGACGGCATCCTGGGCGGCGCACAGATCGGCTACAATTATCAGGTTGGCACCTGGGTGTTCGGCGCGGAAGCAGATTACCAGGCCACGGACCTCAAGACCTCGGTCAGCTTCCTGGGTTCGCCGCAAGGACCCTACTACCAGACCTCCGCGGAGCTGCAGTCGTTTGGCACGCTGCGCGCCCGCGTCGGTTACGCCATCGACAATGTGCTGATCTATGGCACGGGCGGTCTCGCAGTCGGTCAGGGCAAGGCCGGCCTCACCATCCAGGGCGGCGTTCCCGGCGGCTTCACCGGTCCGGAATACTCCCAGACCGACAGCAAGACCATGGTCGGCTATGCGATCGGCGCCGGCGCGGAATGGGCGATTGCCCATAGCAATTGGTCGGTCAAGGCCGAGTATCTCTACACCGACTTCGGCTCCAAGACCTTCGACTTCGATTTCGGCTCCGCCGGCAGCGCTTCGAGCCGCGGCGAGATCAGCGCCAGCATCGTGCGCGCGGGCCTGAACTACCGCTTCTGATCGCCACGCGATCTCCTGCGAAAAGGCCCGGTCGAGACCGGGCCTTTCTTGTTGGGAGGTTTGGACCCTCGCCTAGCCGCCGGAGCGCCGTGTCAGGACCGGAGCGGGCGGGTCGAGCGGCGGGGTATGGGCCGCCACGTCATATTCGGGGGCGACCAGGCCGGCCGAAATGACCAGCTTCGCAGCCTCCTCCACCGTCATGTCGAGTTCGATCAGTTCGCTGCGCCGCACGAACATCATGAAGCCCGCAGTCGGCGCCGGCGTCGGCGGAAGGAAGACGGTCACCCATTCCTCACCGTCCTGGCTGATCCGCCGCCGGATCTCGCCTTTCGTCTCCGTCGCGATGAAGACGATCGACCACACGCCCTTGCGCGGAAATTCGAAAAGCGCCGCCTTCTGGAACGACTTGCCGCCCTTGCCCGACAGCACAGTCTCGAAGAGCTGCTTGAGGGCGCTGTAGAGATTGCGGACCAGCGGCGTGTGGTTCAGCAACTGCTCGCCCATGCGCACCAGCGAGCGCCCGACGAAGTTGGCCGTCAGGAAGCCGAGCAGCGTCAGCGCCACGACGGCGACGAACACGCCGAAGCCCGGAACGGAGAAGGGCAGATAGGCGTCGGGGCTGTATTCGAGCGGGATGACCGGCTTGACCCAGCCATCGATCCATTTGATCAGCGACCAGGTCAGGTAGATCGTGATCGAGATCGGCGCGGCGATGACCAGACCGGTGAGGAAATAGTTCCGCAACCGTTTGATCAGCCGACTGCCGCCCGTTTCACCGGCTGGAGGGAGTTGGGGTTCCTGAGAGCTCATTCCACCGCCCGCGCGCCTGAATCATGCCTGCCAGCCGCCATTATGACGGCTGGCATACGGATGACCAGAAGATACTCCTGCGCAAAGGCGCCGGCGGCGAATTCGTTCCGCGGCGACCTGCGCTCCCAGCGTCGCGAACGCGCTACTCCACCGTCACCGACTTGGCGAGATTGCGCGGCTGGTCGACGTCCGTGCCCATGAAGACGGCGGTGTGATAGGCCAGCAATTGCACCGGGATCGTATAGACCAGCGCCGTCACGCTGGAGGGCATCTCGGGCAGGATGATCGTCGCCATCGTATCCATGGCGGCCGCCTCGGCGCCCTTCCGGTCGGTGATCAGGATGATCCGGCCGCCGCGCGCCGCGACTTCCTGCATGTTCGAGACGGTCTTCTCGAAGATGTGGTCGTAGGGCGCGATGACGACGACGGGCATGTCCTCGTCGATCAGCGCGATAGGGCCGTGCTTCAGCTCGCCGGCCGCGTAGCCCTCGGCGTGGATATAGGAGATTTCCTTGAGCTTCAGCGCGCCTTCCAGCGCGATCGGATAGCTAGTGCCACGGCCGAGATAGAGGCAGTGCTTGACCTTGGCCAGGTCGCGCGCCAGCGCCTCGATCTGCGCATCAAGCTTCAGCGCCTCGTGCATCAGGCGCGGCACTTCGCTGAGCGCGCGCACCAGCGCCTGCTCCTCGTCGCCGCTCAGCACGCCGCGCGCCTTGCCGGCGGCGACAGCGGTCGCTGCCAGCACGGAAAGCTGGGCGGTAAAGGCCTTGGTCGAAGCGACGCCGATTTCAGGTCCCGCCAGGGTCGGCAGCACGAAATCCGCCTCCCGGGCGATGGTCGATTCGCGGACATTGACGACCGCGGCGATCTTCTGTCCCTCGCCCTTGGCATAGCGCAGCGATGCCAGCGTGTCGGCGGTCTCGCCCGATTGCGAGATGACGATGGAAAGACCGTTCTTCGATAGCGGCTGCTCGCGATAGCGGAACTCGGAGGCGATATCGATGTCGACTGGCAGCCGCGCATAGCGCTCAAACCAGTACTTGGCGACGAAGCCGGCAAAGAAGGCCGTGCCACAGGCGGTGATCGACAGCCGGTCGATCGCGGCAAAATCAATGCCGGCCGGAAGCTTGGCGCTGCCGTTCACCAGGTCGAGATAATGCGCCAGCGTGTGGGCCACGACTTCCGGCTGCTCATGGATCTCCTTGACCATGAAGTGGCGGTAGTTGCCCTTGTCGACGACATGGGTGGTGCCCTGCAGGCGCGTCAGCAGCCGCTCGACCGGATTGCCCGCCTCGTCATAGATCGCGGCGCTCGAGCGCGTCAGCACGACCCAGTCGCCATCGTTCAGATAGGTGATCTCATCGGTGAACGGCCCGAGCGCGATGGCGTCGGAGCCGAGGAACATCTCGCCCTCGCCCCAGCCGATCGCCAGCGGGCTGCCGCGACGCGCGCCGATCAGCAGGTCTTCCTCGCCCTCGAACAGGAAGGCGAGCGAGAACGCCCCCGTCAGCCGGCCGAGAACCGCCTGCACGGCCTCCTTCGGCGACAGGCCGGCGGCGAGCTTGACCGTCACCAGATGGGCGATCACCTCGGTATCGGTATCGGAGGAAAAGGTGCGGCCGGCCGCTTCCATCTCCAGCCGCAGCTCGCGGAAATTCTCGATGATGCCGTTATGGACGACGGCCAGGCGCTCGGTCGCGTGCGGGTGGGCATTGCGCTCCGTCGGGGCGCCATGGGTCGCCCAGCGGGTATGGCCGATGCCGGTCAGGCCGAAGCGCGGCGAAACGGCCAGCTTCAGGTCGAGATTGCGCAGCTTGCCTTCGGCGCGAAGGCGATCGAGATGGCCGTCCTCCAGCGTCGCGATCCCGGCGGAATCATAGCCGCGATATTCCAGCCGCTTCAGCGCATCGACCAGAAGTGGCGCGACGGGCGTCCGGCCCAGAATGCCGATAATTCCGCACATGTTGCAGTTTCCCCGTTCGCGATGCCTTCAAGGCGGCATCCTAGTCCAAGTCAGATCCAAGCGCCTCTTAGCCTTTTGGGCCAAGTGCCGGAAATCACTTCCTGTTTCTCGCCTTCACCGACCGCCTAGACGCGGACGCGCTTGGTCTTGGCCTTCATCTCGCGGAAGCGGGCGGCCCAGCCCGGCTTTTCCACCTGTCGTCCGCGGGCAATCGCCAGCGCGTCGGGCGAGACATCCTCGGTAATGACGCTGCCCGAGGCGACATAACCGCCATCGCCGATCGTCACCGGCGCGACCAGCACGCTGTTGGAGCCGATGAAGGCACCCTCGCCGATCACGGTCAGCGCCTTGTCGTAGCCGTCGTAATTGCCGGTAACCGTGCCCGCGCCGACATTCGCCTCGGCACCGACCTTGGCGTCGCCGATATAGGTCAAATGGCTGATCTTGGCGCCGGCGCCGATCTCGGCGTTCTTCACCTCGACGAAATTGCCGACCTTGCTCTTGGGGCCAAGCTGCGCGCCGGGGCGAAGCCGTGCGAACGGCCCGACCTCGGCGCCGCGCTCCAGATGCGCGCCGGTCAGATGCGAAAAGGCGTGGATGACGACACCCTCGTCGACGGTGACACCGGGGCCGAAGAAGACGTTCGGCTCAATCACCACGTCGCGCGCAAGCTTCGTGTCATGCGCCAGGAATACCGTCTCCGGCGCGATCATGGTGACACCGGCAAGGAGGGCCGCCTGCCGCGCGCGGTCCTGCCAGATGCGCTCGACATCGGCGAGCTCGGCGCGCGTGTTGACGCCGCCGACCTCCGCCGCGTCGGCCTCGATGGCCACCACGCCGAGACCACGCTGGTTGGCGATCTCGACCGCATCGGTCAGGTAGAACTCGCCCTTGGCGTTGTTGTTGTCGATGGCATCGAGCACGGCCAGGATCGTCTCTCCACGAAAGCCCATCAGGCCCGCATTGCAGAAGCCGATCGCGCGCTCTTCCTCGTTCGCCTCGCGCTCCTCGCGGATCGCCAGCAACTGCCCGTCGCGCTCGATCAGGCGGCCATAGCCGGTCGGCACCTCCGGGCGGAAGCCGAGCACGACGACGCTGGCGCCCTTGGCCAGCTCGGCGCGCATGCGGGCCAGTGTCTCGGCGGTGACCAGCGGCGTGTCGCCATAGAGCACCAGCACGTCATCGGCGGCGATTTCCAGCGCCTCGCGCGCCGCCAGCACGGCATGCGCGGTGCCGAGACGCTCGACCTGTTCGACGATAAACGCCGAGGGCGCGGCCTTGGCGGCGAAGTCGCGCACCGCGCTCGCGCCATTGCCGACGACGACGGCGAAACGGTCGATGCCGGCGCCGGTCGCCGTCTTCAGCACATGGCCGATCATCGGCAGGCCAGCGACGGGATGCATCACCTTGGGCAGGGACGATCGCATGCGGGTGCCCTCGCCTGCAGCGAGCACGATGGCGAGCGAAGAGCGATCCGGCATGGTTCCTCCAGGAGAGCGAAGCTGTGGCGCGTAGCTATGGCGCGAAAAGCCTAAATAGCTATTGCCGCATTTTTGGGATGATCCGAAATCAGCCGATCCGCGACAGCGCGGGGAAAGTTTCAAGCAGCCAGAACGACATCGCCGTCATCTGGCCGGTCAGGAACAGCACGCCGGCAAGAATCAGGAAAACGCCCATCGCCTTCTCGACCATCGGCATATAGCGACGGAACCGGCGCAACCCGCCGATGAAACGCTCGGCAAAGCCGGCGGCGATCATGAAGGGAATACCGAGGCCGAGCGAATAGACAGCGAGCAGGCCGGCGCCGCGGCCGACCGTATCCTGCGAGCCGGCAACCGCGAGAATCGCCGCCAGCACGGGACCGATGCAGGGCGTCCAGCCGAAGGCGAAGGCCAGCCCGAGCACGTAAGCCCCGACGAGGCCGCCCGGCTGGTTGGCGACCTGTACCCGCGCCTCGCGCTGCAGGAAAGCGATGCGGAAAACGCCGAGGAAATGCAGGCCCATGACGATGATCACCAGGCCGGCGACGATGGAGAGAATTTCCTGCTGCCGCGCCACCATCCGGCCGAGCACCGAGGCCGTCGCCCCGAGCAGCACGAAGACGGTGGTGAAGCCCAGAACGAAGGCGAAGGACGAGCGCAGCACCATTCGCCGGTTGCGGCCATCCGCCTTGGCTCCCGCCACCTCGTCGAGGCTCAGCCCCGTCACGTAGCAGAGATAGGGCGGCACAAGCGGCAGCACGCAGGGCGAAATGAAGGAAAGCAGCCCTGCGATCAGGGCGCCCCAGAGCGTTACGTCTGACGGCATGGTTTCTCGGTCGTTGCAGCAGAAAACTTCGACGATCCGGCGGATGCCACCGGCGCAAGGCCGTTATAGGGCAAAGGCTGCGACGAAACACGAGGGACATCGGATCGCACCCATGCGCGGACCGACGCGACACGTCGAAGCCGCTTGGCGGCGCGCCGCGCTTCGGCTAATGGGCATGGACGATACAGACCAGCGGGAGAAGACCGAGATGATCGTGAGTTGCGGCGAGGCACTGATCGACTTCCTGCCGGTCAAGGATGCGGCGGGAAACGATTCCTATCAGCCGAAAGTCGGCGGCTCGCCGTACAACGTGGCCCTGACCGCCGGCCGGCTGGGCAACCATACCGGTTTCCTGGGCGGCATCTCGACCGATTTCTTCGGCGAGATGCTGGTCGAGGAACTGAAGCGCTCCCTGGTCAGCCTGAAATATGTCGGCTTCTCGGCGCGTCCTACCACGCTCGCCTTCGTCAGCCTGCTGCATGACGAACCGCAATACGCCTTCTTCGACGAGAATTCGGCCGGACGCCTGCACGATCCGGCCGCGCATGAGCCGATCGGCGACGAGGTCGAGGCGATCCACTTTGGTTCGATCTCGCTGATCCCCGAGCCCAGCGTCAGCCGCCTCGCCGCCGTGATGGATGCCAATCGCGGCAAGCGGGTGCTTTGCTACGACCCCAATGTCCGCCCGACGCTGATCCATGACCGCGACGCGTTCATCGCCAACGTCGAAAAGTTCGCGCATGGCGCCGACATCGTGAAGATCTCCGGCGCCGATCTCGAATGGCTCTATCCGGGCGTCGAGGCGGGGACGGTTGCCAGCGGCTGGCTCGCTGCCGGCACGGGCCTCGTCGTCGTCACGCGCGGCGGCAATGGCGTCACCGCCTATACGCCAAGTGGCTCGGTCTTCAGCCCGGTCATCCCCGTCATCATCGCCGACACAGTGGGCGCCGGCGACAGCTTTACCGGCGGCCTGCTGGCGCGGCTCTCCGAGAAGGGCCACCTGACGATCGACGGCGTGCGCAACATCGACCCCGCCGCCCTCAAGGACGCGCTCGATTTCGCCAACCGCGTCGCCGCGATCACCTGCTCGCGCGCCGGCGCCAACCCGCCCTGGCGCAGCGAACTGGTCGAAGCCGAAGCCTGAGGCTTCGGCTTGACGCAGGCCCCTCGCCCTGGCCGGATCGTCATCCTGAACGGCGCGCCGCGATCCGGAAAATCGAGCATCGCGGCCGCCATCCAGGAGAGCTTCGACGGCGCCTGGATGAGTCTTGGCGTCGACGCCTATGTCAACGCCGTAACGCCGCCGCGCCATCGGCCGGGCCTAGGCCTTCGTCCCGGTGGTGAACGGCCGGATCTCGAACCGCGCCTCCCGACGTTCTACGCTGCGCTCTACGAATCGATCGCGGCGCACAGCCGGCTCGGCCTCGACGTCGTCGTCGATGTCGGCCATCACGACGATTATTCACAGCCGCTGCAAATCCTGCCCGATTGCGCCCGTCGCCTTTCCGGCCTTCCGGTGCTGTTCGTCGGCGTCCGCTGTCCCATCGAGACCATCATGCAGCGGCGTCGCGCCGGGCAGGCGGGGCGCGAGGGCCTCTATGCCGTAGGCACCGCCGGAGATCCCGTCCCTGCCCCGGTCCTCCGCTGGCAGAACGCCGTGCATGTCCCCGGCATCTACGACCTCGAACTCGACACGTCGCAGCTCACGCCAGCCGAGTGCGCCGCGCGGATCGACGCGCGCCTGAGGGACGGCATCCCGCGCCCGACGGCCTTTGAACGGCTGGCAAAATTGGCACCGCTCACGGAAAGCTGATCGCCGCGGTGACACAAATCGCCTTCTGGTCACGTATGAGGACTAACAGCGATTGCATGAGGTCCCGATGAATCGATCCGCCACGCCGGCCGCCCGTCTCTATCCCTGGCAGGACAGGAAGGGCGATTTCTCGCCGCTCAAGGCCATCGTCTTCGCCGGCGTGTTCCTGCCTGGCCTGTGGCTCGTGGCCCGCGCCATGATGGGGACGCTCGGTCCCCGCCAGATGATCGAGATCAACCACCAGACCGGCCTCTGGGCGGTGCGGTTCCTGCTACTGACGCTCGCCATCACGCCACTGCGCCATGTCTGGCGCTGGCCGGAACTGGTCTTCGTCCGGCGCGCGCTCGGCAATGCGGTCTTCGCCTATGGGCTCATCCACCTTGTCGCCTATGCCGGCGATCTCGCCTGGGATGTGCCAAAGGTGATCTCGGAGATCTTCGCCCGCGTCTATCTCACCATCGGGTTGATGGTCCTAATCCTGCTGACGCCGCTGGCGATCACCTCAACCAATGGCATGATGAAGCGCATGGGCGGCCTCAACTGGCGCCGCCTGCACCATCTCATCTATCCGATCATCCTGCTGGCGGCGCTGCACTTCTTCCTGCAGTCGAAGCTCGGCGTCACCGAGCCGATCGTCATCACCGCCGTCGCGATCTGGCTGCTCACCTGGCGCTTGCTGGCGGCATGGCTCGGCGAGGCGCGGATCGCCACCCTGCCCGCGACGCTGGCGCTGGGCGCCACCATGACGGTGGCCACGGCGTTCGGCGAGGCGCTCTACTATTATCTGAAGATCGGCGTCGCCTTCAGCCGCGTCCTGCCGACCAATTTCAACCCCGCCGCCGGCATCCGGCCGGCCTGGATCATCGGCGGCATCGCTCTCGCCGTGCTGGCGGTGGCGGTCTTCCACCGCTTCCTGCCGGCCAAGAAGTCGGCGCGGCGTTCCGCCCGTCAGCCCGGCGTCGCCGCGAAACCGGAGGCCTCGTCGCAGCCGCAGGGAAACGCCGCATAGCGCTCGACGCGATACGGCTTCATCGACAGCCCTCGGCAGAAGCCGGTCACGGCCTCCTCCAGCTTTTCGACCTTTGCGATCTCGGCGGCGTTCAACTCCAACATGCGGTCACGCGCCGCCTCCGCCTTGTCGGCGAGCGACGCCATGTCGGAGGCAAGGTGTCGGCCGTCGCGGACGATGAACGTGCCGTCGACCATGACATGGCGCACGGCGGTCGCGTCCTCGGCGAAGACCAGCTGCGTCGCGGGATCGTTGATCGGCATCCAGTTGGGATGATCGAGGCTGAGAAAGACGATGTCGGCGCGCTTGCCGGGCGCGATGGCGCCGACATGGTCGAAGCCGGCCATCTGCGCCCCGCCCCGCGTCGCCGCATCGATGATTTCGGGCGCCGTCAGCCAGCGGCGATGGTCCGGCTGGCGCACGGCAGCGACCTGGCCGGCGGCGCGCATCGCCTCATACATGTTCTGGTTATCCGATGAGACGGCGCCATCCGTGCCGATGGCGAGGTTGATGCCGAATTCCAGCATTTTGCGCGCATCGGCGATGCCCGAGCCGAGCCGCATGTTGCTGCCGGCATTGTGCGAGATGAACGAGCCACGGTCGGCGACGCGACGCAGGTCGTCATCATCAAGCCAGATGCCATGCGCGATGGAAAAGTGCGGGCCGAGGACGCCCAGGTCGTCGACATGGGCCAGCATGGTCTTGCCATACTTGGCGATCGCCGAGATGGCCTGCATCTTGGCCTCGCCGATATGGCTCTGGATGACCGTCCCATGCTCGCGCGCCAGCCGGTCGCAGCCGAGCATCAGTTCGTCCGAGCAGACCAGCGGAATGGTCGGCGCGATACCGAGCTTGACGTGGTCGCGGTCATGCGGCCAGCGCTTCAGCGCCTCGTCCATCAGCGCCAGCACCCGGTCGGTGGCCGGCGCGCCGTCGATCTTGGCCAGCGCCCGCAGATCGTCGGGCAGGCTTTCGACCAGACCCGGAATGCCGCGATAGAAGGTCGTATCGGCCAGCATCGGCGCCATCACGGCGCGAATGCCGGCGTCGCGATAGGCCTGCCCCATCGCCTCCAGTTCCTCGATCGAGGCGACCGGAAGGCCGAAGGTCAGATCGAAGGCGAGCGTGCAGCCCTTCATCGCCATCTCGACCGCGCCGAGATAGGTGTTGAGATACTTCATCTCCAGCGTCTGGTTGGCGAAGCGCGCCGGGGTCGCCAGCAGCAGGAGCTCCAGATTGAAGCGGTCGCGATAGCCGCGCGTCAGCGCCCCGGTGCCATGGGTGTGGCCGTTGACGAGGCCCGGATGCAGCAGATGCCGGCTGGCATCGACGATCTCCGCATCGTCCGGCGCGTTGAGACCTGGCGCGCCGATCTCGAGGATGGCGCCGTCGCGGATCAGGATATCGCGCAGCGGCGCCGCCCTGGCGCCCGCATCGAGCAGGCGGCCACCCCGGATGATCTTGAATGCGCGCATTGATTTCCCCTCTGACCCGCTCCGGCTATATCGCTATCGACCATGCTAGATCGCCGCTCCTCATCCGTCAGCCGCCACAGCATCGCCCGGCAGATGTTGCACCGCAATATTCGCTTGTCGGCGATTTAAGACAGTATTACTGTCCTATTGCATCGGTGCGCCTCGGAGATGGCCCATGAACGACGAACGGCAGCTCGCGCATTCGCTCTATGACGATGTGCTCGCCTTCCTGATCGGCACGCTGTTCATCGCGCTCGGCCTCGCCATGCTGAAGGCGGCGGGGCTTGGCATTGGCGGCACGGCGGGCATCGCCTTCCTGACCAACAAGGCGACCGGGCTCGATTTCGGCAGCGTCTTCTTCGTCATCAACGTGCCGTTCTTCATCTTCGCCTATCTGGCCTTCGGCCCGCTCTACCTGCTGCGCTCGGTCATCGCGACGGCGCTGCTTTCGGTCGAGACCACCCTGCTACCGTCCCTGCTGACCTTCGGCCATATCGAACCGATCCTGGCGGCGGCGATGGGCGGGCTGCTGATCGGCATGGGCATGCTGTCGCTGATCCGCCACCAGGCGGGCATTGGCGGCTTCGCGACGGCGGCGGTCTATCTGCAGGAACGCCGCGGGTGGCGGGCCGGCAAGCTGCTGATGGCGGCGGATCTCTGCGTCATGGCGGCGGCATTCCTGCTGCTCCAGCCGAGCCAGGTGGCGCTCTCGGTCTTCGCCGTGATCTGCCTCAACATCGTGCTGGCCTTCTACCACAAGCCCGGCCGCTATGCCGGCTTCGCCCGCTTTGAGCGCAACCGCAGCGCTAAGGCCGCCTTGGTGCGCTCGCGCAGGGCGTGAGCCAGAGACAGCCTCAGTCGGAAGCCGGCTTGTAACGTTCGGCCACCAGCTCGGCCATCGGATGGTCGCTCTGTCGCAATCCGTCGATGACGCCTTCGCGATCGGCGGCAGGCCGGTTCTGGCTCACCTTCCACTTGCCTTCGATGCGGGAAATCGGGATCTCCAGCCCGACAATGCCCTTCATCTGGCCGGCGAGAAACGGCTCCGGCGCGTCATCGACGCGCCAGGCTCGCGCCTGCGACGCCTCGCTCGCATCGGTCAGTTCGCCGACCTGCTGGCGCAGCCACTCGGTCGATTCGAGGATGCGCGGCGTGCCCCAGGCATGCACCGTGGCGTAGTTCCAGGTCGGCACGACCTTGTGGGTCTCGGCCTTGGTCGCATACCAGTTCGGCGTCACATAAGCGTTCGGTCCCTGGAACAGAACCAGCGCCTCGGCGCCGGCCCGGAGCGCCGCCAACTGCTCGTTGGCGCGGGCAAGATGGGCCCGTAACAGCCCTTTTTCGGAGCCGGACGGATCGATCAGGAACGGGATCAGATTGGCCATCAGCCCGCCCTCTCCCGCCGTCACCAGCATGGCCAGCGGATAGGCACGCATCAGCCCATGCATGACGTCAAGCCGGTCTTCACGAAAGGCGGGTGGCTGGTACACGGTAAACCCTCATGCGGAACATTCGGCCGATCCTGCCATCGGCCGGCGGCGGATCGCAAGGCGCAGACGCCCTTGGCGCCAATCTCAGACCGCGTCGTTGAACCGATATTCGTGCGCGCCGCCATTCGGATCGATGACAGTGCCGTCCTCGCGGACATAATCCGGCCCGATCGGCACCTTGCCGTAGCCGCCGGGAATGTCGAGCACATAGGTGGGCTGGGCGAGGCCGGAGAGCCGGCCGCGCAGGGCGCGCATCAGCGCCTGACCTTCCGCGATCGAGGTGCGGAAATGGCTGGTGCCGGGGGCGAGGTCGCCATGATGCAGGTAATAGGGCTTCACCCGCGCCTCGACGAAGCCGCGCATCAGCGCCGTCATCGTCTCGGGATCGTCGTTGATGCCCTTAAGCAGCACCGTCTGGCTGACCAGCGCGATGCCGGCGTCGACAAGCCGGGCCAACGCCGCCCGGGCATCGGCCGTCAGCTCGCGTAGATGATTGGCGTGGATGGCGATATAGACGGTCTTGCCGGTGTTGCGCAGCGCCGCGACCAATTCGCCGGTGATGCGCGCGGGATCGACGACCGGCACGCGCGTGTGAAAGCGCAGGATCTTGACGTGCTCGATGGCGCGAAAGCGCTCCAGCAATTCCGCCATCCGGCGCGGCGCGATGACCAGCGGATCGCCGCCGGTGAAGACCACTTCCCAGATTTCCGGCCGGCCGCGAATATAGGCAAGCGCTGCCTCCAGCTCGTCCTCGCCGAGCATGGTCGGGCCGCCGGGGCCGACCGTCTCGCGGCGGAAGCAGAAACGGCAATAGACGGCGCATACATGCACCAGCTTCAGCAGGACGCGGTCCTGGTAGCGATGCACCAACCCCGGCACCGGACTGTGCGCATCGTCGCCGATCGGGTCGGCGCGCTCTTCCGGCAAGGTCGTCAGCTCGGCCGTCGTCGGAACGAACTGCGCCGCGATCGGGTCCTGCGGGTCGCTCGCGTCGATCAGCGTCGCCATGGCGGGCGTCACGGCCACGGCATAGCGCTCGGCCACGCGGTCCAGCCCTTCGCGCGCCGAAAGTGGCGCAAGGCCAGCTTCGACAAGCGCTGCGGGCGAACGCAGGGTCAGTGATTTTTCAAGCGGAATGACGGGTGAGCGGGACATTCCGCACTCTTTCGGTCATTCCGCCGCCGGTGTCCAGATCACCGCGTCAAGACGCGGCGCTCCGGTCGCCAGCATGACCAGGCGGTCGAAGCCGAGCGCGATGCCGGATGCCGCCGGCATGATGGCGAGCGCAGCGAGGAAATCCTCGTCGAGCGGGTAGCGGTCGCCATAGACGCGCTCCTTCTCGTCCATCTCGGTAATGAAGCGCCGACGCTGCTCGGCGGCGTCCGTCAGCTCGCCAAAACCGTTGGCGAGCTCGACACCGCAGCAATAGAGCTCGAAGCGCTCGGCGACGCGCGGATCGCCCGCCTTCGGCCGGGCCAGCGCCGCCTCGACGACGGGGTATTCGCACAGAACCGTCGGCCGGCCCTGCCCCAGATTGGGCTCTACCTTCTCGGCGATGATGCGGCTGAAAATGTCGCTCCAGCTGTCGTCATCGACGAGGCGGATACCGGTCGCCGTCGCCTGCGCCGCCAGCCCGTCGCGGTCCGGCGCGCCGTCCTCGGCGAGTGTCGCCAGCAGGTCGATGCCCGCATGACGGAGAAAGGCGTTGGCGACGGTCAGCCGCTCGGGCTCGGCGAACGGATCGGTCTCGAAGCCGCGATGGGTGAAGCGGCGTGTCTGGGCCGCCTCGGCGGCCGCGGCCAGAAGCGCGGCGCAATCCTCCATCAGCGTCTCATAGGCCTCGCCGGCACGGTACCACTCCAGCATGGTGAACTCGCAGGCATGGCGCGGACCGAGCTCGCGGTTCCGGAACACGGGGCCCAGCGTGTAAATCCGCTTTTCGCCTGCCGCCAGCAGCTTCTTCGCCGCGAATTCCGGCGAAGTATGCAGATAAAGCGGTTGCCGGGTTCCGTCGGGAAACACGCGTTCGGTGGCGAAGGCGTGCAGATGGGCCTCGTTGCCGGGCGAAACCTGCAGGATGCCGCATTCGACCTCGACGAAATCGCGGCCCAAGAACCAGTTGTGCACCGCTGCCTTGATGCGCCCGCGCGTCATCAGCAAGGGACGGCGATCCGCATGGACATGCGGCGTCCACCAGGGGGATGCACGGGTCATTCTCGCAGTTCTCCTGTCATGGACACCGGGCAAGCCTGCCGGCCTCGACGAGATTCGACTGGCGCGAAGCAGCGGAATCGCTATGGTGCGCGCCATAATCGCGCCTTTGTACGGGCGCCGACGCCAATCTGAGGATTAATTCGTGAAGGTTATCGCCAGCCAGGTCCGCAAGGGCAACATTCTCGAAGTCGATGGCAAGCTCTACGCCGTTCTCACGGCCGAGAGCTTCCATCCCGGCAAGGGTACGCCGACGACGCAGATCGACATGCGCGGCCTCGCCGACGGCGTGAAGATCTCGAACCGCTACAAGACGACCGAGCAGGTCGAGCGCGCGTTCGTCGAGGATCGCGACTTCTCCTTCCTGTTTCAGGACGGCGAAGGCTTCACCTTCATGAACACCGACAATTACGAGCAGCTGATCGTCACGCCGGCGGTCATCGGTGATGCAGCGCCCTACCTTCAGGAAGGCATGGTCGTCCGCCTGTCGATCTTCGAAGAGCAGGCCGTCGGCATCGTGCTGCCGCAGCGCATGACGCTCGAAGTCGTCGAGACCGAGCCCACCACCAAGGGCCAGACCGCCTCCTCGTCCTACAAGCCGGCGATCCTGTCGAACGGCGTCCGCTCGATGGTGCCGCCGCATATCGGCCCGGGCACGCGCATCGTCGTCCTCACGGAAGACGGCTCGTATGTCGAGCGCGCCAAGGACTAAGTAAGGCGGGCACGATCCTTCGGACGTCGCACCACCCTCATTCAACGGCGTCGGGCCATCGCCCGGCGCCGTTTTCTTTTGGCCACAGGAGAGACCGACGGAAACATCCTTAAGATGTCGGAGAGGCCTTGATTCAACCATCTTGACGCAAAACGAGGCCTCAATACGGGCATCCAGAGGAGCAGGGCCTGCACGCCAGGCCAATCAGGCGCCCAAAAGCCAACCTTACGTTGCGTCAATATAGAAATCGGAATTACTTCGGGAGCGGGTTTCGAGTCTGGTGTTTTTCCAGCTTACCCATTCTTCTATTGACTTGAGCGCATGTTATCCGTGACCCTGTGAGCAGGTCGGACTGCGTTGCGCGGCAATTATATCGAGTTATCGGTATGCTGCTTCTGCATGACAGATCGAGGGCGCATTAGGCAGTAGTCATGTTGACCGGTATCGTTTTTCTTGGTTCGATTACCTTTTTATTGGGTATCTTGGGCATTTTTGCGGCACCATTTGGCGTTACCGCAAGTATTGCCCATATGTTTATCGCCTCAGGATTGTCCCTCTACGCCCTCGCGGGATTTTACCTGTACCGAAATCTGACGCGCCTGCGTTCCGCACTCCAACTCTCCCTCGCCAAGCAGCAGGAACTCAGCACAGCGCATACCAGCGATCCCCTCACCGGCCTGCTGACGCGCAGCGCCTTCGTGCGCGCGACCGACGGCGCGCTGGCATGCTGGCGCGACGGCGGCTCCGCCGCGGCGGTCTTCCTGATGGACCTGGATCGTTTCAAGGCCGTCAACGACACGCACGGCCACGCCGCCGGCGACCGCGTGCTGGCGGAGGTGGGCAAGCGCTTTGCCCAACTGGCCAAGGACGCCACGGCGGTTGCGCGCCTCGGCAGCGATGAGTTCGCGATCCTCGCCCAAGGCGGCGCCTGGGGCGACGCCGAGTCATTCCGCCGACGCATGCAGGAATGGCTGAGCAGCCCGATCGAGATCCCCAATGGCAGCATCGAGGTAAGCGCCTCGGTCGGACTGGCGATCTCCGAGCGGAAAGACATCAACGCCGAGGCGCTGCTGCGCGCCGCCGACGTCGCGCTCTATCGCGACAAGCGGATCGCCCGCAGCAAAGCGCGCGGACTCGCGGTCTGGATCGACGAAGAAGTCGAGTATCGCCAGGCGCTCCAGACGGATTTTCATCGCGCTCTGGATGCGGGCGAGATCGTCCCCTATTACCAGCCGCTGATTGCGCTGGACGATGACCGCCTGATCGGCTTCGAGGTGCTGGCCCGCTGGGATCACCCGACACGCGGCATCATCGCGCCGGCCGATTTCATCCCGCTTGCCGAGGAGGTCGGGCGGATCGGCGAACTCTTCGACAAGCTGCTGGTTCGCGCCTGCCATGACGCCCGCGCCTGGCCCTCGGACCTTCGGCTCTCGGTCAATATCTCGCCGACGCAATTCGCCGAACCCCAGATGGCCGCGCGGATCCTCGATATCCTCGCCCGCGAGAATTTCGCGCCCGCTCGTCTGGAACTGGAAATAACCGAGAACGCGCTCGTCGACGAAGTGTCGGCGGCGCGACTGATCCTTACCACGCTTCGAAATGTCGGAGTTTCGGTCGCCCTCGACGATTTTGGCACCGGTTACTCAAGCCTGCGCCACCTCAGCGACCTGCCCGTCGACCGGTTGAAGATCGACCGCGATTTCGTCGAGCGCGCCCGGCTGAACGACGAGGGCTGGCGGATCGTGCGCGCCATCATGCAACTGGCGACGACCTTCGACCTTGCGACCACCGCCGAGGGCATCGAGGCGCCGGAGATCCTTGCCACGCTGCGCGAACTGGGGTGCGATATCGGCCAGGGCTACCTGTTCGGCAGGCCGATCTCGGCCGCGGAAACGGGCATCTGGCTCCGCGAACGCGCCGAACCAATAGCCCTCGCCTCCTAGCGAAGTCAGGGCCCTTCAACCCACAAGCCGCCCGGGAGCTCTTGGGCTTGCGGCGCACGCAACGCTCGCGCTGGCCGGCATTCAGGTCCAAACGCGCACAACAATCCTTGAACGTGGATGAGAGGCGGATGGCTACATCCGCACCGCGCCATGCTCGCCAACCGCCGGCTTGGCGCCGGTTACGGCTGCCGTCAGCATGATCGCTGCCGAAACCAGCTTGTTCGGCGAATCCCAGACCTCGCCCCGATAGGGCGTGACCGTCAGCAACCGAATGGCCGGATCGTCGGCCGAATCCCACCAGGCCTTGGCGAAGGGCGACCAAAGCTCCTTGATCTTGGCGCGATCATTGCTGAGCTCGGCCTTGCCGTTGATCACGACATACTTGCCGCCGGGCGAATCCGAGAAGCCGAGCATCACGTCGGGATAGGTCTCAATGTGGTTGTAGCGGGCTGCTCCCTTATCGACCAGGAAGTAGAAGGCGCGGGCCTCCTTGTCGACATGGGCGGTCAGCGGCCACTGCTCCAGCTTCTCGCCGGTCCAGGTGCTGAACAGCGCAAACTGGATCTTCTCTGTCAGTTCCCAGGCCCGCGCTTCGATTTCCGCGAGCGACTTGCCGTGATCTTCTTCATGAGCCATCTGGGCCTCCTTTGGTTCGCGGAGAAAACGCGGGCAAAGGAGTTTGGTTGCCTGACGGCCCGCCCCGCCCCCATCGGCGGAGCGACACATGGGCGGGCAACAAAAAGGGCGGCCCGAAGGCCGCCCCGTAGTGTCGCAGACCTAAGGCTTAGAACTTGTAGTTCAGGCCGGCCTTGAGCGTGTGGAAGTGCGTGTCGGCGTCCACCGTGAGACGCGCACCGTCGAAATTCTGGTCGATGATGTTCTGGCTGCCAAGATCGACATACAGATATTCGGTCTTGAGCGTGATGTTCTTGGTGATGCCGTATTCAAAACCGGCACCCGCGGTCCAACCATACTGCGTGTCGGACGTGGAAGCATTGAACCCGCCACCGCCGAGATTTGCCGAAATCTCAGACTTCACGTCACCATAGGCGAAACCACCCGTGCCGTAGAGCAGCAGGTTATCGAGGGCGTAGCCGATGCGACCCCGAACCGTGCCGAACCATTCGACCTCAGAACCGGCCTCAAAGTTTACGTTGCCACCAAAACCGTTGATGTTGCCCGAAAGCTTGCCCTCATAGGAGGCTGCAGCGATGTCCGCCTCGACACCGATGACCCAATTGGGATTGAACTGCCAGTTGTAGCCGATCTGGGCGCCGCCAAAGCCGCCGCTGGCATCCTGCTTCAGGTCGCCATTGATAAAGTTCTGACCATCGCTGCTAACGTTGAGCGGATACTTGAAGTCGCCGGCGGCGACGCCGCCATGGACACCGACATAGAAGCCGGTCCAGTTGAACACTTCCGGAGCCGCAGCGACGGGCGCCG
Source organism: Kaistia defluvii (assembly GCF_040548815.1). Lineage (NCBI taxonomy): Bacteria > Pseudomonadati > Pseudomonadota > Alphaproteobacteria > Hyphomicrobiales > Kaistiaceae > Kaistia > Kaistia defluvii. Next base: position 721,691 of record NZ_JBEPSM010000001.1, on the reverse strand, counting down.
GCTCGTAAGTAAGATCCGCAGCGTGAGCAGCAACGCCCCCCATTGCCAAGATCGAAGCCACCGTAAGACTACGAATTGCGAATTTCATTGCTGAGCCCTTCGCTCCTAAGATTTCACCCAAACCAGGTCGTGGTACTGCCCCGTATGGCTTCATCGTCTAGCCGATCCCAGCCGCGCTGGCTGTTGCAGCGTTGCATCACGTAGGGGAATCTCGCGTAAAGGAATATATGGTGAGGACATAATATAATAAGCCATCAGAACTTATCGGCTTCGAAACATCTGAATGATCGAGATTTTTGCCGACCATTACGTCTAGGTAAAGCGCTGCGTTGCTGTGAAAACGCTGTCAAAAAAGTGGAGAGAGGCACAGCGAAGCCCGCCCCGAAAGTAAGCCTGCCGTGCTTGATGCTATCGGGGCCAACCGGAACCATGCTGGAGATTCGGGCGGAGCTGCGGTGGCGCGCTATCGAGACCCGCATGTGCGGATCCAGGCGCCTGATAGCCCGGGTCCGCTACGCGTGGGGGGCGTGGGGTCAAGGCGAAATGGCAGGCATACCGCCTTGATGGTATCGGCTCTGGCTATCCGCGCGCCGTGAACAGCCGAAACGCCTGACCCTGTGACGGTCGCGCCTTCTCGGCGCGACCGGGGCCGGCTCGTTCGAGCTTCTTAGTCTTCAGAGACCCCAGTCGCCGAAGGCACCGGCTGCACGAGCAGCTTGTCAATCCGCCGGCCGTCCATATCGACGATCTCGAAGCGCCAGTCTTCATAGTCGAAGCGCTCGCCAACCTTCGGGATATGGCCAAGCTGGGCCAGGGCGAACCCGGCGATGGTATGGAACGCCCCATCCGCCGACCGCAGCCGAAATCCCAGCCGGTCGAAGGCCGCATGCGCCGGCATCATGCCATCGAGCAGCAGGGAACCGTCATCGCGCTGGACTACATCGGGATCCTCGCCTTCGGCGCTGGGCAGGTCGCCGGCGATCGCCTCTAGGAGATCCGTCTGGGTGACAATACCGTCCATGCTGCCATATTCGTCGACGATGATCGCCAGGCGGACCGGCGCCTTCTTGAACTGGTCGAGCACGCGGAAGATCGGCGTCGCCTCGTGCACCACCATGGGCTGGCGAAGCACGGCGAGCGGATCGATCGGCTTGCCTTCCAGAACCTGGCCCAAGAGATCCTTCTTCAGGATCATGCCGATGGGCTCGTCGATGCTTCCGCGCGCGACCAGGAGTTGCTCATGGCGAGATTCGCCGATGCCCCGCAGGATTTCCTCGGGACTATCCTCGGAATCGACCCAATCGATCTCGAGGCGCGGTGTCATGATGTCGGCAATGCGCCGGTCGCCGATGTTGAAGACGCGCTCGACCACTTCCTGCTGCGAATAGTTGAGCAGTCCGCCTTCCTGGCTGGCCGCGATCAGCAGCTTCAGTTCCTCCGGCGAATGAAGCGATTCCTCGCCGGCGCCCGGCCGCAAGCCGCACAGGCGCAGGACGAGATTGCCGAGGCCGTTGAGCGATAGGATCGCCGGCCGCAAGACGAACAGGAAGACGCTGAGCGGCCGAACCACCCAGAGCGCCGTCGTTTCGCTGCGCTGCAGAGCCAGGCTCTTCGGCGCGAGTTCGCCCAAAACGATATGCAGCGCAGTGATGATGACGAAGGAGATTACGACGGCAATCGTATGCGACGCCGCAGTGGCGATATTGCCCGGAAGCATAGCCAGCCAGGGCTCGATCAGATGCGCCAGCGCCGGCTCTCCGACCCAGCCCAGCGCGAGCGACGAGATGGTGATGCCGAGTTGCGTCGCCGCGAGATAGGCGTCGAGATGATCGACGGCGCGCTTCAGTGCCAGCGCATTGGTCCGCCCGGCCGCCACGAGTTCCGTGACGCGGCTACGGCGGACGGCGACGAGGGCGAACTCCGCGGCAACGAAAAAGCCGTTCGCGGCAACAAGAAGCAGTACAGCAAGTATCCCTGCGAAATCAAAGATACTACTGCCATCGGAACTGGGCATGGTCTCCTCTCGGACGGCTGCTGCCGCCGCGCTTCGTTGATTGACGCCTCACTCATACCATGCCGATCCCGGACACCCGCAAGATGGGCGGCGCAACAGGACAATCAAAACGGGTATGGCGCGCGCGGCCGATGTTCCAGGGCGCGGCACAGACCCTGAAACCTGTCGCCCAGCTAGGCCGGAACATACGTCAGACGGATGACGCCCTCGCCGACCGGATCGGTGGAAATCAGGCGAAGCGGCGACCGTGGTCCCACGAAGAATGGCTTGCCGCCACCGAGCACGACGGGATGCAGGTAGAGCCGATACTCGTCAATGAGACCGAGAGTGGTGAGACTTCCCGCTAGTTCCGGGCCGGCAACCGCAACCTCCCCCACTGGCCCTGACTTCAAATCCCGCACGGCTGTCTCGAAATCCGCTCCGACCAGGGTAGCGTTGGGACCGACCGATTTCAGCGAGCGCGACACGACCCATTTGGGCTGCCGCCGCCAGGCTTGCGCAAACGCCTTCTCATCCGCGCTCCACTCCGGACGGTCCTCGTCCCAATAGCGCATGAGTTCGTAGACCCGCCGACCATAGAGGCTGCCGGTCAAGCTGCCGACCTGCTCGACCCAGTGGCGAAACAGCACTGGACCTGTCGACATCTTCTCGTGGTCGACATAGCCGTCCAGAGACTGGTTCATTCCAAAGACGAGCTTGGCCATGCTGTGCATCTCCACCGCAGGATCGTCAGAACCGCTTTCGCAACGTCGCGCGCCCGGCGCACGCTTGGCAGGAACGGCGCTTCAACCGGCGTCGCTGAAGGGCTCCCGCTTCAACCCGGCGCTAAGATTCTGCACCCAACAGAAAAGAAACGCTATCCGCTACGCCGGCTGAGGCCGAATTGATGGACCTGTCAGTCCTCTTTCCAATCCCCGCTCTCGCGGCAGTGGATTGGGCACGCTGCACGGGGCGCCATCCCATCTACGTCCCATACAAGCCCAAAAAGGCTCGAGCGCCGCCGCCATAGGATGGCGTGGCGCTCGAGCCGTTCGGGGACTTATGGAAACCGACGCCAGCCGCGCCGCAGCTGGCAGAGTTCAGTGTCCCCCGCTGAGGACCAGGGTCTGGACGGGCAGGAGGATCGCCTGCATGCGCAGGATCATGGCATGCACCAGCCCCACCGTATCGACCACATGGAGGAAGAGCCGGCGGCCGGTGCCGAGGCCCTTTTCCTCCAGCGCCTCGCGATTGTTGGTGTAGGCGTTGGCGATGCAGCTTCCGCCGGGTGGGACGCCTTCCAGCTGGCCGGCATAGAGGGGCTCCAGATAGGCGGTTATCGATCCGGGCTGACCCAGTTGCTGGACGTCGATCAACTGATCCGTCGGGCGGAACTGGCCGGAAGCCACGACGTCCTGCACCTCCGTCACCACCATGGGAATGATGGTGAAGGGTTTGCCGATGCAGGTGGCCTCCGCGATCATCCCGACCTTCAGGACCTGCGTCTCGATCTGGCCGAAGCCGGCGACCAGCGCCACCCGCCCGGCCTCGGCCGGCACGAGAATGCCCGCCGGCCGCAGCATCGGATTGACGACGTCACCCGGCCGCAGCGTGAATTGCTGCAGCGTTCCGGCGACGCCGGCGCGCACCAGCGTCTTGTCGAGTTCGACCTGCGCCTGGGCCAGGGCGGCCTCGGTGCTGGCTCGCTGGGCCGGCAGCAGTTCGGAGATCTGCGCCTCCAGCGTCTTCTTGTTGGCCATGGCAGCATCGACCGCACCCTTCTGGCCATCGACGGAGACCTGCAGGCGCTGGATCTCGCGCGTGGCGACGACGTTCGCGTTGCGCCGCATCAGTTCCTGCTTTGTATCCAGTTCATCCAGCGCTTGCTGATACGCATCTTCCGCCTGCTTGATCGTACCGTCCGCGGCCGCCAGCTGCGTCTTCGCCACGATCAACTGAGCATCGATCTCCGCGATCCGGCGCTGGGCGGCCTCAAACGCCGCCTCCTGCTTTGAACTATCGAGCTGGAACAGCGGATCGCCGGCCTGGACCTTCTGGTTGAGGCCGACAAACACCTTGGCCACGCGACCGCCGCTTTCGGGAAGGATCGAAACCGTGCGGAAAACGGCCGTGACGTTCTTGGTCGAAGGATGGAAGTAGAAGATCAGCGTGATCAGCGAGACCGTCAGGATCAGGCAGGCGCTGATGCCCCAGCGCAGCTCATACCAGACGGAATACAGGGTGATCTCGCGACCGATCTGCTTGTTCTGGATGTAGCGGCGAAACAGATAGTCGGGAAAGATCGTCAGCATCGAGCACAGCATCAGCTCAAACATGGCTCGGTTCTCCTGCCGTCTGGCGCTGCTGGGCTGCCTCAGGCATCGCCAGCGGGGCGACTTCGACGGCCAGCCGATCGGATGATGGCGCGGCAGTCACTGGCGGGTTGCCGCCCGTCGTGGCAGCGGCCAGAGTCAATTGCTCCGTGCGTTCGGCCTGTTGTCCCGCGAGCTTTTCGAGCGACCCGGCGATCGATGCCATCGGCGTCGAGAAATCGGGAATGCGAACCAGCGCCAACAACAAGCCCGCGATCCAGAAAAGGTGGTTGTGCGTGAACAGGGAAATCAGCGCCAGGACCGCGACGACCTGCATCTGGACGACATTGGTCCGGTGCGCCATGCGCTCGGGAATGGCGTGGAGCTGGAAATAGAGATTGCCGACGACCAGGATGATCGCCAGCATGAAAATGGCCATCCCGTTGAAGAGCACATCGCTCTGCCCGGGCGCGGTGATGAAGAATGGCAGGTATTCTGCCGCAACCGGATGCATGTTTCCGTCCAACGAGATGGCCTCTGGGCTCTGGGTGAAGTGGTTCTGAACGGCCTTCAGCGAGCCGCCAGATGGCGACGCCGCCGCACGGGCCCGTGCGCCGCGCACGCCCCAAGGGGAGCCAGCCGCCCGGATCCCGGGCGTCCCGGCAAAAAAAGTCCCGCCCCTGCCCTCAGGCCGAGGCGGAACTCCACGACAGAATTACTTCGTCTGAGAGAGAGCGGCAGCTTCCGCCGCGCAATCCTGTGCGGGCTTCAGGCTCTTGGCGCGCGCGGCCTCGACCTCGCCGCGAGCGGCGTTGAGATCCGCCAGGAAAACAGGGTCGGCATGCAGCCGGGCGACCGTGGCTGCCCCCATGATCCGTCCGCCGTCGACGTCGCTCTGCCAATGGGCATCGCAAACCACGCGGCTCTGCCCGAAGGCGATACCGCGCGCCAGCAGCTCGTTGCTGCGGTCCGGCGCGATCTCGGAGAGCGCGAGCGCCCAAGCCCAGCCCGCGGCCGTGTGACCGGAGGGATAGGAGCCGTCCTCACGCAGGATTGCCTCCTGGTCCGGCGTACAGGTTCCCTCGTTGTGGACGGCGAAGGGCCGGGTCCGCTCGTACTTGTTCTTGACGCCATAGGTCGAAAGGCCGGCGTCCGACAACAGCTTGACCATCAGGCCGTAGAGACGCGGCGTATTCGCCTCATCGATCGGAACGCCAAGGGCGCACGAGAAATTTTCGGCCGGCTTCGGGAAAGCAAGATCCGCATCCTGAGTAGCGAGCTTCCAACGTTCCGCGCCGCGCAGATCCAGCGTCGCCCGGCGCGCCTCTTCGTCCCGGGCCAAGGCCGCACTGCCGGCGGCGGGCGGCGGCCCGAGCAGCATCAGGCTGTTCGGCACGTCGGCTCGCTCCAGATAGCCGGGCGCGATCGTGAAATGCGCGTCGGTGACCTTGGGGCCGGCATCGGCCGCCTGCGCGACGGCCTGACCGCCGAGCGCGAGCAGCGCCAGCAGGGAAACTTGTGCGACCCGCACCGCAGTCCCGATCCTCGACATCGCCATCCCTTCTCACATTGCAATCAGAAAGAAAGCCAGCCCTTGGCGGGCAGGCTCCAAGGCGAGCTTCTGGGTCATGAGCCGCCGGTCCGTCTTGCCATTTCGCGCCATTCGCCCCGGGCTATACTCCTCCCGCCGCAATTCCCCGCGATTCGGCATGGTGAAGAGCATAGCCCCGGCTGCGGCGAGGTCTGATGACAAGTATCCCGTTGACGCGCGGGCAGTTCCTCCTGCCCTTCGTCAGCATCCTCGACGAAATCGGCGCGCCGACGGAGGCGCTGCTCGGAAAGTCCCGGCTGCCCTCCTCCCTCGCCGAAAAGAGCGAGCTCTATTTGCCGCTCCTGCCCGCCTTGCGCTTCGTCGAGACCGCGCAGAGAACCCAAGGCATAGAGGAATTCGGCTATATGGCGGCCCAGCGCCTGCATTATTCTCATATGCGGGAGAAGACGCGGGCCCTGATCGCGCATGCGCCGACGCTATTCGTCGCGCTCCGGCACGCCTGCTATTGGGCGTCGCGGGAAGACACCATCCTGAGCATGTGGATCGAGCATGACGTGGATCATGTGCGGGTCTGCAGCACGCTCTCGGGCACGGGAGGAATGCTGCATCTGAAATACGCGCAATGGATCCAGAACATCTTCCCGATCCACATCGTCCGGCAATTCGCGGGGCCAGACTGGATGCCGACGGCGATCGGCTTCGAATCGGCCTATTCGCCGGGACCAGAAACCCGATCCCACTGGCCGAATGTGCGGTTTCACTCCAACCAGCCCGCCGCCTGGGTCAGCCTGCCCGACACGCTGCTGAGCCTCTCCAATCCAGCGGCCGCCTCGTTTGTGCCCAGCCGGAGCCAAGAGGGAGACGGCCCTTCCGACTATGACATCGTCGAAACGCTCAAACTGATGCTGCCGGCCTATCTCGAAGAGGGAACGATCGCTCTGGCCGATGTCGCGGATATCGCCGGCCTCAGCCCGCGGACGCTGCAGCGCAAGCTCGCCCATCTCGGCCTGACCTATTCCGACATTCTCGAAACGGCCCGATATGAGACTGCGAGCCGGCTGCTGCGCGACACCGATTGCCGGATCATCGATGTCGCCTTTTCCTCCGGTTATACGGACCCGGCGCATTTCAGCCGCGCGTTCCGACGGATCTCCGGCACGACCCCGCGCCAGTTCCGGGAACGGTCGCGCCTCCTCTAGCGGACGGACTCCGCATTTGATGGACGTTCATCGCCATCCGGGCCGAAGCGGGATGGATCAGCGCCTCACGACGACTGGCGTACCGACATTCACCCGACCAAACAGGTCGAGAATATCCTCATTGTGCATTCGGATGCAGCCGAAGGACACGAACCCGCCCACCGAGTTCGGCTGGTTGGTGCCGTGGATGGCATATTCCCCACCCGCGAGCGTCATCGCCGCGGCTCCCATCGGATTGGCCGGCGATCCCGACGGGATGAAGTCGGGCACGTTCGGGCGGGCTCGCTTGATGGCCGCGGGCGGCGCCCAGTTGGGACGCAGATGCTTGCCATCGATCGAGGACGCGCCGACCCACTGGCGTCCCGACCGGCCGACGCCGACCAGGTATCGCAGGGCGCGCCCTCCGGGCAGAACCAGGTAGAGCCTGCGCTCCTCGGTGCGCACGACGATCGTTCCGGGCGGATCGCCGGCGGTAAAGGCTACGAGTTCGCCGGCGAAAGAACCGCTTGTCGGAATGACCGCCAGGACGAGGGAAACGAGAAGCGCCGGCAGAGACGCCCAGCCCGTTACCACCGGTATCTCACCTCGCCGGTCCCCGTGTAGGACTGGAAGCCGTCGGCAAACTGTCCGTCGACCGACCCGCCGATCGCGAATCCGCTTGCAAAGGCCAGCTCCGTGCCAGCCGACAGCAGCAGCGAGTCCGTGGCCGGCTCGGCGCCCGTGACGGTGAAGGGCGATCCCGGCAGTTCCTGGAACGAGGCCTGCATTTCCGTCTTCGACCAGTAATCATGCGCCCAGGCTGCGCCGGCCCGCACCGAAAGACTGGTGCCCGGATCGAGCGCGAAGCTATGCTCGGCTCTGGCGCCCAGTTCCACGCGCGCGAAGGTGGTCGTATTCGCCTCGTAGGCCAGCGCGAAAGTCGAGGCGCCGACCGCGGTGCTCTCGCGATAGGCTGGCGTGCGAATGGCCTGCACGCGCAAGGCCGCATAGGGCGTCAGCCAGTCGGCGCGATAGCCGGCTTCGATATGCACGGCGCCGTTATGGGCGGCGAATTCCGCGGCATACTGATCATAGCCCGCGACGGTCACGGACCGGTCGGTCGAGACGTCATGATAGGCGTAGGCGAGCGCCGCCGTGAAATAGGCCTTGTCAAAGTTGGTTCGGCCATAGACGGCCGCCTGCACCATGTTGCTCCGTCCGCCCCCGAGCCAGTTTGCCAGGTCGAAATCGGTGTTGCCGCCTCCTACCGCGAACCCGATCTCGGTGTCCGGGCTGATCTTGTGGTCAGCGCCAACGGCGAAGCCGCGAAGGGTCGACGTCCGCTCATGGCTTCCGACCGAGAAGTCCCCGTCCGTCTTGCTGTTGCCGCCATAGCCTCCAGCCCAGAACTCCCAGCGGCGCGGGTCGGGAATGACGCGCGACGGGTCCAGCGCTGCGAAAGCCGCGCTTCCCACGGACGCGCTTGCCGTGGCGTAGCCCAGCACCCTCACCGTGCTGGGAGTCTCCGCCGGGGTCGGCGCGGGCCTGCGCCCGTTGCCGTAGCCCGGCTGAAGCACCAGATTCAGGAAGGAGTTCATGGCCTGGATCCCGGTTGGTGCCACGCCGGTCGCGACCTCCCCCGAGAGCTGCGTGAACGCCTCCGCCAGTTCGGCGGGCGAGAGGAAGTCGACGAGGTCCTGGAATCCGGGCGGCAGCACGCCACCGCGGGTCACGTAATCGTCGATCGCCCCCGCAACGGCTTCCTGGTTGTCCGTGGCGTCGGATCCGATCACCTCGCCAGCGGTCATCTGCTTCAGCACGCACACCGTGATGTTGTTGGTGTCCAGGGTCACGGCTGCCGTTTGGGCCCAGACGGCTCCGCAATTGATGTTGGCGCCGGTGGTGAGCGTAATGGCCGCGAGCGCCAGAATCTGGCCCTGGAACGTCGAGGTCGTGCCGAGTGTCGCCGACGACCCGAGCACGAAATAGACGTTGCCGCCCTGGGCACCGTTGATGAGCCTGACCTCCGACGCACTGTCGGTGGTTAGTGTGCTGCCGACCTGGAATATGAACACCGCATTGGGGTTGCCTTGCGCGTCGAGCGTCAGAGGGCCGCCCAGCGTGTTCAGCGAAGCCGATGTATCAAAGTGATAGACGCCAGCGGTGAGCGTCTTCCCGCCCAGGTCCTGGTTCGTCAGATCCTGGGTGGCCGGCCGATTCCAGAGGTCGTTGTACCGGGTCTCGAGCTCGATCTTCGCATCGATGGCAACCTGATCATTGGAATGCAGTGTCCCATTGACCACACCCGGGCTGGCAGTGGTGCCGAGGCCCGTGATGGCCGAGCCGGGGCTGACGCCGACGTTTCCGGTGATGATCGTGGGGCCGGTATTGGTGACGGTGGAACCCGCCAGCACCCCGAAGCTGTCGAGGCTCTGCGCGCCTGCCGACGTGGCAAACACGGCAAGTGCCACCGACAGGATCGGCGTTAACGGTGTCGGACGCAGGCGCTTCATGGTGGCTCCTTTGGCTTGCCAGAGCACGCTAGCCGATTCCGCCACATGACCAGTCATGAATCAGTCGCACGAAACAATTCGTGACCAACTCAATTTGAAAACTGCAAGACCTAATAAATCTTAAGTTCGAGATGCAAGTATATTTATAGCCAACGTGCGATTGTAAATCTTATAAAATATTTGAAACACCCGGATAAAATCACTCGATTTGGCCAAAATATTCGCGAGCAGGCCAATAAATATTGTGCTCTCGCGCGATTTTTCTTTTTACCACGGGGAAAGATAGGGAAGTGCCGACTCTACTTTTCGCGGCTCCAGGCCCGGCCTCGATTGCGCTGGTCCGGAAGCGCTTCGCGCCGAGCCCCTGTGGATAAACCCCGCCTGACCTCTGACGTATCAACCGGGGATGCGCGACGTGGCGCTGCCGATGGCGCGATGTCTGGCCATGCTTGCGGTAACGTGGCGCCGGATGCGCGATCCGCCTGCCGGGACCGAGACTGTCACCGCCAGATGCGCCGTCACGGAGGACGGCGACGAGGTCGACCGACTCTCACCCGCTTTCGCAAAGTGAATCGAAGCCCTGCGCTTTCGCGCCTGACGACCTCTATGCCATCACCACGGCTGGTTGGCCGGCCCAACGGTGAATTCGTTGATCACGGTATCGTCCGGCTGATCGATGGCGAATTCCACAACGCGCGCTATGCGATCCGCGGAGATTCCATATTTGGCGTAGAGCCCGCCCATGGCGTCGGCGACGCCCTTGTCGCTGATGGTGTGCAGCAGTTCCGTGTTGATGGCGGCGGGATAGATTGTGGTCGCGCGGATATGGGTGCCTTCCATGGCGGATTCCATCCGGAGCACCTCCATGAAGTCGCGCAGGAACCACTTGGTGCCGCCATAGACTGCGCCGCCCGGATAGGCCTTGAGCCCGGCTACGGACGAGGTGGCGAGAATGTGCCCGCCCTTCTGCGCCGTGAACGTCGGCAGCACCGCAGCGACGCCGTTCAGCACCCCCTTGATGTTGACGTCGACCATCTGGTGCCAGTCATCGGTCTTGAGCGCGGAAAGCATCGAGTTCGGCATCAGCCCGGCATTGAGAAAGGTGGCGTCGAGCCGTCCAAAGCTGTCCTTGGCAAGGGAAACGATGGCGTCGTTGTCGGCCTGACTGGTGACGTCGAGTTTCGCGTAGACCGCCTGTCCGCCGGCTGCCTCGATCTCTTCCGCGATGCGCTGGAGCTGGTCGATGCGCCTGGCTCCCAGCACGATCTTTGCGCCCTTGCTGGCCAGCAGCCGAGCGCTGGCCTCGCCGATGCCCGAGGAGGCGCCGGTGATGATGATGACCTTGTCCTTGATCATGGAAGTTTCCTGTCTGTTGGTGCTGGTGGGGAGGCGATTTCGATGCGGAGCGGAAATTGCCCGGCGACGTGGAGAGCCTCGCGTCCCTCATCGAACCGCCCCAGGCGGATAAGATCCGGGTGGCGGTAGTCGGCATAGAACATGGCGAGGTTTCCCCACGGAACGTAGTAGCAGAGGTCGTAGGGCTGCTCGTTGCCGAAGGGGCCGGACCCCTGTTCGGTGAGCTTTCGCGGAAGGTGGGCGATCTTCTCGTTGCCGCCGAAATCCTGGATGATGAGATCGAGCGGCAGCATGGAATAGAAGTCGCGGGCGGAAGGGCTGTCATGGAGCGTCGCCATCATGGTCCGCCCGGCGAAGCTGAAGCGCACGCGCATGTCGGTCGGCTCCTGATGGCTGTTCAGCGTTCTTTCCTGTGCCTTCGCCAGAAGCGGCATTGCGCTCGCCGCCAGCGCAGCTCGAACCAGCGAGCGGCGCGTGATTTTGTCGGCATTCATGGTGCCGATCCTGAACTGGCGCGGAAGGCGGCATAGGCAAGAATGGAGGAGCCGCAGAGCAGCACGGCCGCGAAGAGGAAAGGCGCCCACCAGCCGGCCCGGTCAAACAGCAGACCGCCACCCGCCGCACCCACCGTGATAGCGAACTGGATCAGCGCCACTTGCAGGCCGCCACCAGCCTCGGCATCGCGGGGCAGCGTCCTCGCCAGCCAGGCGCCCCAGCCAACCGGCGCGGCTGTGCCGAAAATGCCCCAAAGCAGCAGCAACAGAGCAACCGGCAGCGCCAAGGTACCAAAGGCGACCAACGCCACGGCGATCGCAGCCATCACGAGCGGGATGGCAATGAGGACGCTGAACAGGCGCGTACGCAGAGCATGGCTGATCATCCAGGTGCCGGCCACGCCGGAGAGGCCCATGACCAGGAGAATTGTCGAAAGCCCTGGGACGGAAACGCCCGTCACACCTTCCAGAAAGGGACGGAGATAGGTGAACAGGCCAAACTGACCCATGAAGAGAAGGGTGATCGACGCCATGCCCAGAGCCACCGGACGACGCCGGAGCAAGCGGAAGACATTCCCAGTGCTGTCGGTTGCGCGGGAAGGGAGCGACGGCAGGGCGATCCATTGCCAGACGAAGGCCAGCACGGCCAGCGGAACCACGAAGAAGAACGCGCCGCGCCAGCCGATGATGTCGCCGAGATAGCTGCCCAATGGCGCCGAAACAGTTGCGGCAACGGCATTCCCAGCATTGAGCATGGCGAGGCCGCGCGGCACGTCCTCGGTTGGCACCAGCCGCATGACGATCGACGTGGACATGCCCCAGAAGCCGCCTATGGCAAGTCCGAGCAGCGCGCGCCCCACCATCAGCCAGAGATAATCCGGCGCCAAGGTGACAAGGGCTCCGGAGGCCACAAGCAATGCGGAAAAGCCGAGGATGACCTGGCGACGGTCCATATGGCGGGTGAGCTGCGCGGCGAACAGGCTGGAGACCACTGCGAACATTCCCGAGACCGATATCGCCTGGCCAGCCTGCCCGTCGGTGATGCCTAGATCGGCTGATATCGGCGTCAGCAGGCTCACCGGCATGAATTCCGAGGCGATGAGCGTCGCGACGCACAGGGCCATGGAAAAGACCGCGCCCCAGGCCGCCCGGGGTCTCGATGTAGGTGCGCTATCTACGTGCGTGGTCATCCTGCCATCCGCTGCAAATCGTTGCGCGGAAGGTAGACCGCCTCATTCCCCTTGATTAGAGGGTATAATTCGCTTGAACCTATCGATGCTCGATATGAATGGGATGGCCATGCAGCGGCAGGATTTGAATGACATGCTGGCCTTCATGGCTGTCGCCCAGGAGCGCAGCTTCACGAAGGCAGCATCCAAGCTGGGCTCATCTCAATCGACTCTCAGCCATACCATCAAGCAGCTCGAGCAGCGCCTCGGCCTGCGATTGCTCACCCGCACGACGCGCAACGTCTCTCTGACCGAAGCCGGCGAGCAGCTGCTGCAAACCCTGGCACCGCGGATCGAGGATATAGAAAGAGAAATCGAAGCCCTGACGGCCTTTCGGGACAAGCCGTCCGGCAACGTTCGGCTGACACTTTCCGACCATGCGCTCGACTGGATCGTCTGGCCCAAACTCAAACCGATGCTGAAAGCCTATCCGGACATCCGCGTAGAGTTCAGCATCGAAAACGGCTTTCGCGACATCGTGGAGGAACGCTTCGACGCCGGGGTAAGGCTGGGGGAAAGTCTCGACAAGGACATGGTGGCCGCTCGTATCAGCCCCGACTGGCGCCTGGTGGCGGTGGCGTCGCCCGAGTATCTCGACAGCCATCCCCCGCTCGATTCACCGCAGGATCTGGTCCGGCATAATTGCATCAACCACCGACAGGCGCGATCCGGCGGTCTCTACGCATGGGAGTTTGCCAAGGATGGCAGAAATCTCCGCGTGCGGGTCGAGGGCCAACTGACCTTCAACAGTTCGATCGCCATGGTCGATGCAGCCGTGGCCGGGCTGGGCGTTGCTTACATTCCGGAAAGCCTGGTGATCGATGCGCGTGCCCGCGGCGAACTCGTCCAGGTCCTGGACGATTGGTGCCCCTTTTTCTCCGGCTACCACCTCTACTACCCCAGCAGAAGACAGCATTCCGCCGCGTTTTCGATCGTGCTGGAGGCGCTCCGGGCCGCAGGCTAAGGGCTGAGCAGACAAGCGCACCCTACTCCAGAAGGTGCTGCCCCCCGGGTGCGCGACGCGCGAGGTCTAGCGCGTCAGCGCTCTACTCAAGGTTGACGCTGCGGCAGACATAGCTAAGCTCCGAGCGCGTTCGTCAGATGGGCCCCTTAGCCGACTGAAGCTCGCAGCCCGCCGGCCCCCTGCCAGGTGCCGGCGGGCACCCCAGTTCGAACGGCCGCGTCTTGGCTCTCAGGATGGCTTGGGGTGGCGGGCGAAAGCGCTCGATGCGTCGGCGTCACCAGCGCATAGGAAGCGCCGCCAATGCCTAGGATTGGGGAACGCTTCGGAACGAACTACGGCCTGCCCATTCGGAATGGCGCAGGATTTCCGTCTAAGTCATTGATATATTTGGCGACCCCGGCTGGGCTCGAACCAGCGACCTGCCGCTTAGAAGGCGGCTGCTCTATCCAGCTGAGCTACGGGGCCAATCGTCTCGGCACATCCGTCCGGACGGCGCCGAGGCTGGGTCAGTGCGTCCAGGACTGCAGGCGGCCAAACTTGAAATTGTCCGAATAGGAGATCTTCTTGCGCGTGTCCGACTGCGCCGGCATCAGCTGGTAGGGGATGCCGTTCTTCTCGGCATAGGCCACGGCCTCTTCCTGCGTGTCGAACTGCAGCTTGATCTGGCGGTTCATGTCGGAGGACGAGGTGTAGCCCATCAGCGGCTCGACGGAGACGGGGATTTCCGGCTCGTAGGAAAGCGTCCAACGCTCGGTCTTCGCCTTGCCCGACTGCATCGCATTCCGTGCCGGCTTGAAGATACGCGCAACCATTGTCAGCTCGCCTCCATGGGATCTCTTCGGTCGAATGGTCGGGGCAGTAAGATTCGAACTTACGACCCTCTGGTCCCAAACCAGATGCGCTACCAGGCTGCGCTATGCCCCGACATTCTTCGACTGGGGTGGATTACACGGTCCGCCCCGGGTCTTCAAGGCATTGCAAGCCGACAAATGGCGGCCTCAACAGCGCATCTTCGACGCAGATCCGATTCAGGGCTTCGGAATGATAAAACGATCGCCGGGCGCCAGCCCCAGTCGATCGGCGCTGCCGGCCACCATCTCCAGCACGTAGCGCGCCGGCGCGCCGCCCGGAATCAGGTCCTCCGAAAAGGGCTTCGCGCCCCGCTCGATGCGCGAGGTGCGACCGTCCGCCTTGATGAAGATCATGTCTAGCGAGAGCGGCGTGTTCTTCATCCAGAAATAGAGCGGCTGCTCATTGCCGAAATCGAACAGCATGCCGTGATTGGGAGCCATCTTCTCGCGCCCCATCAGGCCGCGCTCGCGCTGCGACGGGGTGACGGCCCATTCCACTGTGATCGCGTGGGTGCCCGTGCGGGTCTTGACCTGGATCTCGCCCGGCTTGTCCGCCGCCAAGGCCCCGCTGGCCAGGGCCAGCCCGAAGGCGAGCGCCGCCCCGAGGGTGCGCAACGGAGAAAAGCGGGAGCGGGATTGCGCCACGGCGATCAGTGCGACGACGGGCCGGAGCCGTCATCCGGGCGGATTTCGGCAGCCATCAGTCCCTTGTCGCCGTCGCCGAAGCGCACCAGCACGGTCTGGCCCGGACGGAGTTCCGTCAGGCCATAGCGGCGGAGCGTCTCCATATGGACGAAGATATCCTCCGTGCCTTCGCCCCGCGTGACGAAGCCGTAACCCTTGACGCGGTTGAACCACTTGACGATGCAGCGCTCGAGGCCGCTGGTCGGCACGATGACGGTGTGGGTGCGCGGCGGACCGACCTGGGCCGGATGGACCGCTGTCGAATCATCCATGCTGAGCACGCGAAACGCCTGCAGCCCGCGCTGGCCCTGGGTGACCTCGCAAACGATGCGGGCGCCTTCATAGGCGGTCTGAAAACCGTCGCGGCGCAGACAGGTCACATGAAGCAGAATATCCGGCGAGCCATCGTCGGGCAGGATGAAGCCATAGCCCTTCGAGGCATCGAACCATTTGATCGAGCCCGCTACTTCGACCAGATCCAGCCCGCCTTCGTCCTCGCGCCTTTCGGCGGACGATGGTTCAGCGCTGTTCTTGGAACCCATCTTGTCGGCCCCCGATAGGCCTTCTAACGAGGCCGTCATTTTCACATGGCCGATCGCGCGATACCGCCATTGCGGCGATGTTGCGACCGAATCCCCGCATGAGAATAACATCGGATCGAAGCGTGACCAGTGACATCCCGGCCACAACCGGGGATTTCCGTTAACGCCGGTTAAGGACTACCGCAGGGGCGGCGGGCGGGTTTCTGTTTGCGCCGCCGGAGTCTATGGTGTCGGTGCCATATGACGGACCGGCCCCAATCGGCGGCACGGCTCCTGATCGGGAACATCTGGGAAAGGACAACGCGCCAATGAAGTATCTCCACACCATGGTCCGCGTCACCGACGTCGACAAGTCGATCGCCTTCTACAAGGAGCTCGGCCTGAACGAGGTGCGCCGCATCGACAATGAGAAGGGCCGCTACACGCTGTATTTCCTCGCAGCGCCCGGCGACGAGGCCGCCCAGGTCGAACTGACCTTCAACTGGGACCCAGAAGTGTATGGCGAAGGCCGCAATTTCGGTCACCTCGCCTATCTGGTCGAGGACATCTACGCGCTCTGCGACAAGCTGCAGAAGGCTGGCATCGTCATCAACCGCCCGCCCCGCGACGGCCACATGGCCTTCGTCCGCTCGCCCGACAACATCTCGATCGAGCTGATCCAGGCCGGCGATCCGCTGCCGCCGCAGGAGCCCTGGGCCTCGATGCCGAATACGGGCAAGTGGTAGCAGCCAATCCGTGCCGCCTCAGCGATGAGGCGGCACTCTATCCACAGGCGGAAAACAAGACCCGCAAACGGTCTTGTCACTCCGGGGCTTGCCGCCTATAACCCGCCTCGCCGCGCCCTTCGTCTATCGGTTAGGACGCCACCCTTTCACGGTGGAGAGAGGGGTTCGATTCCCCTAGGGCGCACCACCCATCTTGATCGGGTGTCGGGATCAAGACTTGAGCTTGTCAGGCTCAAGGGAGCTACCTATAACGCGCATCGCTGCGCCCTTCGTCTATCGGTTAGGACGCCACCCTTTCACGGTGGAGAGAGGGGTTCGACTCCCCTAGGGCGTACCATTCCTCCTTGAACGATCTCTGAGATGGAGGTTCGCGCGCTTGGGCGCCGGACCACGCAGGTTGCGCAGGTAGCCGGCGGATTGCGCGTTTTGCGCGATGGGATCTCCTGTGGAGTTCCGATGAGGCGACCGGACGCCTCGGCCTCCCATGCTAGGATGGCCAGGCGGAAAAAGGCGATGTGGAGCACTATGAAAGCTGGAATCGAACTCGGGACGAACACGGCAGGCCAGCCCGCCCTTCTCGACCTTGAGGAACTGCTTTCGACCCGCCTGCTGGTGCAGGGAAACTCCGGCTCCGGCAAATCCCATCTCCTGCGCCGCCTGCTCGAACAGAGCGCCGGCATGGTGCAGCAGGCGATCATCGATCCCGAGGGCGATTTCGTCAGCTTCTCGGAGCGTTTCGGCCACACGGTCGTCGACGCCGAGCGCAGCCCCAGCGAATTGCAGCGGATCGCGCTGCGCATCCGGCAGCATCGCGCCTCCGTCGTGCTAAATCTGGAAGGCCTCGACGCGGAAGAGCAGATGCGCTGCGCCGCCGCCTTCCTGAACGGGCTTTTCGACGCCGACCGCAGCGTCTGGTATCCGATGCTGATCACCGTCGACGAGGCGCAGATCTTTGCGCCCGCCGTGGCCGGTGAAGTCTCGGACGAGGCGCGCCGCCTGTCGCTCGGCGCCATGACCAATCTGATGTGCCGCGGCCGCAAGCGCGGACTGGCCGGCATCGTCGCCACCCAGCGCCTCGCCAAGCTCGCCAAGAACGTCGCGGCGGAAGCGTCGAACTTCCTGATGGGCCGCACCTTCCTCGATATCGACATGGCACGCGCCGCCGACCTGCTCGGCATGGATCGCCGCCAGGCCGAAGGTTTTCGCGATCTCGACCCCGGCCAGTTCATCGCGCTCGGCCCGGCGCTGTCGCGCAAGCCGATTCCGCTGCGCATCGGCGCGGTGGATACGGCCGGGCGCAGCGGCCGCCCCGTGCTGATGCCGCTTCCCGACATGCCGCAGGCCGAAATGCAGGACCTGATCTTCGTCGGAGGCGAGGCAGACCTGCTGCCTATGCCGGCTCCCAGCCAGTCCCGCGCCCGGGGCACGGCGGAACTGCTGCGCGAGATCGAGATCTCGGGCCCGCTCGACACGACTCCGGAAGCCGAACTCGACACGCGGACGGAAGCCGAGAAGCAGGAACTGCTGGATTCCGTCTATGCCGAGATCATGTCGGACCCGGACACGGCGTTCCGCCCGGCGCCGTCGATCTACCAGGACTTCCTGTTCCATTGCCGCATCAAGAAGCTTGGCACCTATGGCCAGGACATGCCGAGCTTCCGCAAGCGCCTGGCGCTGGCGCGTGCCGGCGTCAGCTCGGACAAGGGCGACGATGCCTGGGAGCAGGTTCTGGCCGTCGCCGAAAGCCTGCCGGAGGAGATGCAGGGCGTCTTCCTGCTGCTTGCCCGCGCCGCCCGGGAAGAGGCCCCCTGCCCGACGGACGAAGCACTCGCCAACGCCTATGGCAGCCGGTCGCCCTCGCGTGGCCGCTGGCTGCTCACCTATATGTCGGAACACGGCCATATCCGCAGCGAAGCCGATTTCCGCGGCAGCCGGATCGTGACGATCGCCGGCGTCAACTGGCGCACCTTGCCGGGGGCGCCGAAGGCCGGCCCGATCAAGAAGGTCGACCCGCTGCGGCGGGCGCCGATGCTGCCGCTTCCGGCCGCCCGCCCGGCAGAATAGCGCCCCGCGCAAGGTTTGTGGCGGCAGTTGCATTCCCCGCCACATGCCCGCCATCATGCTGTCCAGAATCACGTGCTGCCTTGGCGTGAACAGCCGCGGTTTACCGGGGGAGTTGCCTGGGTACCGCGGCAAGGGGGAGACGCATGGAACCAACAGCAACGACATCGGGAGCGGGAGCCCCCGCCGGAGGCAGCCCGCGCCACGCCGCGACCTGGCTGGCCGGCGCCGCGGCGCTTCTTGCCATTTCCGGCTGCGCATCGGTCACGGAGCGGGTGTCCCCGTCCGTCGCGCCGGCCACGCCGAACGTCTCGATCACCACCGAGGATCTCGTCGGCAATTGGGGCCTCGGCTCCTTCCGCGAGGAAAAAGACCTGCCGCGCACGATCAACGAGGCGCGCCGCTACTGCAGCAATCCCTACGTCATCACGCGCGGACCCAATAACGGCGTGATGATGTATCTGGCCGACCAGTCGCAGCCGAGCGAAGTCGTGCTCAAGAATGCCAGCGGCCGCGTCTATATCGGACCGCCCGGCCCCGCCGGCATGCCAAAAGACCGCCAGATCACGTCGTTCCAGGATGGCGTCATCGTCGCGCCCTGGGTCGACCCCAGCGTCACCGCGCGCTACGGCACCATGGTGTTCGTGCGCTGCGCTCAGGCGGCTCCGGCCGCCACACCGGCCCGCCCGGCTTCCGGCTGATTTCGGGCCCGGCGCCGGCCGGGCCCTCCCCCCAATCGCCTCTCCAGCGTTCGAGGTCCCCCATGCGAGACAAAGCGGCCCGTCTTATCCAGTGGCTGAAACGTCCCCTGTCGCTCGCCCTGCTCGGCTGTGCCGCCGCCGTGGCGCTGGCGCCCGCGCTGCCTGCCCAGGCCGGCATTCGCGACATGCTCAACATCAACGAGCAGCCGGGCGTCGTCCCGACGAAGCAGGAATCGTTGCTGCCGCCGGAATTCCGGCCGCAGCCGGTCTATTTCCGCTCCAACGAGCCGCCGGGCACGATCGTCATCAACACGGATGAGCGCTTCCTCTATCTGGTGCAGCCGGACAACCGCGCCATCCGCTATGGCGTCGGTGTCGGCCGCGACGGCTTCCAATGGTCGGGCCTGCTGAAGATCTCGCGCAAGGCGGAGTGGCCCGATTGGCGGCCGCCGGCGGAGATGATCCAGCGCCAGCCCTATCTGCCGCGCTTCATGGCCGGCGGCGAAGGCAACCCGATGGGCGCCCGCGCGCTCTATCTCGGCGATACCATCTACCGCATCCATGGCACCAACCAGCCGCAGACGATCGGCCATGCGCTGTCGTCGGGCTGCTTCCGCATGGTGAACAACGACGTCATCGACCTGTTCGACCGCGTGCCGGTCGGAACCAAGGTGATCGTTCGCCAGCAGGCCAAGCTCTGACAGCGGCTATCCGGTCGCCTCTTCCGGGGTGACTTCCACGAACCATCTTCGGAGGGGCGACTATGTTTCCTGGGGTTCTTTCCCTGCGCGTCGCGACGCTGGCTCTCGCCGCGACGCTTGGCTCGGCCGTCGCGGCCCAAGCCGGAACGCTCGATACGGTCAAGCAGCGCGGCAATCTGGTCTGCGGCGTCAGCCAGGGCCTGCTCGGCTTCTCCAATGCCGACGCAAACGGCAAATGGACGGGCTTCGACGTCGATTTCTGCCGCGCCGTCGCCACCGCGATCTTCGACGATCCGGAGAAGGTGACCTATGTGCCACTCTCCGCGGCCGAGCGCTTTGACGCGCTGAAGGACGGCAAGGTCGACCTGCTGTCACGCAACTCCACCTGGACGATGTCGCGCGAGACGGACCTGCCGCTCGCCTTCGTCGGCGTCACCTATTATGACGGCCAGGGCTTCATGGTGAAGCGCGACAGCGGCAAGGTCTCGGCGCTGGAGCTGGACGGCTCGACCGTCTGCGTCCAGAGCGGCACGACCAGCGAAGAGAACTTCGCGGATTATTTCACCGCCAATTCGATGAAGTTCACGACGATCTCGGCCAGCACTCCGGCGGAATCGCTCGAGAACTACAAGACCGGCAAGTGCGCGGTGCTGACCACCGACGTGTCCCAGCTCTATTCCGAGCGCGCGGCGCTGGAAGACGCGGCCGACCACATCATCCTGCCCGACGTGATCTCCAAGGAGCCGCTCGGCCCCGTCGTGCGCCAGGACGACCCGAAATGGCGCGCTTTGGTGGCTTGGGTCCACAACGCCATGCTGAATGCCGAAGAACTGGGCGTCTCGTCGGAACGCGTCGACGAGGCCAAGGCCTCGAAGAAGCCCGACGTCATGCGCCTGGTCGGCACGGACGGCGCCTTCGGCGAAAAGCTCGGTCTTTCCAACGACTGGGCGATCAACATCGTCGCCAAGGTCGGCAACTACGGCGAGGTCTATGAGCGCAATCTGGGCGTCGGCTCGAAGCTCGGCATCCCGCGCGGCCTGAACCAGCTCTGGTCGCTAGGCGGCATCCAGTACGCCCCGCCGATCCGCTAGGTTCGTTACGAATGCAAAAGGCCGGCATCACGAGGTGCCGGCCTTTTTTTGGGTTTTTGGGGCGGAAGAGCTTCCCACCTAGGTATCGTGCCGATGCGAAGGCGTTCCATTGGATCCTCCTTCGAGGCTTCGCTGCGCGAAGCACCTCAGGATGATGGTTGAGGAAGCTGCGGCAGAGTTCAAACCCTCGTTCTTCCTCCTGTAATCCCCGGCCATCATCCTGAGGTGCCCGGCAAAGCCGGGCCTCGAAGGAGGCTCCAGCGAAACTGCCCTATCAGCGCTCCGATCACTCGAATTTTTGCCCGGGCACTTGGCCAATCACCCTTCAGATAATCGAGCTCACCGGATCAGCTGGTCGATATAGCCCTCGCCGAGGCCGACATCGGTGTAGTGCTTGCGGCAGAGGTCGATCTTGGTGAAGACGTCCTCATAGCCCTGCACGGCGCCGTCGGGATCGACATAGATCATCGCGCCATTGACCTGGAACAGTGTGATCATCTCGGTCACATGCGGCTCGACCACCAGCGTGTGCGTCTCGCCCGGCGCCTCGTAGACATAGGAGCCCTCCTCCGCCGTCCAGTCGTGCTCCAGATAGTGCCAGCTGCCCTTCAGCACCCAGCCATGCACCGGCTGCGGATGGCGGTGGCGCGACAGCACGCCCGACTTCCGCACCCGAAGCAGGTTCATCCAGTAGCCCCGGCTTGCCGACAAGCAGAGCGGACGGAACCAGACGTTTTCCTGCTGCGGCACCCAGAGCCGCTCGTCAGTCGGGATCGCGTTGGGAATGACGATCTCGGGGAAGGATTCCTTCGGCTGCGGATGCCGATAGGGGATGCGCTTCGAATCCGCGTCGGTTTCGAGGCCGGAATGGTTGACCGTGGTGTTGTCGCTCATCGTCTCACTCTCTCGTCTCAAACCGAGGCATAGCCGCCGTCGACCGGCACGACCGTACCGGTCATGAAGCGGGCGGCGTCGGAACAAAGGAAGGCGACGACGTCGCCGATATCGCGGGGTTCGCCCCAGCGTTTCATGGGCGTGCGGCCGAGAATGCCGGCGGATCGCACCGGATCCTCGACGATGCCGCGCGTGACTTCGGTCGCGACCCAACCAGGCGCCACCGCGTTGACGCGGATGCCCTCCTCGGCCCAGGCGACGCCGAGCGCCTTGGTCAATTGCGCGACGCCGCCCTTCGAGGCCGTATAGGCCGGCACCAGCGGCCCGCCGAAGATCGCCAGCATCGACGCGGTATTGACGATGGCGCCGCCCTGCTTCGCCAGCAGGGGCCTGGCGCCGACGCACATGCGCATCGTGCCGGTCAGGTTCACGTCGATCACCTTCTGGAACACTGCCATGTCATATTCCTGGCCCCGAAACAGCACGCCGGCGCAGTTGACCAGCGCATCCAGCCGGTCGAACCGGGCAATCGCCGCATCGGCGGACGTCTGGTCGGTCACGTCGAGCACGATCGCGGCGAGATGCTCGCGCTTCGGCACGGCGGCGACTTCCACCTCGCTGAGCCCGGTGACGGTGACGGTATAGCCGGCAGCGAGCAGCGCCTCGGCCACGCCATAGCCGATGCCGCGCGCTCCGCCGGTAACCAGTGCCTGCTTCAAGATCGTGAACCTTTATGGGAATGCCGAACGAATTGATCCGTAAAATTTTACATGTTAGGTGTCAAGCCAACATCCTACCTGCCTCGAAGGCCTGATTTGCCCCGCGAAAAATCCTCTCCCGCCCCTGTCACCGCGCCGGCCGGCATCGGCTTCGAGCCGTTGATGCATGCCGATCTGGGCGAGCAGACCTATGCCGCCATCCGCATGCGCATCCTCCGGCGCGAGCTGGAAACCGGCCAGCAGATCCCGATCGATCTCGTCGCCGCGGAACTCGGCGTCAGCCGGACACCGGTGCTGGACGCCATGAAGCGGCTGGCCGCCGAAGGGCTGGTCGAGATCCGGGCGCGGCGCGGCTGCTATGTGCGCGCGCTGACAACAGACGATGTCCGCGAGATCTTCGAGGTGCGCGAAGCGGTCGAACTGCACGGCATCCGTATGGCAATCCGGGAGGGGCGCAACGTGGCGCTTGCGAGAACGCTGGAGGAAGCCTGCGAGGCGATGGAAGCGGCCACCGCCGGCGACGTCTATGTCGATTACGACCGGTTCACCGAATGGGACCGCGCCTTCCATCGCGCCATCGTGACATCCGGCGGCAACCACCGGCTCCAAGAACTCTACGGCAATCTGCATGTGCATCTGCACATCATGCGGGTCCACTATTTCCGCGAGCTGGAAGCGGCGATCCGCATCAAGGCCGACCATCGCGCCATCCTCGACGCCATTCGCCACGGCGATCTCGCCGCCGCCGAGGCGGCGATGTCGGCGCATAACTTCATCACCCGCGACCGCATCACCGCCAATCTGGCGGGTGATGGCGGCCGCATGTAGCGCGCCCCTTCCCAAACCCGGATCCACGCCATGCGCATTGCCATCACCGGCGGCAACGGAAACCTCGCCCGCAAGCTGATCGCCGGACTGGGCGCCGAACCCTGGTGCCAGGCGCTGGTGGCTCTGGATCGACGCTTCGACCCAATCGAGCCGCCGGCGCATGCCAGCCTCGCCTGCATCGAGGCGGATCTGCGCGATGGCGGCGACCGCCGCTGGCGCGATGCCCTTGCCTCGGTCGACGCCGTTATCCATCTCGCTGCGCAGAACCCCTATCCCGAAGCGGACTGGACGGATTCCGCCCTCTCCTTCGACATGACCGCCCTGCTCGCCACCGCTGCCGCCGGCTCCGGCGTCCGGCGCTTCGTGTTCGCGAGCTCCAACCATGTGATGGGCGGCTACAAGGAGACCGACATCGCCGTGACGCCGGGCGCGCTGACCGAGGCGCTTCCGCCGCTGCCGGGCACGCGCTGGCGCCATGATGGCGGCAGCAGCGACAGCACGCCCTATGCGGTCGCCAAACTGATGGGCGAACGGCTCTGCTGCACCCTTGCCGCGCGCGACGGCATGACGGCAGTGGCGCTGCGCATCGGCTGGTGTCAGCCGGGCGAAAACCACCCCTCCACCATCTCCGGATCCGGCACGCCGCATAGCCGCCTCGACGCGATGGACGAGACGGACCGGCGCGACCTCGCCTGGTTCCGCGGCATGTGGCTTTCGAACCGGGACCTTGTCGGCGTGTTCGCCGCCGCTCTCCGCGCGGACCCCGCCGGCTGGCCCGCGCCGGGGATCGTGGTCAATGCGGTATCGGGCAATGCCGGCATGGCCTGGAGCATGGCAAGGGCCGCGACTCTGCTGGGCTTCGTCCCCGCCGATGACGCTATGCGTGTGCTAGGAGAGGCAGATGATCTGCCCCGATGCTAGGCAGACGCTTCCTTGGCGGAAGGCCGGATGCCGCTGCGTCGCTCCGGATGGCGACCCAGCGCATAAATCGTAATCGATATGACTCCCCTATAGGCAGTCTCCTGCGCAGAATTGCCACAATTGCTCTAAACTGCAGCACAAATTGTTGCCCTCCGCTCCCTGAGGGGTCATAAACCCCGCGCCAACCTACGCGGGAAAAATCATGACAACCAACAAGCGGAGCGATGCCGGGATGACGGACGCCACCATGCTCGACCAGGCTCTCACGCGCCTCGACGAAGCAGCAGCCCACCTGCACCTGGACGGCGATGTCCTCGAAAAGCTCAAATATCCGCGCGAAACCACCAAGGTTCGCTTGATGATCCGCATGGATGACGGCTCGCGGAAGTCCTTCATGGCCTGGCGCTGCCGCTATGACGACACGCGCGGCCCGACCAAGGGCGGCATCCGCTTCCATCCCGATTCGACCATCGAGGAAGTCGAGACGCTCGCCTTCTGGATGACGATGAAGTGCGCCGTCATGAACCTGCCCTATGGCGGCGGCAAGGGTGCCGTGCGCGTCGATCCGCATTCGCTGTCGAAGGCGGAACTGGAGCGCCTGTCGCGCGCCTACATGCAGGCCTTCTCGAAGATCGTCGGCCCCGACCGTGATATCCCGGCGCCGGACGTCTATACCAATTCGATGATCATGGGCTGGATGGCGGACGAGTATTCCTCCATCGTCGGCCAGTCGACGCCGGCCGTCATCACCGGCAAGCCGATCTCGCTGGGTGGCTCGCTCGGCCGTGACGACGCCACCGCGCGCGGCGGCTATTATCTCGTCCGCAATCTCGCCTCGGAACTGGGCCTGACGCCCGGCGCCCGCGTCGCGATCCAGGGCTTCGGCAATGCCGGCCAGCACATCGCCAGCCTCCTCGGCGCCGATGGCTACAAGATCGTCGCCGTCTCGGATTCGAAGGGCGCGATCCACAACGACGCCGGCCTCGACGTCGCCAAGCTGCTCGCCGCCAAGAAGACCGGCTCGGTGCTTCAGCTGGCCGGCTCGGACGGCATCACGGCCATCGACGCCGACACGATCACCGCGGTCGATTGCGAGATCCTGGTTCCGGCAGCGCTTGAGGACCTGATCCACAAGGACAACGCCGCGGCCATCATGGCGCGCGTCATCCTGGAGCTCGCCAACGGTCCGATCACCCCGGAAGCCGACGTGATCCTGGCCGAGAAGAACGTCGTCGTCCTGCCCGATATCCTGGCCAATGCCGGCGGCGTCACCGTCTCCTATTTCGAGTGGGTGCAGAACCGCCAGGGCTATTACTGGACGGCCGAGGAAGTTCGCTCGCGCCTGCAGGATACTATGGATCGCGAGGGCCGCGCCGTGTGGACCCTGGCGCAGGAACGCGGCATCACCGTCCGCAGCGCCGCCTATGTCCACGCGCTGGCGCGCGTTGCCGGCGCCATCGAGGCGCATGGCACGCAGAAGTTCTTCACCAGCTAAACTGGCTGCCCGGCCATCCGGCCGGCACGGCAGGACCCCGCAAAATGGCGGCGGCGCGAACAGGCGCCGCCACCATTTTCGTTTCCGCCCGCCACGCCCGGTTGCAGGAGCTATCGCGCCCACGCGTTGTTCGGATACGATCGAGAGGCTTCACGATCGTTTCGGCCCGCCCGCCCCTTCCGTGCCTGCCTCGCACAATGGATAGACGCCGATGGATACGCTGCTTCACATCCTTGCCGTTCTCGTAGGCCTCTTCGCCCTCTTCCTCTATTTCCGCTCGATCGTCCGCGTGGTGCTGATCAACCGCCGCGAGCGCGACTTCATCGAGCGGTTCGCCCGCTTCGGCGCGGTATCGATCGTCCACGCGATGGTCGCCAATGCGAAGGACTACGGCCAGACCCAGCGCCGCCAGGCCTGGGTGCTGCCGCTCTTCATCTTCATCGCGGTGGTCAGCTGGTTCCTGCTCGTGCAGGTCGCCTTCACGCTGATCCTCTGGGGATTGGGGATCGAGACGCACTGGGGCTACGCCTTCACGGCCAGCGGCTCCGCCCTCAGCACGCTCGGCTTCAAGACGCCGCCGAGCCTGACGGGCGAGTTCCTCGCGATCTTCGAGGCGGCGATCGGGCTTGCCGTCGTCATCCTGCTGTTCACCTTCGTTCCCGGCTACCAGGCGGCGGTCCAGATCCGCGAGCGCAAGGTCGGCTGGCTCTATGCCCGCACCGGCCGTCGCCCCACCACGTCCAGCCTGATCGAATCCCTGCAGCGCAGCGGCCAGATCGAGCATCACGCCGGGGTCTGGCAGGATTGGGAGCAGTGGTTCCGCGGCGTGCTGGAAACCCATTCGATCTCGCCCATCCTCGCCTATGTGCCGGCCATCTATCGCGGCACAAGCTGGGTCGGCGCCGCGGCTGCCGTGCTCGACGCGACCTCGCTTCTCTCCGCCTGCCAGGAAGCGGAGCACACGGAATCGGCCCGCATCTGCCGCGAGATCGGCTGCGCCGCCCTGAAGAACATCGCGATCGAGCTCAACCCGAAGATCCCGGCCGATGCCTGGACGCACCAGAGCGTCGATCCGCAGCTGATCGAGCACTTCGATCATCTCTACGACCGGCTGAAGGAGATCGGCCTGCCGCTGAAGGCGGACCGGGAAGAGTGCCGCACCGCCTTCATCGCCTTGCGGGCCGACTATGAGACCAGCATACGCCTGCTGGCCGAATCGACCCTGATGCCGGTCGAGGAGCCCTGGATCCTGCCGCATCCGCACCAGGCCGAACGCGTCAGCACCCCGCCGACGCTGGCCTGAGGCCTGCCCGCCGGGCGCGTTTCAGCCCGGCTGGGAAGCGCCGCGCTCGCCCAGCTTCATGCCGAGCAGCACGGCGGCGTAACCGAGCACCAGGCTGACCAGCACGTAGACGATAGCAACGACTGCGCCCGAGGCCGAGGCGGTCATCAGCACGACCGCGCCATAGACGAAGCTGGAGAAGGTCGAGAGCCCGCCCATGATGCCGGTTCCGACCATGGTGTTGACGTCGTCGCTCACCGCCCGCCGCTTGTGCAGGCCGGTTACCAGCCCGAGCAGGAAGGCGGCGACGACGTTGGCGACCAGGATCGCCATCGGAAAGCCGTCCGAGAGGTCGGGAACGCCGAGCATCAGGAATTCGCGCGCCATCGCGCCGATCGCGCCGCCGACGAAGACGAGGACCACCAGATTGATCATGAGCCTTCTCCCTCAACCCTGGACGCGCGCGAGCGCGGCGCCAAGCGCCGCGGCGATCAGACCGGCGGCGACCGACAGAAGCAGATAGCCGAGCGCCAGTTGCCCCCGGCCCGAGCCGGCGAGCTTGGCGGCGTCGAGCTGCATGCTGCTGAAGGTGGTGTAGCCGCCGAGGATGCCCGTCAGCACGCCGGCGTTCAGCACAGTGCCATAGCGATCGCGCCAGTCGACGGAGAACAGCACGGAAAGGTAGCCGATGACGAAGGCGCCCGAGACGTTGATCAGGAACGTCGCCAGCGGAAAGCTGCCGCGATAGCGCTCGCCGACGATCCGCCCGATCCACCAGCGCAGCAGCGATCCCGCGCCGCCACCAAGACCGACCCACATGACATCCAGTGCGCGCATCCAAGCCTCCGCCACGCTGGCGCCCCGGGAACTTGCCAGGTCGGCGACGTCGCCGGTCCTCCGATTCCCAGGGGCGCCCTCCCCAAGTGCTTCCATTGAATAGCGAACTTGCCCCAGCACCAAGGAAAAGTTGTAGAGATGGGAAACGCGTCGTGGCTCCGGCCCATGATCCCGACGGGCGCGGATTGGCGGAGTGGCCGCGTTTCCGGCAGGTTGAACGCGCCATGCAGGCAAGGGGCTGCAAGGCCACAGAGACAGAAAGGGTACGCATGCACTGGATGCAGGATGGTCTGTCGCTGATCGAGCCCTACATCGCGGCCTATGGCAGCTTCGCCATCTTCGTCATCATCTTTTTCGAAGCGCTCGGCGCGCCATTGCCCGGCGAGAGCGCGCTGGTCGCCATCGGCGTGCTGGCAACGCGGGGCGATGTCGATCTCGCCCATGCCCTGATCGGCGCCTTCTGCGGCGCCGTGCTCGGCGACAGCACCGGCTATGCGATCGGCCATTTCGGGGGTCGCCCGCTGCTGCTGCGCTATGGCGGCTGGATCAAGCTGACACCCGAGCGGCTCGGCAAGCTCGAAGGGCTGTTTCGAGAGCGCGGCATCTGGATCGTGATGACGGCGCGATTTGTCGTCGTGCTGCGCCAGATGAACGGACTGATCGCCGGCGCGGTCGCGATGCCCTGGCTGCATTTCCTGTCGGCCAATGTCGTCGGCGCAGCGGCCTGGGTGTTGGTCTGGGGGCTCGGCCCCTATGTCGCCGTCGACTGGTTCAAGGCCTTCCTGCACCCCTGAAACCGCATGATTGCCGTAGCGGAATCAACCCCGTTCCGTGCTATCTCTCAAGGATCCGCGCGGGCCGAGAGGCTCGTGGCGGGCTGACAGGTTGACAACCGGGACAGGCTTCGCGATGGGCCAAATCAGCCGCACGAAATCAACGGTCCTTGCGCTGGCGCTCGTGGCCGTCGCCATTCCGAGCCTGGCCGAGGCAGGTATGCTCGAACGCCAGGCCGGCAGGGCGATCCGGCAAGCGGGCCACTGGTGCGACGAGGTCAGCCGCATGGCGGTCAACACCAAGCTGTCGCTACCCTCGCGGCGCGTCGTGCGGGTGACCTGCGACGACGGCACGCGCTACGTCCAGTACGACCTCGTCCTCCGCCCGGACAACAAGATCGCGTCGATCGAGACGGTCAAACCCTGAGCCGGATCCCGTTGCGCCCGCAGACGACCTAGGCGGTCTCGCCCTCGACGATGTCGTAGCCGGTGTCGCAGATGGTCGGCTGGCCCGGATAATCGGGGCTCTGGAGGATCATCTCGGCCGCCGTCTTGCCGATCAGGAAGCGGCGCGACAGGATCGTCGACAGCGGCTGCGGCAGCGCCTGGCCGATATCGAGCCCATTGAAGCCGAACAGCGCCAGATCCTCGCGCGGCTTGATCCCGGCGGCGAAGCAATGGAACACCCCGCCCACCGCCATGTCGTCATTGGAAAAGACAACGACGTCGAGATTGGCATGCTGGGCCAGCAATTGGCCGAGCAGTTCGCGCCCGGCCTGGGTCGAGCTCGGCCCGTCCAGCGTCGCCTCGCCGATCAGCGACAGCCCGAGCGCCTGCAGCCCCTCGCGAAATCCCTCATAGCGGCGCGCGGCACGTTCGTCGCGCTCGCGGTCGTGGCCGACATAGCCGAAGCGGCGATAGCCGCGCTTGTGGAGATGCATCGCCGTGTCATAGCCCGCCTGGCGATGCGACATGCCGACGGCGATGTCGAGCGGCGGGGAATCGATATCCATCAGTTCGGCGATGCGCACGCCCGAGCGCTTCAGCATCGCCACCGTGTAGTCCGTATGGTGAAGGCCGGAGACGATCATCGCGGCCGGCTGCCACGACAGCAGCGACGCCACCAGTTCCTCTTCCGTGTTCATATCGTAATCGGTGACCCCGATGACCGGCTGATAGCCGGACGAAGCGAGCGAGGCGTGGATGCCGCGCAGCACGTCGGGGAACACGATGTTCGACAGCGACGGCAGCACGACGCCGATCAGGTTGGAGCCGGCCGAGGCCAGGGTCCCGGCCACCCGATTCGGCACGTAACCCATCTGCCGGACGACGGCGAGCACCCGCTCGCGCGTCTTGTCGGCGACCGAGGCCTTGTTGCGGAGCACGCGCGAGACGGTGATCTCGCTGACTTCCGCCCGCAACGCCACATCGGCCAGGGTGTAGGAGTTCTTCACGTTCATAGAGACGACGCCATCCAGAAAAGAGACGCCCGATCGTACCGGACGCGGCTCCTTATCATGGATCGCCGCGTCCGCATGGCCCGTGTGTCCGTCAGATCATGTCCAGCCGCCGTCGGCGACATAGCTCTGATTGGTGCAGGCGCCGGATTCGTCCGAGGCGAAGAACATGATTACCCGGGCGATATCGGCCGGATAGATCTTCCGCTTGATGCACTGGCGGGTGAAGATCGCCTGTTCGACTTCCGGGGTGACCCAGAGGTCCAGCTGGCGCTGCGTCATGATCCAGCCCGGCAGCACGCAATTGACTCGGATATTGTGCGGACCGAGTTCGCGCGCGAGGCCGCGGGTCAGGCCGATGACGCCCGATTTCGCCGCCAGGTAGGGCGTCACCCCCTCGACGCCGGCGATATAGGCAAACGAGCCGACATTGACGATCGAGCCGCCGCCCAGCGCCGCCATGTCCTTGTAGACCGCCTGCGAACAGAAGAACTGGTGCTTCAGGTTCACGGCCTGGCGCGAATCCCAGAACTCCGGCGTGATCTCGTCGATCGTCGCGCGCTGGTCGTGCGCGGCGTTGTTGACCAGCATCGCGATCGGTCCGAACTTGTCGCGGATGCGTCCGATCGCGGCCTGGGTCGCGGCGATATCGGTCAGGTCGACATTCTCGAAATGGACCGTGTGGCCTTCGGCGGTCAGTTCCTCGACCAGCTTGCGGGACGGCTCCTCGACGATGTCGAGGAAGCCAACCTTGGAGCCCTGGCGGGCAAACTGGCGGACGATCTCCTCGCCAATGCCGCTGCCGCCGCCGGTGATGAGCACGACGCTGTCCACCAGGCTCGGATAGGCGGCGCCATAGCGCGGTTGGTAGGATGAGTCTGACGTCAACGCTTCTGTCCTTCTGTCATTCTGCGTAAAGGTGCGGGGTTGCCGATCCTCATGCGCCCTCCGCCCGTTCCACGCTGCGGATGTTCTGCACGTAGACGTTGACGATCAGGGCGGCGAGCAGGATCAGGCCGCGGATCAGGATCTTCAGGAAGCTGTCGATCTGGATGTGATCGAGGCCGTTGTTGAGGACGCCGAGCACGCAGAGGCCGACGATCGTGTTGCCGATGCCGCCGCGTCCGCCGAACAGGCTGGTGCCGCCGACGACCACCGCCGCGATCGCATCGAGCAGGTAGCCATCGAACTCGTTCTGCTGGGCGCTGCCGAAATGCGCGACGCCAACCATGCCGGCGATGCCGGAGCAGACGGCGCAGATCACCAGCGCCGCGCCCAGGATCAGCTTGACGTTGACGCCGGAATATTCCGCCGCCTCGCGATTTCCGCCGACCATGTAGATGTAGCGGCCGAAGCGCGTATAGGTCAGCGTCACATGGCCCGCGACCAGGAAGGCCAGCAGCACCAGCGCGATGGTCGGGAATCCTCCGACATTGCTGGCGCCCAGCGTCGAGACGATATCCGGCACGTTATAGGCAATCTGTCCGCGCACCAGCAGCGCCGAGATGCCGGCGCCGATCTGCATCATGGCGAGCGTCATGATGAAGGATGGAATACCGATGACGGTCGTGCCGAAGGCGTTGACCAGGCCAAGCCCGGTGCACGCAGCAAGTGCCAGCGCCACCGCCAGCCAGCCCGCGACCGGGATGTTGGCGATGTTCACATAGCTTTCCTGCAGCGTGAAATAGGCCACCACGATGCCGGTCGCATTGGCGATCGAAGCGACCGAGAGGTCAATCTCGCCGCAGAGGATGACGAAGGTCAGCCCGACCGCCATGATGCCCGTCACCGAAATCTGGGTGAGGATGTTCGAGGCGTTGTCGATGGTCGCGAAGGACGGGCTGGCGATGCTGAAGAAGATCAGCAGCAGGATCAGGGTCGCGAACGGCGCGATGTTGCGCATCTGACTGCGCAGGAAGAGGCTCGATTTCGAGGCGCGCGCCGTACTGGTTTGCTGAAACGTCATGTCAATTCCTTCTCAGGCGGCTTCCAGCAGCCGATCCTTGCTGATCGTCTCATTGGTGAATTCGCGTACGATGCGTCCCTTCTTCATGACGAGGACGCGGTCGGCGAGCGACAGGACGGTTTCCGGCTCGGCCGAAACCACGATGACGGCGAGGCCCTCGTCGCGCAGCGCCCGGACGATCTTCACGACATCGTCCTTGGCGCCGACATCCATGCCGCGGGTCGGCTCGCTGAGCACCAGCACCTTCGGGCGGTGGGTCAGCCATTTGGCGAGCGCCACCTTCTGCTGGTTGCCGCCGGAGAGCGCACCCAGCGCCACTTCGGCGCGCGGCGGGCGGATGCTGAGGCTCTCGACATGCTTGCGGGCGATGGCGCGCTCGACATTGGGCTTCAGCCAGAGGCGCGAGATGCGCCCGAGAATGCTGATCGAGACATTCTTGTAGACCGGCTGCTCGTAGAACAGCATGGAGCGGCGGTTCTCCGGCACGAAGGCGATGCCGGCGTCGCGCGCCTGCGTCGTGTTACGCAGCCGGCGCTTGCGGCCGTCGATCGCCAATGTGCCGGTATCGGCCTTGATCTTGCCAAACAGCGTGCGCGCCAATTCGATCTGGCCGCAGCCCATGAAGCCGTAAATGCCGAGAATTTCACCGGCTTTCACGTCGAAGCTGACGTCGGTATAGGCCCGGCCATACCCCAGATGTTCCGCCGCCAGCACCACGGGCTGCCCCGGCTTCGAGGCGAGCGTGATCGTGCCGGTATAGCTCTCCTCGAGATCCTCGTGGCCGGCGCCGATCATCCGTTCGATCAGCCAGCCCTTGTCGATGCCCTCGACCGGATGGGTGACGATCAGCTTGCCATTGCGGAAGACGGTGACCGTGTCGGAAATCGACAGGATGTCGTCGAGGAAATGCGAGATGAAGACGATGCTGCGCCCGCTGGCACGCACGCCCTTCAGCACGTCGAAGAGCAATTGCACTTCCGGCGGCGACAGGGCGGAGGTCGGTTCGTCGAGGATGATGATGCGCGCGCCGGAAAAGATCACCCGCGCCAGCTCGATGAGCTGCTGCAACCCGATCGGCAGGTCACCCATGCGCGTCTTCGGGTCGACATCGATGCCGAGGCTCTTCAACTGCTCATGCGCGCCGCTCATCATACTGCGCCAGTCTATGATGCCTGCGCCCGTCACCGGCTGCTTGCCGAGGAAGACGTTCTCGCCCACCGTCAGGTCCGGCATGATGCTCAATTCCTGGTGCACCATGCCGATGCCGGCGGCCAGCGCATCGCGGGCGGAGCGGAAATGCACTTCCTTCCCGTCGATCAGCATCTTGCCTTCGTAATCGGTATGAACGCCGGCGATGATCTTCATCATCGTCGACTTGCCCGCGCCGTTCTCGCCGACGAGGCCATGGATTTCGCCGGCACGCAGCGTGAAATCGACGTCGCGCAGGGCGGCGACGCCGCCGAACGACTTCGAGATGCCCTGCATCTGCAGGCGCGGCGTGTCGCTGGGAACGAGGGGATCGGTCGTCATCAGTTTCACCGGGTCGGCGGCATGGAACGCTTCGCATGACAACGGGAACGGCCGGATGGAGCCCGCCGCCAACGCCTGTCAGGAACCGTCGCGGTCGCCTCCGGCACGATGTCTCGCGCGGAAGCGACCGCTTGTTCGGATGGATCAGATCAGGAAGTGGTTCTGCATCCACTGCATGCCGGCGGCATTTTCCTTGGTGACGACCGGACCGTCGGTGACGACATTCTTCGGAATGCCCTCGCCGGTCTTCTCGCCACCCGTCACGGCCGCGACGCCGGCGACGATGGCGCCGCCATGGATGCGGGAGGACGGATTGCGGACGGTGGCATACATGCGGCCATCCGCGACGGCGGCGATCGCCGGCGGCATGGCGTCGACGCCGCCGATCAGGATGTCGGTACGGCCGCGCGACTTCATGACGTTGTAGGCGGCGAGTGCCATGTCGTCATTGTGGAAGAAGGCCGCGTCGATCTGCGGGTACTTCGTCAGATAGGTGTCCCACAGGCGCGAGGCCTTGGTGACGTCCCAATCGGCCGGCTGGTCGTCGAGCACTTCCATGCCCGGATTGGCGGCGATCACGGACTGGAAGCCCTTGGCACGACCCTGGGCGCCGGTATGGCCGAGCGCGCCCTGCGTCATGATGATCTTGCCCTTGCCGCCGAGTTTCTGCACGAGGGCCTGAGTCACCGAGGCGCCCATGAACTCGTTGTTCGGGGCGAGGAAGGTGTGGACGTTGATCTTGTCGAGCGGGGCGATCAGCGTGTCCATGTCGATGACCGGAATGCCGGCATCAATCATCTTCTGCACGGGCTGGATCAGCGTGCCGATGCCGAAGGCCTGGATCGCGACGAAGTCCCACTTCTGCGATGCCATGTTGTCGATGGCGGCGCGCTGCTTGACCGCGTCGAGCTGGCCGTCGAACCAGGTGACCTCGACATTGAACAGCTTGCCCCAATGCTCGGCAGCCTGCTTGCCCTGGGCGCACCAGGTGGCCTGCAGGCCGGCGTTGGAGAAGGCCGCCTTGAGGGGCTTCTCGGAACGGCCGGTGGCCGCGGCCATCTCCTGCGCCATGGCAGGGCTGATGCCGAGACCGCCAAACATGGCGGCCGCGCTACCGGCGGCGGTGACGCCGGCAGTGCGGATAAAATCACGACGCGACTTGGAATGCTTGTCTTCAGACATCTCTTCCTCCCTCTCCGCTCGTCGAAACGCGAGCTTGAGCGGCTGATCATGACAGCGCTGTCAAAATAGTCAACGCGGTCCGTTTCATAATGTTCTGCCCGTCTTTTACGCTTGACGACGCTATTCATCGCACAATAGCGTAAGGGAGACCGCGTATAGGATCATCGAACTTAAACAAGGCGTTACGCCAGGATTGGCTAAGATCTGACCGGCCATCTCCCGCAAGGAGGTCGCCGCAAGACCTATACTGCATAGAGAGAGACTTCCGAGCTGGAGGACCCCGTCGACCGACGGGAGAGCGAGGAAAAAAATCTCCCCTATCCAGTACATCCCGGCATGCGGATCGGCAGAACATCGATCCGCGCGACACGAAGGACCGAGGATCCGTTCGCGTTCGGCAATGGATGCATTCAGGCGCTAGGGCCTGATTATTTCCACACATTCAAAAAACAGTTTGAAACTATCATAGGGCGAGGAAACCATGCACATCTTCAACAGGCGTTCCCTGATCATCGCGTCGTCGGCCATCGCCATGGCGTTGACCGCTACCCAGCCGTCCTTCGCGGCCGACAAGAAGACGCTCGCCTTCGTGGTGAACGTTCCGGCCGACTTCTGGACGATTGCCCGCGCCGGCACCAACAAGGCCCAGGCCGAGCTGCCGAACTACAACATCGAATTCTACATCCCCGGCGAAATGTCGGCCGCCGCGCAGAAGAAGATCCTCGAGGACCTGCTCGCCCGCGGCGTCGCCGGCGTCGCCATCAGCCCGGTCAATCCGGACGACTCGACCGCAATCCTCAACGAAGTCGCCTCCAAGGCCGTCCTCATCACCCATGACGCCGACGCGCCGAAGTCGAACCGCCTGATGTATGTCGGCACCGACAACGTCGCCGCGGGCCGCCAGGCCGGCGAGCTGATGAAGAAGGCGCTGCCGAATGGCGGCAAGGCGATGCTGTTCGTTGGCACCATGGACGCCGCCAATGCCCGCGAACGCTCGCAGGGCATCAAGGAAGCCATCGCCGGCACCAAGATCGAGATCATCGACATCCGTACCGATGGCGGCGACCAGGCCAAGGCCAAGGCCAATGTCGAGGATACGCTGACGAAGTACCCGGATATCGACCTGCTGGTCGGTCTGTGGGCCTACAACACCCCGCAGATCTACAACGCCGTGAAGGCGCTGGGTAAGGCCGGCTCGGTCAAGATCGTCGGCTTCGACGAAGACCAGCAGACCCTCAAGGGCGTCGCCGAAGGCGTCATCGACGGCACCGTCGTCCAGCAGCCCTTCGAGTTCGGCTACCAGTCGATGATCAACATGGCGAAGATCATCGAAGGCGATAAGTCGGTCATCCCCGAGAACAAGCTGCAGATCGTCCCGACGCAGATCATCGACAAGTCCAACGTCAAGGAATTCGGCGAGAACCTGAAGAAGGTCCTGTCCGGCAAGTAAGAGCCCGATCGCTTGCGCGTCCCCGGCCGGCTTCGGCCCGCCGGGGACGCGTTTGGTGCACATGCAGTCCGGGCACACGCGCGGACAATCATCTCGCGGGCATGATGACAGAACAAATTCTCGAACTACGTGCCATCACCAAGACCTATCCGGGCGTGACCGCCCTCAGCGGCGTTGACCTCACCGTCAATTCCGGCGAGGTGCTCGGGCTGATTGGCGAAAACGGCGCCGGCAAATCCACCTTGATGAAGATCCTGGGCGGCGTCGTCGCGCCAAGCGCGGGAACGATCCGGATCGACGACGTCGAGCACGCGTCGCTGACGGTCAACAGCTCCACGGGCGCCGGCATCGCCTTTGTCCACCAGGAGCTCAATCTCTTCGAGAATCTCGACGTGGCGAGCAACGTCCTGATCGGACGGGAGCCCCGGTTCGGCGGCTTCATGAAGCTCATCGACCAGAAGGCGCTGCGGGCGCGGGTGCAGCCCCTGCTCGACCGCCTCGGCGTGGACTTCAACGCCGGCGCGCTGGTCGAGGACCTTTCGATCGCGCAGCGCCAGATGGTCGAGATCGCCAAGGCGCTCTCCTTCGACGCCCGCGTCATCATCATGGACGAGCCGACCTCCAGTCTCACCCTGACCGAGACGGAACGGCTGCTGACGGTGATCGGCGAACTGCGCCAGTCCGGCGTCAGCGTCATCTACATCTCCCACCGCCTGTCCGAAGTGATGGCCTGCGCCGACCGCGTCGTCGTCCTGCGCGACGGCCAGCGGGTCGGCGCGCTCGATCGCGGGCAGATCACGCATGATGCGATGATCCGGCTGATGATCGGACGATCGCTGAAATCGCTTTATGTTCCGCCGAAACAGCCGCCGCGCGACCAGGGGCTGGTGGTCGAGGATCTCGTCACCACCGCCTTTGCCAACAGCAAGGTGTCGTTCACGATCCGCCGCGGCGAAATCGTCGGGCTGGCCGGACTGGTGGGCTGCGGCCGCACCGAGGTGGCGCAGGCGATCTTCGGCGTCGACCCGGCGCTTGGCGGGCGCGTCGCGATCGACGGCAAGCCGGTGAAGCTGGGCGACGTCCGCTCGGCCATCGCCCACGGAATCTATCTGGCGCCGGAGGACCGCAAGCGCTCCGGCCTGGTGCTGGACCTGCCGATCGCGGAGAACATCACGCTGGCCAGCCTGCCCCGCTATTCGCGGATGACGCTGGTCGACACCACCGCCGAACACAAGGTGGCCGAGGAACAAAGCCGCAGGCTCAAGATCAAGGCGCCCAATGTCGACACGATCGCCCTCACCCTTTCGGGCGGCAACCAGCAGAAGATCGTGCTCGGCAAATGGATGTCGATGCAGCCCAATGTGGTGATCTTCGACGAGCCGACGCGCGGCATCGACGTCGGCGCCAAGAGCGAGATCTACGCGCTGATGCGCGAACTCTCCGACGCCGGCGTCGCGATCCTGATGATTTCCAGCGACATGGAAGAGGTGCTGGGCGTCAGCGACCGCATGATCGTCATGCACGAAGGCCACGTCTCCGGCCATCTCGAACGCAACCAATTCTCCGAACACAACGTGCTGACGCTCGCCGTCGGTGGAACGATCCAACAGGAAGCCATCGAACATGCTTAGGAAAGAACTCGGTCTCTTCCTGCTGATCATCATCATCGGCGCGATTACCGCGGTGCTCAATCCGCAGTTCATCTCGCAGATCAACCTCTCCAACCTGGCCAACCAGATCGGCCTGTTCGGCCTGTTCGCGATCGGCGTCGGCGTGGTCATCATCACCGGCGGCATCGAATTGTCGGTCGGCTCGATGCTGGCGCTGCTCGGCATCATCTTCCTCGACCTGCTCGTCAATCACGAGCTGGCCTGGCCGCTCGCGCTGCTGATCACGGTCGGCGGCGGCGTCATCCTCGGCACGATCCACGGCCTGCTGGTGACGCAGCTCAAGCTGCAGCCCTTCGTCGTGACACTCTGCGGGCTGCTGATCTATCGCGGCCTGGCGCGCTACTACACCGCCGATTCGACCGCCGGCTTCGGCTATGGCAGCGGCTACGAGACGCTGGAATGGCTGGTTTCGGGACGCGTTGGCGTGGTTCCGAACGCCTTCATCTTCTTCGTCGCCGTCTGTCTGGTCATGTCGGTCGTTCTGCACAAGTCGGTATTCGGTCGCTACCTGTTCGCCGTCGGCAAGAACGAGGAAGCCGCCCGCTTCTCCGGCATTCCGACCAAGCTGGTGATCACCGCCGCCTATTCGATCGCGGGCCTGCTGACCGGCCTGTCGGCGATCTTCTTCGTGTTCTACACGCAGTCGGTCTCGCCCTCGGCGCATGGCAATTTCTACGAGCTCTATGCCGTCGCGGCGGCCGTGCTCGGCGGCTGTTCGCTGCGCGGCGGCGAAGGTTCGATCCTCGGCATCTTCCTCGGCACGGTGCTGCTGCAGGTGCTGCAGAACCTCGTCAACATGCTGGGTATCCCGAGTTCGCTGAACTACACGGTGATGGGCGCCGTGATCATGCTCGGCGTCATCGCCGACCGCGAACTGCAGCGCCGCCGCATGCAGAAGATCATGATCGAAAGCGCAACGGCCCGCGCCACGGGCAAGCCCTCGGCCGCCGCCGGCTGATCCCCGCCATACCGATGCGGACGGGGCCTGGGGGCAACCTCAGGCCCCGTTTTCGTTTGGGGGGCGGCGCGCCGCGGTGGGTGAGCCTGGGAGGCAGGGGGCGACAAGGGCTTGAGAATAGCTAGCCCCAGCAGAGCGCCAGACAAGCCATGCAGTGCCCTCACCCCACCCTCGGCGTCATCCCCGGCTTGACCGGGGACCCATTCAGCCGAGGCGGTGGCCGCGCGAGACTCCCGAAAACCCTGCTGCATGGATCCCGGATCTCCGCTTCGCTGCGTCCGGGATGACGGCGAGCGTGGGGTGGGATGGGAGGCAGGGATGACGAGGGCTTGTCGAATATACAGCCGAGCAAAGCGCCCACCACGCACCGCCTCACCCCACCCTCGCCGTCATCCCCGGCTTGACCGGGGATCCATTCAGCCGTGCCGGTTGCCGCGCGAGGCTCCCTGAAAACCCCGCTGCATGGATCCCGGATCTCCGCTTCGCTGCGCCCGGGATGACGGCGAGGGTGTGGTGGGATGGGAGGCAGGGATGACGGCCCGGGAGACATGAAAGAAAGCCGGGGCAGTCGCCTGCCCCGGCCTTTTCCATGCCCGATGCCCAGGTTTAGCGAAGCGCCGTCTGCTTCATCCAGCTGAGGCCATCGAGCGTCGCGCCGGCGGGGCGGTATTCGCAGCCGACGAAGCCGGCATAGCCGAGCCGGTCGAGTTCGTCGAAAATGCGGAAATCGTTCAGTTCGCCGGTGCCCGGCTCGTTGCGCAGCGGCACGGAAGCAATCTGGACGTGGCCGATGATCGGCAGCAGCGCCTCCAGGCTCTTGATCACGTCGCCATGCAGGATCTGGCGGTGATAGATGTCGTATTGGAGCTTCAGATTGGGCAGGCCCAGTTCCTCGATGATTCCCGCCGCCATGCCGAAATCGTTCAGGAAATAGCCCGGCATGTCGCGGCGGTTGATCGGCTCCAGCACGATGTCGATGCCATGCGGCGCCATGGTGGCGCAGGCGAAGCGCACCGCGTCGCGATAGAGGGCGCCCGCCTCGACCGACCCGCTCGGCGCCAGTCCCGACATCATGTGCAGCCGCCGGACGCCCGTCGCAAGCGCATAGTCGAGCGCCTTCGCCACCGAGGCGCGGAACTCGTCCTGCCGGCCCGGCAGCGCCGCGATGCCGCGCTCGCCAGCCGCCCAGTCTCCCGGCGGCAGGTTGAACAGCGCCTGCTCGAGCCCCGCCGCCTTCAGCCTGGCCGCGACATCCTCCGGCGAGAAATCATAGGGGAACAGGAACTCGACGGCCTTAAAGCCGGCATCGGCGGCGGCGGCGAAGCGGTCGAGGAACGACCACTCGTTGAACATCATCGAGAGATTGGCGGCGAAACGCGGCATCGAAATCTCAGTCCTTGTCGGTGGAAGCGGTTGCCTTGTCGGTGGAAGCGGGTGCGCCGGGCAGGTCGAGGCCGGCGATCATGGCATAGAGGCGCGCGACCGAGGCATCGTCATCCTTGCCCATTCCGGCAGCGGCGGTCATCAGGAACATCTGCAGCGCCGAGGACGCGATCGGCGTCGCGAATTTCTCGCTGCGCGAGATATCGGCGATGATGCCGAGGTCCTTGGTGAAGATCTCGACGGCGCTCTTCGGCGAATAATCGCCGTCCAGCACATGCGGCATGCGGTTCTCGAACATCCAGGAATTGCCGGCCGAGGCGGTGATCACCTCATACACCTTGGCGATGTCGAGGCCGAGCCGCTTGGCGAAGACGATCGCCTCGGACGCGGCGGCGATGTGAACGCCTGCCAGCAACTGATTGACGATCTTGAAGGAAGCGCCGATGCCCGGCTCGTCGCCGAGCAGATAGAGCTTGGCCGACATGGCATCGAGCGCCGCGCGCGCCTTGGCGATCGCCTCGGGCCTTCCCGAAACCAGCATGGTGAGAGCGCCCTCGGCGGCGCGCGCCGCGCCGCCGGAAATCGGCGCGTCGACATAGTGCCGGCCGGTCGCCTCGACCGCTTCGGCGAGCGCCCTCGCCCGCTCCGGCGCCATGGTGGCGCACGAGACGATTACCGCGCCCGGCTTGGCCGAGGCCAGCAATCCGCCCTCGCCCAGCAGCACCTGCTGCGTCTGGTCGGCATTGACGACGACGATGACGAGGATGTCGGCCGTGGCGGCGGCCTCGGCCGGCGACCCGGCGCCGGCGCCATGCTCGGCGGCGAATTTCGCCACCACCTCCGGGCGGGTGTCGAAGCCGGTGACGGCGAAGCCGCCCTTGGCCAGGGACTGCGCCATGCCATATCCCATCGACCCGAGGCCGATGACCGAGAGCCGCGCTCCCGACTCATCCTTTGTCGCCATGACGTGATCCTTTCCCGGGGGGGAACGCCACCGTTGTGCGCTCCATCATGCTAGCGCTGTCATTGGTTGCGAATTCCCTATGACAGCGCTAACAGTAGGCAATACTAGCCGAGCCGGAGCGGCGGTCGTCAAGCCCATGGGAGGGCGAAAGTGCTTTGCGTTGCCATTTATCGCCGCCCTTCCCCGACCGCTCCGTCCGGCAAGCCAGCCTGACCTCCCCTGCAAGGACATGACCGCATGCTGCTTGGATGCATCGCTGACGACCTGACCGGCGCTACCGACCTCTCGCTGATGCTGTCGCGCGAGGGCCTGCGCACGGTGCAGAGCACCGGCCTGCCGCAGGACGATCTCGACCTTTCCGAGGTCGACGCGCTCGTCGTCGCCTTGAAATCGCGCACCATCCCGGCGGCCGACGCCGTGGCGCAGTCGCTGGCCGCGGCCGAATGGCTGCTGGCGCATGGCGCGCAGCGGCTGTTCTTCAAATATTGCTCGACCTTCGATTCAACCGATGAAGGCAATATCGGCCCGGTGGCGGAAGCGCTGCTGAAGCGGCTCGATGCCGGCTTCACCATCGCCTGCCCCGCCTTCCCGGCGACCGGCCGCTCGATCTACCAGGGCCACCTGTTCGTCAATGGCGTGCCGCTCAACGAAAGCTCGATGCGCGACCATCCGCTGACGCCGATGCGCGATGCGGATCTCCGCCGCGTGCTGCAGCGGCAGACCGAGCTGCCGGTCGGGCTGGTCGCTTATGCCGATGTCGATGCTGGCGCCGAGGCCATCGCCAAGGCCTTCGCGCGCGAGCAGGCCGCCGGCAAGCGCATCGCCATCGTCGACGCGTTGCAGGACTCACATCTGCGCGAGATCGGCAAGGCGCTGGTCGACGTGAAACTCGTCACCGGCGGCTCCGGCATCGCCATCGGCCTGCCCGCCGCCTATCGCGACGCCGGCCTGATCGACAAGCTCACCCCGCCGGCCACGTCGATCGCCGCGCCGGAGGGACGCGGCGCGATCCTCGCCGGCTCGTGCTCGGCCGCGACGCGCGGACAGGTCGCCAAGGCGCAGGAAGCCGGGCTACCGACGCTCCGCATCGACCCGCTGGAGATCGCCTCCGGCGCGCTGACGCCGGCCTCCGTGATCGACTGGCTGGTGTCGCAGCCCGCCGACGTCACGCCGCTGGTCTATTCCAGCGACGATCCCGACAGCGTGCGCGCCGTGCAGGAAAAGCTCGGCCGCGAGAAGGCGGGAACGCTGGTGGAAGACCTGCTCGCCGCCGTCGCGGCGGCGCTGCCCGCCAAGGGCTTCACCCGCCTGCTGGTGGCCGGCGGCGAGACCTCCGGCGCCGTCGTCAATGCGCTCGGCGTCAAGGCGCTGTCGATCGGCCCGGAAATCGATCCCGGCGTGCCCTGGACGCGCAGCCGTTCCGGTCCGGATGTCGCGCTGGCGCTCAAATCCGGCAATTTCGGCACGCCCGATTTCTTCCTCAAGGCATGGAGTTCGCTCGCGTGAGCCCGATATCCCAGACCGAATCCGCGCTTCGCGAGCGCATCTGCAAGTGCGGCGCCTCGATGTTCCAGCGCGGCCTGACCTTCGGCTCGACCGGCAATATCTCGGTCGCGCTGCCGGATGGCGGCTGGCTGATGACGCCGACCAATGCCTCGCTCGGCGACCTCGACCCGGCCCGGATTTCGAAGATCGACGCCAACGGCAACCATGTCGGCGGCGACAAGCCGACCAAGGAAGCCTTCCTGCACCGGGTCATGTACCAGCAGCGCCCGACCTGCGAGGCGGTGGTCCACCTGCACTCGACCCATTCGGTGGCGGTCTCCTGCCTGCACCATATCGACCATCATGACTGCCTGCCGCCGCTGACGGCCTATTACATCATGCGCGTGGGCAAGCTGCCGCTGGTCCCCTACCACCCGCCGGGAGACGAGAGCCTGGCGCTGGCCGTGGAAAAACTGGCGGACAAGCACCACGCCGTGCTGCTCGCCAATCACGGCCCGGTCGTCGCGGGAAAGAGCCTCGAAGACGCGATGTATGCGACCGAGGAGCTGGAGGAGACGGCCAAGCTGTTCCTGATGCTGCGCGGCGAAGCCACCCGCCCGCTGACGCCGGAACAGGTCGCCGAACTGCGCAAGCGGGGCGGCTGAGGCGTCCGCGCCAACCGCCGACCCAATCGTGATCGGGCCCTCGGTTCCGGTCACGATGGATTGACGGAACCGTCCTTGAGTCGCTGCCGGCAAAGCCGATAATCCTGCACCTGCGGTTGCATGGGGAGGACAGCATGAGACTCGTTTTCGCTCTGCTTTTCTGCGTGGTGTCCCTGGCCGGCTGCCAGACCGACCAGGCGTCGACCGACGGCACCTTCACCAGTTGCCAGTCGATCGGCACGGGCGGCACCGCCGACGTCATCTGCTGACCGGCGCGCGCAAGGCCGCGGCCCATCTCCACGGCCGGTGTGCATGGGTCCTGGTGTTCATGGGCCCGGCCTTCGTCGGGGCGACGGAGCTTGCCATGCGGGATAGGAGACAGCCGTCTTTCTTCACCTCTCCCTGAGGGAGAGGTCGGAGCGAAGCTCCGGGTGAGGGTTTAGGGACCTATCCGGTGAGGCCGTAAACCCTCACCCGCCGGCCTTCGGCCGTCGACCTCTCCCTCAGGGAGAGGTGAAAGTTGGCATCCGGCGGAGAGAACCTTGCCTACGGCCGGCAGGCCCGTCCGTAAAGCTGCAGCATGCGTTCGATGCCGCGCTCCAGCAGCGCGTCGGCCGTCGCGGCGCATTCGCCGCTGCGCACGGCTTCAGCATCCTCGGCAAGGAACTGCGCAATCAGCGGCTCCGGGATCGTCCGGCCCTTGAGCGTCGCCATCAGCTTCGCCACCGCGCGCTCGGCCTGCTCATGCGGCCAGTAATAGCGGATGCGGTCGCTGTAGCTGTAATGGCGCAGCACATGCTGTTCGTCCGGGGTGCCGGGATAATAGCGCTGCCAGTAAATCGGCTCGGCCAGCATCAGCGCTTCCATCGCATCCGCCAGCGCCCGGCCGCTATAGGAAGCATCCAGCTCCGAGGCGATGAGATCGAGACCGTAAAGCGTCTGGCGCAGCGCGAAGGTGAGGCCCGGTCCGACCTTCAAGATCGGGAAGCCGTCGCGGACCAGCGCCGCCAGCGCCGTCTCCGGCTGGTAGTCGGTCGAGTGCGCCTCGAACACGAACTGCGGCTCGTCGGCGAGCACGGCGATGAGATCGCGCGCCCGCTCCGGCCGGTAGACGACGACCTTGTCATGGCCGAACTCGACGCCCGGCTGCACGACCAGGCCGATGACGCGGGCAAAAGCCTCGGTCAGGCCAGCTTCCGCAAAGACCCGCCGGTGGGTGGCGATGGTTTCGCGCGCGGCGGAAGCAAGCGTCGGCGGCACGTCGTCGAGATCGTGCAGCGCGCCGCCCGGCGTCGGCACTTCCGTGCCGATGATGTAGACGGGTAGCGCCAGGTCGTTCGACTTGGCCGTCGCCTCGGCCACCTTGGCGAGCCGCGCGGCGCGATGCGCCGTCGTGTCGTCGTCCAGGCCCTCCGGTTCGCCGGCGCAGCCCATGCTGGCGTCGAGATGGATTTTTGTGAAGCCGGCGGCAACATAGGCGCCGACCATGACCTCCGCCTTGGCCAAGGCTTCCTCAGCCGGCAGGCTGCGCCAGGG
This sequence comes from Kaistia defluvii, assembly GCF_040548815.1. Taxonomy (NCBI): domain Bacteria; kingdom Pseudomonadati; phylum Pseudomonadota; class Alphaproteobacteria; order Hyphomicrobiales; family Kaistiaceae; genus Kaistia; species Kaistia defluvii. Next base: position 676,749 of record NZ_JBEPSM010000001.1, on the reverse strand, counting down.
ATTGGGTCCCAAATGGTCGCCGCCGAGGATCAGGTTCGCCATGTCAAAACCGACTTCGGCGGCGATGCCCTCGACGAAGCGGCGGAAATCGGCCGGCTTCATGCCGGTATAACCGCCCTCGTGATTGACCTGATTGCAGGTCGCCTCGATCAGCACGACGGTGCCGGTGCGGCGGCCTTCGCGCAGCGTCGCGCGGATGACGGCGGGATGCGCTGAACAGACGGAAGTGATGCCGCTGACGCGGCCGGCCTGATAGTCGCGGGCAAGTTCGGTAAGAAGGCTCATCAGGCGGCTCCCACCGGCGTGGCGGCAATGAAGGCGTCGAGTTCGGCGAAGGACGAGGTGCCCTCCATCGGACCCTTGACTGTGACGGTGCGCGCGCCGGCCGCGTTGGCGTAGCGCAGGCAATCCTCGACCGACTTGTCGAGACGGCGGGCGACCAGGAAGGTGGCGCCAAAGCTGTCGCCGGCCCCGGTCGGGTCGATTTCCTCGACAACGAAGCCGGGCATGTCGGTTCGGCCGCTGCGATCGAAATGGCTGGCGCCGGCCTTGCCGCGCTTCAGCACGATTTCCTGCACGCCGGCATCGAGCAGCGCCGCGATGGCGCGGCCCTCGTCGGCCTCGCCGGAGAACAGCGACAGTTCCTCGCCCGAGGGCAGGAACAGGTCGGTCGCCGCCAGCACGGACTGGAACGCTGCCTTGCCGGCGGGGTCGCGCAGCATCTCAACGCGGATGTTGGGATCGAACGAGACCGTGCCGCCCCGCGCCTTGATGGCGGGGATCGACGCGCTGACCATGCCGAACACGGCCGGCACCGGCAGGCCGGAGCCCATCACATGCAGGTGCCCGGCCTCGGCCAGAACGGCCTGTGCCTCGGGCGTCGCGGCGATGCGCCCGGCGGCGCTGTCGCGCATGTTGAAGACGAAGTCGCGGCCGCCATCGGGGCGGTAGCGGACGAAAGCGCTGCCGGTGGCGGCGCCGGGATGGATGGCAACGGCCGAGACGTCGACGCCGTCCTGCTTCAGCCGCTCGAGATTGACCGTGCCGAAATCGTCGTCGCCGACGGCCGAGACGATCGCCGCCGGATGGCCAAGCTTGCCGACCTGGTCGATGAAGATCGCCGGCGCGCCGCTCGGGAACGGCCCGATCAGCGTCTGCGCCTCCAGGAAGCCATGGCCAAGAGTGGTCGCCATGATCTCGACGAGGATCTCGCCGATGGTGACGATCTTGCCTTCAATCATACTCTTCGCCCCTCCCTGGGCTCGCCCGCCTGGAGCAGGATAGCTTTGCTTGCAACTTCACCTCTCCCTGAGGGAGAGCTTCGGGCAACGTCGCCGAAACGCCAGCGCCGTCCCCCTCCGCGGTCATCCCGGCGAAGGCCGGGATCCATACCCACAGGCCCGCCAGAGAGAGGCTGGCCTGCTCGGCCTGTGTTCATGGGCCCCGGCCTTCGCCGGGGCGACGGGCTTTGAGGTTGCGCGAAGACGGCCCTTGGCAAAGGCGAGACGGCCGTTCGCATCCTCATCCTCGATATCACGTCTGAAACAGCGTGATCGGCTGGGCGCTGGCGTAGATCGCGCTCTCGTCGATGGAAAACATTCGCTGATGCATGATCAGCGCGCCACCCAGCGCGGGACCTTCGAGGCCCAGCGCCGAGACCTCGATCCTGGGCATCGGGAATCCTTCGAGGAACTCGCGGCGCATGGCTTCCTCGACCTCTTCGGCGACGAAGCGGAACAGCGGCGCGACCGTGCCGCCGAGGATGATCACGCCGGGATTGAGCACGCTCGAAAGCTGGATCAGCCCGATGGCGAGGCCGCCACCCCATTCGCGCACCGTGCGGATCGCGCTCGCCTCCCCAGCTTTGAGTGCCGCCAGCAACTGGTCGAGATCCGCGCCTTCGGCGGCGCCATTGGCGCGGTAGCGCGCCAGCACGGCGTCCTTGCCGATATAGCTTTCGAGATGGCCCGGCTTGTGCCGCCCGGCATAGAAGCCCTCGCTGCCGAGCACGATCTGGCCGAATTCGCCGGCAAAACCGGACGAGCCGCGAAACAGTCGGCCGCCAATGACGATGCCGCCGCCGGCGCCATTCTCGATCAGCAGGAAAGCGACCGTTTCGGCGCTGTGCGAGGTGTCGCGATAGGTCTCGGCGATCGCGAAGGCATTGGCGTCGTTCTCGATCGAGACCGCCAGCTCCAGCTTCGGAAAGCGGGCGGCGAGGCGCCGGGTGATCAGGCTCTTCAGGTCGACATCGCGCCAGCCGATGATCAGCGCGTTCAGCACCTTGCCGTCCGCGTCGAGCAGCGCCGGCAGGGTGACGCAGAGGCCGCGGATCTGGCCCTGGTCCGGCAGGCCCTCGATGACCTCGGCGATCATCGCGGCGATGCGGTCGATGCCGTCCTCGACCGGCTGCTGATGGGTCGGGAACGGGGTGGAGATGCGCCGGATCTCGTGGGCGCAGAGGTCGATGGCGACGACGGTCAGCCGGTCGACGCCGATCTCGGCGCCCAGGAAGGTCGCGCCGGCCGGATTGATCTCGATGTTGATGCCGGGCCGCCCGGTCTTGGCGGCGTTCTCGCCCCGACCGCCATTCGGCAGTTCGACGACGAGCGCATCGGCCATCAGATTGGTAATGATGTTGCCGGTGGTCGAGCGGTTGAGCCCGAGCATGCGCGCCAGATCGGCCCGGCTCATTCCCCCGCTGCGAAACAGGGCGTTCAGCGCCCGGATTTCGTTGAGGTAGCGGACGGATTGAGGGGTTGCCAAGATCTGGGACTCATTCTGGAACGACTTGGAGGCTTCCCGGAACGCGCGGGAAGCGAACCGCGCGGGCGGAGAGGGAGAGGCGGCCGAGACCGCCTCTCCGGAGTAGCTGCGCGCAATCTCTGCGCGATACGCCTGATTACTGCGTCTTGCGCATTTCGAGAAGGCCGTCGACGTTATCGAGCGTGACGGGGATCCACGGCACGGAGTAATGCTGCTGCTTGCCGCCTTCCCAGGCCAGCTTGCCGCCATTGACGTCCCAGACCTTGGCCTGCGGCTTGTAGTCCGGCTGCTTGGCGACGAGGGCGAGGTCGATCGCGCCCTGGGCCTGTGCGTCGGCATCCTGCAGCGTCGACATCATCTCGCCGCGCTTGACGGCGAGCAGCGCGTCGGTCACGCCGTCGACGCCGGCGACCGGAATGGTCTTCGGGTCGAGGCCGTGTGCCTTGATCGCCTCGAGCGCGCCGATGGCGATCTCGTCATTCTCGCCGATGACGCCGTTGATCTGGCCAGCATGCGCGGTCAGCCAGTTTTCCATAAGCGACAGGGCCTCGGCGCGCGACCAGTTGGCGGTCTTCTGCTCGAGAACCTTGATGTCGGGATAGTCCTTCAGCGTCTCTTCGATGCCCTGCAGGCGCTGCACCTGGGCCGACTGGCCGATCATGCCTTCGCCGATGACGACATTGCCCTTGCCGCCCATCTTGTCGAAGACGGACTTGGCCAGCAGCTTGCCGGCCTCGATGTCGTTCGAGGCGATGTAGGCGTTGTAGAGGTCGGTGTTGGAGATCAGCGTGTTCGAGCCGATGACGGTGATGCCGGCATCCTTGGCGCGCTGGACGGGATCGTTGCCGGCGTCGATGTCGACGGGCACGAAGATGATCGCGTCATACTTCTCGCTGATCGCGGTGTCGAACTGGTTCGACTGGGTCAGCGCGTCCATGCGGCCGTCGAGCACGGTCAGCTTGACGCTGCCGTCCTTGACCAGCGGATGCTGGTTGGCGGCATTGGCCCAGAGCACGTTGAATTCCGTGTCGAGGCTCTGCACTACGGCGGCGATGCGGACGGGGTCGGCGGCTGCCGCCTGCCCGATCGTCAGCGCCGCTATGCCGACGCCGGCCAGCATGGCCAGCCCGCGGCGGGTAAAGGTCTTGAGTGCCATTATGGGTTTCCTCCCTCAGTCATAGCTCTGTATTCCCGCGTGCAAGCACGCGGATCCCATCAAGGATTCAGGTTTCTGGAGCGGTCGATCAGGACGGCGACGACGATGATCGCGCCCTTGATGATCTGCTGGTAGTAGGACGACACCCCCATCAGATCGAGACCGTTCGAGATGACGCCGATGATCAGCGCGCCGATCAGCGTGTAGACCACCGAGCCGACGCCACCGGTCAGCGAAGTGCCGCCGATGACGACCGCGGCGATCGCGTCGAGTTCGTAGCCGAGGCCCGCCTGCGGCAGCGCCGAGGTGGTGCGGGCCGTCAGGATCATGCCGGCGAGACCGGCCAGCGCGCCCATCAGCAGATAGGCCGAGAAGATCACGGTGCGGGTCGGGATGCCGCTCGTCTTGGCGCTCTTCACATTGCCGCCGACCGCATAGATCCAGCGGCCATAGACCGTGTAGCGCAGCGTGATCCAGGCGGCGAAGAAGACGATCGCGAAAATGATGACCGGAACCGGGATGCCGGCGATGAAGCCCTGCCCAAGCCAGCGAAATTCCGGCGAGAGATTGGGGATCGGCCGGCCGTTCGAATAGAGCAGCGTCGCGCCGCGCGCCATCGACAGCATGCCGAGCGTGACGACGAAGGCCGGCACCGAGAAGCGGGCGATCAGCGTGCCGTTGAAAGCGCCGAACAGCGCGCCGACGCCGACCGCGGCGAAGAAGGCGATGGCGGGATTGTAGGGATCCGCGCCGGTGACCAGGCTGCCGGCGACGACGCCGGTCAGCGCCAGCACCGAGCCGATCGAAAGGTCGATGCCGCCGGTCAGGATGACGAAGGTCATGCCGATGGCGAGGATGCCGTTGATCGACACCTGCCGCAGCACGTTCATCAGATTTCCGCTCGACAGGAAATTCGGATGCGCGAAGGAGAGGATCACGAACAGGATGAGGAACGAAAGCAGGATGCCGTAGCGCGACAGGAACCGGCCGATCGCCTGGTTTCTGGCTCCGGCAGCGCCGGCGGTGGTGGAGAGTTCGGTCGACATGGAGGCGCCTCGGTCGCTCAGCTTGCCAGATGGACGAGCGCCTCTTGGGTCGCAGCCGCGCCCTTGAGTTCGCCCGCGATCCGCCCGCGCCGGAACACGAGGATCCGGTCGGCATTGGCGAGAATTTCGGGAATTTCGGAAGAGATCATCAGCACGGAATTGCCGGCCGCCGCGAAGGCCGAGAGGAAGGCATAGACCTCCCGCTTGGCGCCCTCGTCGATACCGCGGGTCGGCTCGTCGCAGATCAGGATCTTCGGCTCGGTCTCGACGCAGCGCGCCAGCACCACCTTCTGCTGGTTGCCGCCGGAAAGGCTCTGGACCGGCAAGTCGCGCGAGGCGGTGCGGATGCGGAAACGGGCGATCTGGCCGTCGACATTCGACGCCACCTTCTTGCCGTCGACGAAGCCGAAGCTCGAAAACTGGTCGAGCGCGGCGAGCACGACGTTCTCCGACACGCTGGAGGTCAGGACGAGGCCCGTCTCCTTGCGATCCTCGGTGACGATGGCGATGCCGTTCGAAAGCGCATCGGACGGCGATCGGATCTCGACCGGCCTGCCCTCGATCTTGACCGAACCGGCATCCTTCGTCGCATTGCCGTAGAGCGCATTGGCGAACTCGCTGCGGCCGGCGCCCATCAAACCATAGAGGCCGAGGATTTCGCCCTTGGCGAGATCGAGCGAGATGTCCTCGAACTGGCCGTGGCGCGCGAAGCCGGAGACCGAGATCATCGGTTCGCCGGTGCTGGTGCTCTTGCGGGCCTCCTGGTCGCGCAGATCGCGGCCAACGATCAGCGAAATCAGCCGCTGCCGGTCGATATCGGCGAGATCGCCCGCCTCGATGAAACGGCCGTCGCGGAACACCGTGTAGCTGTCGGCGATGGAAAAGATGTCGGTCAGGCGGTGCGAGACGTAGATGATGCCGACGCCCTGGTCCTGCAGCGAGCGGATCGCCTTGAACAGCGTCGCCGCTTCCTTCTCGCCGATCGCCGAGGTCGGCTCGTCCATGATCAGGATGTCGCTCTCGCGGCTGATCGCCTTGGCGATCTCGACCAGCTGGATCTTGGCCACGGACAGCGAGCGCATGGTGACTCGGGCGTCGATGTCGAAGCCGAGGCGGGCGAACAGCGCGGCCGCATCCGCCTCCATCCTCGCCTTGTCGGCGAACCAGCCCAACCGGCGCGGCTCGCGGCCGAGATAGATGTTTTCGGCCACGGTCATGTCGAGGACCGGGCTCAGTTCCTGCGTGATGATGGCGATGCCGTCGGCCAGCGCCTCGGCGGCCGAGGCGTAGTGCACCACCCTGCCCTTGACCATCACCGTGCCGGCATCGGCGCGGTGCAGGCCCATCAGGATGTTGAGGAAGGTCGACTTGCCGGCGCCATTGCCGCCGCAGAGCGCGTGCACGCTGCCGCGCTTCAGGCGGATGCGGCCATCGACCAGCGCCGGAACGCCGGCAAAGGCCTTGGAAATGCTGGTGGCGGCGAGGAGCAGATCCGTATCCGCGACGACGCCTTGTTGAGGCGCGGACGGCGATACGGAGGCTGGCGGAACGAGGACGTGATGCGCCTGTTCCGGCTTGCCCTCACCAAGGGAGGCAGGCTCGGCCACTACGACGTTTCTCCCGGTTGATCAGGGCTCGATGGCCCCATTCTTTTTGTTCGTTGCGACACCAAACATATTTGTCCGGGTCGGATGAGTCAACCTGCCGTTCGGTCAGGCGGACGGTCATTTGCAAGTTGCGAGTGTCAGGAAGAAGGACCGGTAGCGCGGACTCTGCTCTGCACGCAGTGCTTGCGCAAATCCGCGTAACCTACCGAATTTTCATCATGATCTGGCGGGACATCCCACGGCCGAAACCATCGGCCTCGCCGCTCAGCGATCGACGATCGCTGCCTCCCCCGGCCGGAAAGGATGGATGGCAGCCATTGCAGGCGCCATCCATCAAGGTGCGACGCGTCCCCGGGAGGAGGGTCGGGACGAGCCGCGGATCAGGGGCAGCCAGGGGTCAGCCGCCCCCTGCCCTTCAATCAGACCGTGCGCGCGGTGATCGCCTTGCGGGCGGATTCACCCATGCGCGCCTCGATATAGGCCTTGGCCAGACGCGCCACTTCGACATTGTCGGTCCAGGTATTGCGCCAGATCGCGCAGGTGATCGACAGATCCTTGTCGACGACCTCGGTCGAGAAGCTCTCGAAGGTGATCCAGTCCTGGTAGTCGATCTCGAGCAGCGCGTCGAAGATCGCCGAGAAGTTGATCACGCCGGAGCCGAGGAAGCCGCGATTGCTTTCGCCGATGTGGAAATAGCCGAGCTTCTTGCCGGCGGTGCGCAGCGCCTGGACCGGATCCGCTTCCTCGATGTTCATGTGGAAGGTGTCGAGGTGCAGGAAGATGTTGTCCGAGCCGGACTGCTCGATGAAGGCCAGGCCCTGCGCGGTGGTGTTGAGCAGGTTGCTCTCGAAGCGGTTGACGACTTCGAGGTTCATCGACACGCCGGCAGCCTTGCCGATGTCAGCGGCGCGGGCGAGCGCGGCGACGCTGTTGTCCCAGCCCTTCTGGGTCGGCATGCTCTGGTACTTGGTGTGGGCGGAGAAGATGATGCCGCCGAGCTTCGAGCCGCCGAGATCGCGGGTGATCGAGATGGCCTCGGCCAGCAGGGCCTCGCCGCGCTTGACCACGGCCGGATCTTCCGACGACACGTCGCAATCGAGCGGCAGGCCCATGGTGACGACGACCCTGAGGCCGTAATCCTGCAGCCGCTTGGCGAGCCAGTTGACGTCGAACTTCTTCGGGTCGAGGCGCGGAAACTCGATCAGGCCGTAGCCGAGGTCATGCGACTTCTTCATCGCGCCTTCGAGGTCTTCCTGCGTCGTGCCGCCGGTCCAGACGAACGAATGAATGCCAAGCTTCTTCATCAGCGTTTCCTCGTGGTTCCATCGCCGTGCCGGCTTCCGGCCGGATCGACATCCAGTGCGATTTCAACATCGCTTATTTGTTGGCAGTAGCAGCAAACAAACTTGCTTTCAAGCGGGGGCCGGCGCTAGTTTAGCGGAACGCACCGCCACAAACGAGCGGTGAGAAGCCATGCGCCCGGTTCGGACATGAGGTCCGGCAAGGGTTTTGGGAGGAAACCGAAATGTCTGCCAACCAGGCGTTTACCGCCGACCTGACGCGTCCCTTTGATATGACCGGCAAGGTCGCACTGATCACCGGCGCCGCCGGCGGCATCGGCCGCGCGCTCGCCACCCTCTTCGCCGCCAATGGCGCCACGCTCGCGCTGCTCGACAAGAACGAGGCTGTGCACGACTTCGCGGCCTCGCTTGGCGCAGGCCACAAGGGCTGGACCGGCGACGTGACCGACGCTTCCGCCATCGAGCGCGCCGTCGCCGAAGTCGCGGCGCATTTCGGCAAGATCGACATCCTCGTCAACAATGCCGGCATCGGCACGCTGGCGCCGGCTGAGGCGACGACCACCGAGAGCTGGGACCTGCAGCTCGCGGTCAATCTGCGGGCGCCCTACATCTTCTCGCGCGAGGTCGCCGGCCACATGATCGCTGCCGGCTATGGCCGCATCGTCACCATCGCCTCGCAGGCCGCCGTCATTGGCATCGAGGGCCATGTCGCCTATTCCGCCTCGAAGGCCGGCCTGCTCGGCATGACCAATTGCATGGCGCTGGAATGGGGCCCGAAGGGCATCACCGCCAACTGCATCTCGCCGACCGTCGTCGAGACCGAGCTCGCCAGGGTCGGCTGGGCCGGCGAAAAGGGCGAGCGCGCCCGCGCCGAGATCCCGACCCGCCGCTTCGCGCAGCCGGAAGAAATTGCCTATGCCGCGCTCTATCTCGCCAGCGACGGCGCGGCGATGGTCAACGGCGCCAACCTGCTCGTCGACGGCGGCTACACGGTTCGCTGATTTCTGGACATTGATGGAGGAAACACCATGGCCGTATCGATTGCCGGCAAGGTGATGATTGTGACCGGCGCGAGCTCCGGCATCGGCCGCGCCGCCGCGCGCCGCTTCGCCGCCGAGGGCGCTAAGCTGGTGCTGGTCGCTCGCTCGGCCGAGAAGCTCGAGGCGCTGGCGAAGGAACTGGGCGGCGACGCGATCGCCATACCCGCCGACCTGACGAAGGCCGCCGATGTCGAGGCGATGGTCGCCAAGGCCGAAGCGCATTTCGGCCGGATCGACATCCTGTTCGCCAATGCCGGCAGCTATGTCACCGGCGACGTCGCCACCGGCGATCCGGACGAATGGGACCGGGTCATCGGCGTCAACGTCAATGGCGTGTTCCGCGCCGTCCGCGCCGTGCTGCCGGGCATGATCGCCCGCCGCTCGGGCGATATCGTCGTCACCTCGTCGATCTCCGGCCACCAGGCGATCCACTGGGAGCCGGTCTATTCGGCCACCAAGCATGCGGTGCAGTCCTTCGTGCATGGCGTCCGCCGCCAACTCGGACCGCACAATGTCCGCATCGGCGCGCTCTCGCCCGGCATCGTGCTGAACGAGCTCTGGGGCATCACCGATCCGGCCGAGATCGAGCGCCGCGCCGAGGCGCATGAAGGCCTGCGTTCGGAGGATATTGCCGACGCGCTGGTATTCATGGTCACCCGCCCGCCCAACGCCACCATCCGCGACCTCGTCATCCTGCCGCAGAACCAGGATATCTGAGCTTCGCTCTCCCCTCGCCCTGCCCTTCACCTCTCCCTGAGGGAGAGGTCGACGACCGAAGGCCGGAGGGTGAGGGTTTAGGGAATTGAAGAGGGTGAGTCTCCCTCGCCCCTCCGCACCGCCCTCCTCAACATGCTGAGGAGGCCCGGAGGGCCGTCTCGGGCAAGGAGAGCGGCCGTCTCGGGCAAAGTGGAGGCAGAAAGCCCCTCACCCAACCCTCTCCCGTAAGCGGGAGAGGGAGCGCACCGCGCCCAGTCTCGCTGTCGCGCCCACCGCGGCATCGACCAGCCTCCCCCGTCGACGCCACGCCGGCCGAGGAGCCCTCGCCCGCTTGCGGGAGAGGGTGGGGTGAGGGTCTTGCTTTCCCCCGCCCGAGCCAAGCAACCGACCAGCGCCCTCCCCGCATCGAAAAAATCCGCGCCCCTGTCGAAATCGCTCCTCCCCGCACGTCGTGACCCTGAGGCGGCCACGCGCCGCTCGCGATTCCCATGTGAGGAGACAGGACGATGGACACCAGGACCGACGAAATAAACGCCTTCGCCACCATGCCCAAGGTGCTGAGCGGCGTTGCGCCGTATCTGAGCGTCGGCGGCGCCGTGAAGGCTTCGGAATTCTACCAGCGGGCGCTGGCGGCCGCGGAAGTCATGCGCGTTCCCGTCGACGAGAAGGGACGCACCATGCACATCCACCTCTACATCAATGGCGGATCGGTCATGCTGGCCGACCCCTATGAGGAATACGGCCATCCGCTGGAGAAGCCGCAGGGCTATACGCTGCACCTGCAATTGGGCGACGACATCGACACATGGTGGCAGCGGGCGATCGACGCCGGCATGGAGGTCGTGATGCCGCTCGACCTGCAGTTCTGGGGCGACCGCTACGGCCAGCTGCGCGATCCGTTCGGCGTGCTGTGGTCGCTGGGGGCGCGGGCGAAGGCGGCCTGAGCCGCCCAACGCGGGAAGGGGCGTCCCACCCCGCGCCCCTTCTTGCCATTCACGACCGAAGCGCGATCAGCCCTCGAAGATATTTTCTCTATGAAACCGAAGATAGCTGGGATGCGGCCGTAAATCGGCGCGCGCCGGAACGGTCAGCTTTGCGCGTAGCGGCGGCAGGTCTTGCAAGATATCGGGCACGATGCGCTTCGCGATCAGGATCGTGTAGTCGTCGGCGATGGAGAGCAGACCCGCGTCGAACATCCAATGCACCGTTCGCGAAACCGCTATGCCGTTCCGAATACTATCAGGCCCGTCTTGGGCAACAGACCTAACATGTGCCGCCTCGGCCTCGGACCTCCCGCCTTGATCGATTATCTGAAGCCCGGTCAAGGCGCACCGATCGCCGTAGGCCGTCATCACAGCCGAAGCAAATGCGCGATCGCGGAACGGGCGCGAAACTAGCTTTGTTTCGATGCGCCGGGCCGGGACGGCTGGCAACTCATGCTCAAATGCTGGAGCAGGATTGTCCGCCGCTAGCAAGAAATTGGGTTGAGAGTTAGGGACCCGGTCGGGCTCGGAGCGCTCCAAAGGATCCCGGCCAATAATGCGCGCAAACCCGGCTGCAAAAATCGCTTCAAACTCATGAGGCCTAAGGTTCCGGACCGCACGACGGAAGGCACCCTTATTCGTGGAACCGTCCGCTTTCCGCAATGCCGCCTCGTAGTAGTGGCCGCCCTCATTGAAGGGAACCGGGCGGCTGAACTCGAGATAGTCAACCATGTGCGCGTAAAAGTGGTCTGCTTGGAATGCGTCCTGCGTGATGGACTGAACGCGAGCAACGGCGAAATAGGCCGACCGTCCGCCCGAACTGCTGAGATCCGCTGTCGAGCGCCTTGGCTCATAGTAGACAATCCAGTTGTCGAGCGCGGCCTCAACCTGATTCAGATAGGTTTTTGGAAAATGATAGCGGACCTCGGGGAGGTCGTCGTAGGCCGGCTCGACCTTGGTTGTGAAGACCGCATTTACTATCATAGACAATAGTAATGCCTTCCTCATTCGGAAGGATCAATGGCCTACACCATTAGAAGTATTGATTTATTCGCATCCTCCGCCGGCGGGAGAAGAGCCGAGACCCCCTCTCCCACCGTTCCGGATTCCCGCCCTAGCCCACGCCCGGCGTGTAGCGCGCGAGCGCCTTGATCACCTGCTTGGCGGTGACGCGGCCGATCTGCTTGCCATCGCCATCGACCACGCCGACCCATTGATGCTCGGCGAACAGCGGCAGCACGTCCTCGCAGCGCGCATCCATCGATACCGCCTGCTCGCAGGGCTCGGTCACGCCGCGCTCCATGATCGAGCGCACATGGATGGCGCGGGCCTTGTTCACCTCGCGCACGAACTCCTCGATATGCTCGTTCGCCGGGCGCAGCACGATGTCCTCGGGCTTGCCCTCCTGCTGCAGGGCGCCGTCCTTCAGCACCGCGATGCGATCGCCGATCTTCAGCGCCTCGTCGAAATCATGGGTGATGAACAGGATCGTCTTGTTCAGCGATTTCTGCAGCGTGATCAGCTGGTCCTGCATGCCGGAGCGGATCAGCGGATCGAGCGCCGAGAACGCCTCGTCCATCAGGATGATGTCCGAATCCATCGACAGCGCCCGCGCCAGGCCGACGCGCTGCTGCTGGCCACCAGAGAGCTGGCGGGTGCGCGAGTTTTCATAGCCCGCGAGCCCGACCGTCTCGATCCATTTCGCCGCTGTCTCCAGCCGCTCCTTGCGACCGACGCCGCGGACTTCCAGGCCATAGGCGACATTGTCGATGACCGAGCGGTGCGGCATCAGGCCGAACTTCTGGAACACCATCGCGACCTTGGTGCGGCGATAGGTGCGCAGTTCGTCGAGGCTCATCTTCAGCACGTCGGTGCCGTGCACGAGGATCTCGCCCGCCGTCGGCTCGATCAGCCGGTTGACGTGGCGGATCAGCGTCGACTTGCCGGAGCCGGAAAGCCCCATGACGACGAAGATCTGGCCGCTGGCGATATCGAGCGAGACGTTGTCGAGACCGACGACATGGTTGGTCTCGGCCTGCACCTCGGCCTTCGACTTCCCCGCCCGAAGCAGCGCCAGCGCGCCCTCCGGGTCGGGGCCGAAGATCTTGGTGACCCCGCGCATGGCGATGGCGAGATCAGTCTTCACGGATAGGTCGGACATTAGCGCGCCTCCTGCATGCCGATGCGGGCCTGCAACTGGCGGCCGAACGCCTGGGTGATGCGGTCGAAGATGATGGCGAGCGCCACGATGCCGAGACCGGCGAACAGGCCACGGCTGACTTCGAGCCGGCCGATGCCCTGCAAAACCTGGTAGCCAAGGCCGCCGGCGCCGATCATCGAGGCGATCACCACCATGGAGAGCGCCATCATCGTCGTCTGGTTGATGCCGGCGAGGATGGTGGGCAGCGCGAGCGGGATCTGCACGCCGAGCAGGCGCTGGCGCGGATTGGTGCCGAAGGCGCGGCTGGCCTCCATCACGGCCGGATCGACCGAACGGAGGCCGAGATCGGTCAGCCGCACCAGCGGCGGCGCGGCATAGACGATGGTGGCGATCAGCGCCGGGATCTTGCCGGGGCCGAAGATCATCACCGTCGGGATCAGGTAGACGAAGCTCGGCAGGGTCTGCATCAGGTCTAGGACCGGCGCAACCGCCTGCCGGGTGCGCAGCGAGCGCGACATCCAGACGCCGACGGGAATCGAGACGAGGATGGCGGCGAGCGTCGCCGTGATCATCAGCGCCATGGTCGTCATGGCATCTTTCCAGAGATCCATCACGCCGAGGAACAGCAGCGCGCCCAGCACCACGGCCGGCAGCGGCCAGCGCCGCGTGGCAAGCCAGGCGATACCGGTCAGCACCGCGATGATCAGCCACCAAGGCGTCGCGATCAGCAGGTTCTCGATCGCCTTGAGCAGCATGAGGAGCGGATAGGCGGCGGCCTCGAAGGTCCCGCCCCAATGGCGGACGACCCAGTTCAGGCCGTCATCGACCGCGCGGCGCCAGGGCCGCGTATCAATCAGTTGAGGAAACAAGATCTGTCTCTTTCTTCATCCCGCCATGGCGGGGCAAATTCGCTATGGACGCGCGAAGGCGCCCGCCCTGCCCGGCCTTGATGGCCAGGGGCGCAGGGCAGCGGCAAAACGGAAACGGCCGGGAAACCACCCGGCCGTCCGTTTGCCTGTCGGCGATGTCAGTTGAGGCTGGCCTTGACCTTGGCGGCCACTTCCGGCGCGACCCAGCTCGTCCAGCGGTCTTCCTTGGTCTTCAGGAAGTTGAGCGCGGTCGCCGCGGCGTCTGCCTTGTTCTCGTCGCCATAGACGAGGATCTCGCTGATCTCGGCATTGGTTAGGCCGACCTTGGCGAGATAGCCGGCGACATTCGGCGCATCGCTCTCGATCCACTTCGCCGCGCCGACAACGGCCGGCGAGGACGGATAGGCGGTCACGCCCGGCTTGTCGGTGCAATCGCGGCTGGTGTTGCAGGCATAGACGTCCGGCTTGGTCGGACCCAGATCCAGCTGCACGGCGTCATACTTGCCGAGGATGGCCGTCGGTCCCCAATAGTAGAACAGGATCGGCTCTTCGCGGGTGAAGGCGCGGGCGATCGAGGCGTCCAGCGCGCCGCCGGAGCCGGGCGAGAACAGGTTCCAGCCCTTGTCCTTCATGCCGAGCGCCTCGAACAGAGCGCCGGTGGAAATTTCGCAGGCCCAGCCCGGCGGACAGGAATAGAGCCGCCCCTTGCTGCTGTCCTCGGGATCCTGGAACAGCTCGGGATGGCCGATCACGTCCTGGACGGTCTTGATGTCGGGATTCGCCTTCTGGACATAGCGCGGGATGAACCAGCCCTCGACGGTGCCGTCGGTGATGGCGTTGGTCAGCTCGACGACCTTGCCGTCGGCCAGGCCCTTCGCCCAGGGCTCCTGGATCGTGCTGGTCCAGAGTTCGGGCGCCACCGCCGGGCTGCCGCGCGTCAACATCGAGGACGATGTCGGAACGGTGTCGCCGGTGACGATCTCGACGTTGCAGCCGAAACCCTTCTCGAGAATGATGGCATGGATATGCGCCAAGGCGGCCGCGGAGGGCCAGGTCATCTCGGCGATATCGATAGTTCGGTCGGTGCCGCAGCTGGCGGCGTCAGTGGCTTGCGGATCGGATCCCTGGGCAAGCGCGGAATGGCTCGTGGCGGACAAAAACGCAACGGCGATCGCGGCGGCAATGCCACCGGATTTGAATATCATCGGATAGAACCTCGTGTCAGTTGATGATCGAGACCATAGGGACACAGTGCAATTGTGTCAAATCCGACAATACATTGCCATAAATTGGCGACGAGATCGCCTTATTCTTGATCGATCATCCTTTGTCATGCTCTTGGCTTTCTCTGCCAAGAAAATATCACCTGTCCGAACATAGCGCCGCCGCGCCGGATACGATCGCCAAGAAAAAATAAATTTCGCACTGCTGTGCGAGATCTCGGTGCCCGCCGCAAAATCACCGGCTGCCGCCGGTTCAGGCGGGATCCCTTCGTGACAACCTTCCTCTACGGTACCCGGAATCTGGAGACTTGCGCCGAAACGCTGCCGGCGCGAGAAGGCGTTTCGCACCGAGCGAAGACGGCGCACGCTTGTCCGCGTTCACCCTTTGCCGATCTGGCTGCCGACCCGCAGCCTCTGACGCGCCGGACGTCGCCCGTTCGCGCCGGCGCACGCGGCCCGCCCGGGAGCCCAACCCAGCGCCGGTCTTGCGGAACGCATCGGGAACAGCTATTCTGTTCGCGTTTTGTACCTAAATGATTCCCGTGTCCGCCATCCCGCCCGGCTCCGTCGTCCGGGGTACGGCGACACTCCCTTGGCAATGCCCGCAGCGCGAGATCAACATGCTCACCCGGAAGCAGTATGAACTCCTCATGTTCATCCAGGAGCGGCTCAAGGAAGCGGGCGTTCCCCCCTCTTTCGACGAGATGAAGGATGCGCTGGATCTCCGCTCCAAATCGGGCATCCACCGGCTGATCAAGGCGCTCGAGGAACGCGGCTTCATCCGCCGCCTGCCCAACCGGGCCCGCGCGCTGGAAGTGGTCCGCCTGCCGGAGACGATGACGCCGGCCATGGCGCGTCCGAAGAAGCAGGCCTTCTCGCCCAGCGTGATCGAAGGCAGCCTCGGCAAGGTCCGCCCGGTCGACGACATGCACGACGTCGCCGAGCCGGTGATCATCCCCGTCATGGGCCGTATCGCCGCCGGCGTGCCGATCTCGGCCATCCAGACCCAGAGCCATTCCATCACCGTGCCGCCGGAAATGCTGCGCGGCGGCGAGCATTTCGCGCTCGAAGTACGCGGCGATTCGATGATCGAGGCCGGCATCCTCGACGGCGACACGGTGCTGATCCGCAAGAGCGACAATGCGGAATCCGGCGACATCGTCGTGGCGCTGGTCGACGAGGAAGAGGCGACGCTGAAGCGGCTGCGGCGCAAGGGCGCCTCGATCGCGCTCGAAGCGGCGAACCCCGCCTATGAGACGCGGATCTTCGGGCCGGATCGCGTCCGCATTCAGGGCAAGTTGGTCGGGCTGCTGCGGACCTACTGATCGGCCGGGTCGTCCTCATAGGGCGGCATCCAGGGCCTTCGCACCGGCGCATAGGCGGTGCGAATCTCGAAGCGCCGGCCGAGCCATGGATCGGGCGGCGCAGTCTGTGACTCAGCTGTGGCCGAGGGCTCCGGCGGCAGCACGTCCTCGTCTTCGGCATTGCGCTCGACGAGATTGTAGCGCGATGGCTCCATGGGGAGGCCGGCATCAGGGATAACCGTCACCTGCCGCGCTGCGGCCGGCTCCGGCCCTGCGCTTGCCGCCGCTTTGACCGCCTGCTCGACAGCACTCTCTGATGAAGTACCCGCTCGGCGCGGCTCCATAGAGGAACTGGCCTCGGCGACAGCCGTCTTCGGTTGCGCCTCAGTTGACTTCGGTCCCGCCCTTTCGGATGCCAGCCCCTCGGCACTCCCCTCTGATGATGCCACCGTCCCGCGCGGCCACATGGCCAGCGAGCCCGAGCGCTCCAGCGTGCCGCGATCGATCACGGCAGTATGGCGAAGGCAGGTTTCGGGCGCCGCCAGCGGCGTCACCACCAGCATGGCGCGGCGGCAATCCTCCTCGAACGCCGCGCGGTCGAGCGCCAGCGCCACCCAGCTCCCATCCGGCATTCGGCCGACGCAGCCGGCTGCGTCGCAGCCGCCCGCCTGCAACGCCGCCTTCGCGTCCCGCTCGTCGCCATCGGATCGAAGCCAGATATCGCTGACGAACCGGTCCGGCTTGCGCGCGACAATGCGATAGAGGCCGTCCCCGCCCCGGATCGCCATCTGCCTGCCATCCGCGCTGACCAGTAGGTCCGGTCGCGCTGGGAACAGGGCGAGTGCAATTCCCGCCAGCATCGGCACGACGCCGAGCAGCCGCCAGCGCTCGCGCCAGAGCGCCAGCCAGACGAAACCACCGACGAACAGCAGCAGGGCCGCGACGCCCGGCATCGCCGCGCCGCCGGATTGGCCCGACCATCGGGCGACCGTCGCCGACACGCCGAGCATGCCGTCAATGCCCCAGTGCACGACCGCGAAGGGCAGCGCCTCCAATCCGAACGGCATGGCGAGCACCGAAAGCAGCGCGAAGGGCATGATGAGGAAGTCGGTGAGCGGCATCGCCGCGACATTGGCCAGGATCGACAGCGGCGCCATGCGCTGGAAATGATAGAGCGCGAAGGGCGTCGTGCCGAGGCCGCCAAGCAGCGAGGTCAGCGCCATGCCGGCGACGAACAGGAAGGCGCGCCTCGGCAAGGCGGCCGCGCCGCTGCGGGCGCCGAGACGCGGCACGGGGTTGTTGCGCCGGCGGTCCGCCAGCATCTCGAAGCCGGCAACGAGGGCGATCGTTGCGGCAAACGACATCTGGAAGCTGGCCGAGAGGATGCTTTCCGGCGTGATCGCCAGGACGACCAGCCCCGCCAGCGCGACATTGCGCATCGAGATCGCCCGCCGGTCGAGCAGGATGGCGAGGAAGGCGATCGAGGTCATGATGAAGGAGCGTTGCGCGGCGACGTCGAGGCCGGAGATCAGCAGGTAGAAGCCGCTGACCAGCAGCGCCGCGATCGCCGCCCACTTCTTGATCGGCCGACGCAGCGCCAGCGACGGGATCAGCGCCAGCCCGGCCCGCACGCTCCAGAACACCACCCCGGTCACCAGCACCATGTGCAGGCCGGAGACGGAAAGCACATGCGCGAGGCCGGAGAGGCGCAGATCGTCCTCCGTCGTCTCGGAGAGCCCGCCGGCATCGCCGATGATCAGCGCCGAGGCGATATAGCGGCTCTCGCCATCGAGATTGGCGACGATGCGGGCGCGGATCGCTTCGCGGACCGCCTCCAGCGACTGGCGCAGGCGGATCGACAGCGGCGCGCGGCCGAGTTCGGCCGACTGCGCCGCGCCATAGCCGAAGCCGGTGGCGCCGATGCCGCGATAATAGGAATCGCGCGCGAAATCATATCCGCCCGGCAGCACCGGCCCGGATGCCGGCCGCAAGCGCGCCAGCACCTGGATGCCGTCGCCGACCGCCGGGGCCGACTTCCCCCGCACCGTCACGGTGACACGCTGCGGGATGACCGTCACGCGCCTGGCGTCGATGCCGGCCACCCGGATGGTCAGGCGATAGCCGCCCCGCCGCGCCTTGCGCTCCTCGACCCAGCCGGTGACCGTGCCCGTCACCTGCCGCTCCAGCACGCGGGTCGCCAGCGTGTCGGTGCGCAGCTTGATCGCGCTGGCGCCCGTCGCGGCCATGGCGAGCACGATCAGCAGGCGGACGGAAGCGGTGCGGTGCCGGCGCGCCACCGCCAGCCCCCAGAGCAGGACGGCAAGCCCGGCCAGCGCGACGATCGAGGGCTCGGAGGGCAGCGCGAAATAGATCAGCGCGCCGATGCCGAAGGCGACGGGCAGCCAGGGAAAGCCACGCCCGGCCTCGATCTCGCGCTCCAGCCAGGCGCCGGCGCCGAGCCAGAACCGATCGAGCGCGACGGCAGCGCGAAAGCCCGGCGGGATGCCGGCCGGGACAAGGAAACGGCGCGCGCGAACCGGGGCCGGCTCGTCGCTTATGCCCTCCTCCTCGCGCGGATCGCTTTCAGCCATGCCCCCGCCTTTGCGCAGCTGGGCAAACAGGCCGGGCGCTCCCAAACCCGTTTGGCCCCTGCGCCCCCCTATGCTACATGACCAGCCGCAGATCGCCGAGTGGCGAGACTCCATGCCCCTTGCGGCTTCCCGCACATCGAGAACAGTCCATGTCCAAACCGGTCGTCACCCGCTTCGCCCCCTCGCCTACCGGGTTCCTGCACATTGGCGGTGGCCGCACCGCGCTGTTCAATTGGCTCTATGCGAAGCATACGGGCGGCAAGATGCTGCTGCGGATCGAAGACACCGACCGCGAGCGCTCGACCGAACCCGCCATCGACGCGATCCTGGACGGGCTGAAGTGGCTCGGCCTCGACTGGGAGGGCGAGACCGTGTTCCAGTTCGCCCGCGCGCCGCGCCACCGCGAGGTGGTCGAGGCGCTGCTGGCCGCCGGAAAGGCCTATCGCTGCTACTGCACGCCGGCCGAGCTCGACGCCATGCGCGAGAAGGCGCGGGCCGAGGGCCGTGCGCCGCGCTATGACGGCACCTGGCGCGACCGCGACCCGTCCGAGGCGCCGGCCGGCGTCAAGCCCGCCATCCGCATCAAGACCCCGCTCGACGGCGAGACGGTGATCGACGACCAGGTCCAGGGCCGCGTCGTGATCCCGAACAAGGATCTCGACGATCTCGTCCTGCTGCGCTCGGATGGCAACCCGACCTACATGCTCTCGGTCGTGGTCGACGACCATGACATGGGCGTCACCCATGTCATCCGCGGCGACGACCATCTGACCAATGCCGCGCGGCAGATGGTGATCTACCACGCCATGGGCTGGGACGTGCCGGTGATGTCGCACATCCCGCTGATCCACGGCTCGGACGGCGCCAAGCTGTCGAAGCGCCATGGCGCGCTCGGCGTCGATGCCTATCGCGCCATGGGCTACCTGCCCGAGGCGATGCGCAACTATCTCGTCCGCCTCGGCTGGGCGCATGGCGACGATGAAATCATGTCGCTCGACCAGATGATCGAGTGGTTTGACATCGTCGATGTCGGCCGTTCCGCCTCCCGCTTCGATTTCGCCAAGCTGGAGAACCTGAACGGCCACTACATGCGCGCGACCGACGACGAGACGCTGCTGAAGATCTTCCTCGACACCCTGCCCTATCTGCCGGGCGGCGAGGCGATGGAAGTGCAGCTGACCCCGGAAAAGACCGAGCAGCTGCGCATGGCGCTGCCCGGCCTGAAGGACCGCGCCAAGACGCTCGTCGAGCTCAAGGACGGCGCCAACTTCCTGATGGTGCAGCGCCCGCTGGCGTTGGACGAGAAGGCGACGACCATCCTCGACGCCAATGCCCGCGCACTGCTCAAGGACGTGCATGACGTGCTGTCCGGCGTCAATGACTGGACCGTCGAGGCAACCGAAGAGGCGGTCAAGGCGTTCGCAGAATCGCGCGAGCTGAAGCTCGGCAAGATCGCCCAGCCCCTGCGGGCGGCCCTGACGGGACGCGCGACGTCGCCGGGAATCTTCGACGTGCTGATCGTGCTCGGCCGTGAGGAAAGCCTCGGCCGCATCGCCGACCAGGCGCTCTGAAAACCGACGCCGCGGCAGGAGCGAACCGCCGCCTGCCGCGACGTCCCGTTGATATCAAAGCCTTATTATAGGCCAAGCTAGGCCCGCTTGCCGCGGTGCAATAAATCGGATACCCATCGGACCGTTAATTTTCTCGGCAGCGCTGCCAGATTCACGCATGACACGCGCGCGAGCACCCGCCCGAACAAAACAATTCTTCAAGGGGGTAGGTTTCATGAGCGAAACCAAAGCGACACTCACAGTTGGTGGCGAGTCCTGGGACTTCGACGTCAAGCAAGGCACCCTTGGCCCTGACGTCATCGACATCGGCTCGCTCTATTCCAAGACCGGACGCTTTACCTACGACCCCGGTTACACGTCGACCGGTGCCTGCGACAGCAAGATCACCTTCATCGACGGCGACAAGGGCGTTCTGCTCTATCGCGGCTACCCGATCGAGCAGCTGGCCGAGAATGGCGACTTCCTCGAGACCTGCTACCTGCTGCTCTACGGCGACCTGCCGACCGCGGCGCAGAAGGCCGATTTCGATCAGCGCGTGACCTATCACACGATGGTCCACGAGCAGATGTCGCGCTTCTTCACCGGCTTCCGCCGCGACGCGCATCCGATGTCCGTCATGGTCGGCGTCGTCGGCGCGCTCTCCGCCTTCTACCACGACTCGACCGACATCTCGGACCCGCATCAGCGCATGGTGGCCTCGCTCCGCCTGATCGCCAAGATGCCGACGATCGCGGCCATGGCCTACAAGTACCATGTCGGCCAGCCCTTCGTTTATCCGCTGAACTCGCTCGACTACGCGTCGAACTTCCTGCGCATGTGCTTCGCCGTGCCGGCGGAAGAGTACAAGGTGAACCCGATCCTCGCCCGCGCGATGGACCGGATCTTCATCCTGCACGCCGATCATGAGCAGAATGCCTCGACCTCGACGGTCCGCCTCGCCGGCTCGTCGGGCGCCAATCCGTTCGCCTGCATCGCGGCCGGCATTGCCTGCCTCTGGGGCCCGGCGCATGGCGGCGCCAATGAAGCGGCGCTCAACATGCTGCAGGAAATCGGCAGCGTCGACCGCATCCCGGAATACATCGCCCGCGCCAAGGACAAGAACGATCCGTTCCGCCTGATGGGCTTTGGCCACCGCGTCTACAAGAACTACGACCCGCGCGCCAAGATCATGCAGAAGACCTGCCATGAGGTGCTCGGCGAGCTCGGCATCACCGATGATCCGATCCTCGAGGTCGCCCTCGAGCTCGAGCGCATCGCGCTGCATGACGAATATTTCGTCTCGAAGAAGCTCTATCCGAACATTGACTTCTATTCGGGCATCACGCTGAAGGCGCTGGGCTTCCCGACGACCATGTTCACCGTGCTGTTCGCGCTCGCCCGCACCGTCGGCTGGATCGCGCAGTGGAAGGAAATGGTCGAGGACCCGAGCCAGCGCATCGGCCGTCCGCGCCAGCTCTACACGGGCGCCGCCTCGCGCGACTACGTCCCGGTCTCCAAGCGCCACTAAGGCGTCGGGATCTGAAATGCAAAAGGGCGCCTTCGGGCGCCCTTTTTTGTTTGTTTCGCGTAAGACAAGCCGCCTCACACCATCCTCGCCGTCATCCCGGCGAAGGCCGGGATCCATGAGTCAAGTCATGGGGAGCACGGCTCGCCATTCGGAGGTCTGGTTCCCGGAGTCGCTGCCATATGGATCCCGGCCTTCGCCGGGATGACGGAGTTCATTTCGGTGGGGCGATCCGATGAAAGTCGCAAAGCAAGCCCCTCACCCCAGCCCTCTCCCGCGCGCGGGAGAGGGTGGCGGCCGCGCCAACGGCCCTGCGGCGTGTCGCTCGGCCCTCGCCCCATCCTCGCCGTCATCCTGGGCTTGACCCAGGATCCATTCAGCCGAGGCCTTGGGTGTCGCGGCTTTCCAGCGGTGCGGAGACTTGCCTCCGGCCACCCCCTCCCTCCAGCCCGGCTGGATGGATCCCGGATCTCCGCTTCGCTGCGTCCGGGATGACGGCGAGGGTGGATTCAGGAAGAGGAAGGGCCGCGCAGGCGCAAAGAAGCCCCCTACCCGCGAGCGGCCAGCAAGGTCAGCACCGTGTCGGCGGCGCGGTCGGAGGGCGGGACGCCGCCCGTGCTCATCAGCGCGTCGAGGCGGGCGAAGCCGTCGAGCTGGGCCTGGCGCGCGGGGCCATCGGCAATCAGCGGCTCCAGCGCCGCGACCAGCTTCTGCGGCGTGCAGTCATGCTGGATCAGCTCCGGCACGACCGGCCCGTCCAGGATGATGTTGGGCAGCGTCGCAAAGCGGCCGGTGATGAAATACTTGACCAGCCGCGCCTCCCAGCCGGGAACGCGATAGGCCGCGGCGAAGGGCACGCCGGCCAGCGCCAGCTCCAGCGTCACCGTGCCGGAGGCGGCCAGCGCCACCCGGGCCGAGCGGAACGCCGCCAGCTTGGCCGCCTCGCCGGCCACGATATGGGGCCGCACGGGCCACTCCCGAGTCATCTCGGTGACGCGATCGACCAGACGCGGCAAGGTCGGCAGCACCAGCCTGAAATCATGCCCCCTCGCCTTCAGCAGGGCCAGGGCCTCGCCAAACGGCTCGCCGAGCCGCTTCAGTTCCATGCGACGACTTCCGGGCAGCACGAGCAGGATCGGCGGCTCGCCATTGCGCAGAGCGAGATCGCCAGCCATCGGCTGCAGGTCCGGGATCTCGCTCAGCAGCGGATGGCCGACATAGGTCGTCTCCGGCCCGCCGAGGCGATACATGGCCTCGGGCTCGAAGGGCAGCAGCGCCAGCACATGGTCGATGGATCCGTGCATCGCGCGGGCCCGGCCCGGCCGCCAGACCCAGACGGTCGGCGCCACATATTTCACGATCAGCAGGTTGGGCAGCCGCCGGCGCACCCGCGCCGCGACGCGGTGGGTGAAATCGGGCGCATCAACCAGGATGAGGATATCGGGCGGGTTGGCGACGATCGCCTCGACCGTCTGGCGCATCCGCTTCAGAATGGTCGGCAGCTTGCCGAGCACGGCGCTGAAGCCCATCGCCGTCAGATCGTCCATCGGATAGAGGCCGCGAAGACCCGCCGCCGTCATGCGGTGGCCGCCGACGCCACGATAGCGCACCGGCCCCGGACGCTTGTCAGCCAGCGAGCGCATCAGCCCAGCGGCGAGGATGTCGCCCGATTCTTCGCCTGCGATGATGAAGACGTCGAGCGGCTTGCTGGCCGGCAGGGTCATTTGTCGAGTCCGATGATGAACAGGCCTTTTTCGTCCGCGATGCGCACGATGGCCTCGATTTCGGCGGCGATGACGCCGCCCGCCTCGACCGCGACGCCGGCAAGCCCAGCCTCGGCAGCAAGCTCTATGGTGCGCGGGCCGATCGACGGCAGATCAAGCCGCCGGTCCTGACTGGGCTTGGGCGCCTTGACCAGCACGCCGGCGCGGCCATGCAGCTTGATCCGGCCAATGGCGCGCAGTTCGCGGCAGCGCGCGAGCATCAGATCCGTGCCTTCCGCCGCTTCGACCGCCAGAACGTGGCGGCCGCCGACAACGACCCCCTGCCCGATATCAAACGGACCCAGAGCGCGCACCACGTCGCGGCCGAACTCAGCGGCGGCGAGATCGTCCGCGCCCGGCCGGTGCGCACCGAGCACGCCGGCCGGCACGAGGATATCCGGCGCGATTTCATGCGCGCCCACCAGCTCGAAGCCGTTTTCCTCAAAAATGCGGCCGACGGCGGAGAGAAGATGATCGTCGCCGCCACGGAACATGCCGAGCACGCGAGGCAGCAGCTTCAGCGAGCCCCAATCGACCCGGAGCTTGCGGATGCTGGGGCGCAGCACCGTGCCGACGAAGACCACCTGGCGGCAGCCATTGCGCTTGAGCACCGAGGAAAGCTTGCCGAAGGCGCCGATATGGATCCACTCATGCGGATAGCGCGCCACAGCGGCAGGCTCGGCAAAACCGTGGATCGGCAGCAGGAAGACGTTGCGCCCGGCCTTGAGCGCCGCCTCGGCGACGACGACCGGAAAGGCGCCGCCACCGCAGATGATGCCGAGCGTGCCCGGATCGGACTCGCTCGGCTGGGATCGGGCCGCTTCCGTCACGGCCAACCTCTCACGCGTCCGCGTCGTGATGTTCGGTCGCGGCCGAACGCGGCGTGGTCAGCCGGCGCTTGCCGCGATTGCGGATGAACTCGATCACATGCATGACGTTGGCATCGTCGATATAGCGCTCGGCCACGGTCTCGATGCGCTCGGCCAACTGGCCGGGGCCGAAGAACAGGTCGCGATAGGCGGCGCGCAAGCGCTGGATCTGCGGCCGGTCGAAGCCGCGACGCTTCAGGCCGATGATGTTGAGTCCGCCCAGGCCTTCCGCGCCCTCGCGGACGGCGCCGAACGGGATGACGTCGTGCCAGATCGGGCAGAGGCCGCCGATGATCGCCTGGTCGCCGACGCGCACGAACTGGTGCAGCGCGCAGAGGCCGCCGAGGAACACGTTGTTGCCGATCTCGACATGGCCGCCCAGCGTCGCGCAATTGGCCATGATGACGTCGTTGCCGAGCTGGCAGTCATGCGCGATGTGCACGCCGGTCATCAGGAAGCAGCGATCGCCAACCTTGGTCTCGCGACGCTCGCCGACCGAGCCGATGCTGATCGTGACGTTCTCGCGGATGACGCATTTCTGGCCGATCGTCACCAGCCCCGGCTCGCCCTTGTAGTGGACGGACTGCGGGTTGCCACCGATCGAGGCGAAGGGATGGATGACCGTGCCCTCTCCGACCGTGGTCCGGGCGGTGAGCGAGACGTGGTTCTGGACCACTACGCCATCGCCGAGCACGACGTCGCGGCCGATCAGGGAGAATGCGCCGACGCGGACATCGGCGCCAAGACGGGCCCCATCCTCGATGACGGCTGTGGGATGAATGTTGCTCATGAAGCTCCGTTCACTGATCAATCAGCATGGCGCTGATCTCAGCCTCTGCGACCTTGGCGCCTGCGACGATACCCTCGCACTGGAACTTCCAGACCGCGCCGCGCGAGCGCGTCTTGCGGACGTGATATTCGAGCACGTCGCCGGGGACCACCGGCTTGCGGAACTTCGCGCCGTCGATCGTCATCAGATAGACGACACCCGGCGGGCCCGACTTGCCGGCATTGGCGATGCAGATAGCACCCGCCGTCTGCGCCATGCCTTCGAGGATCAGGACACCCGGCATCACCGGATGCCCGGGGAAATGACCCTGAAAATGCGGCTCATTGAAGGAGACGTTCTTGATGCCCCTGGCGCTCTCGTCGCGGTCGATATCGACGATCCGGTCCACCATCAGGAACGGATAGCGGTGCGGCAGCAGCGCAAGGATCTTGTGGATGTCGGCCGTGGCCAGCACCTTGGCGTCTTCGGTCATGGGATTATTCCCCCTCACTGTCCTTGTTGTACCCGGACTTGATTTCCCGCTGCGCGAGGCGACGCATCGCCACTTCCTCGCGGTACCATTCCCGGACATTGCGCGCGGGCGCGCCGCCATAGCGGCCGCCGGCTGCCAGATCATCCTTGACGCTCGCCGTCGCCGCGACCTGCGCGCCGGAGCCGACCGTCACATGGCCCAGCACGCCGACCTTGCCGCCGAGCACCACGAAATCGCCCAGCGTCGCGCTGCCGGCCAGCGCCACCTGCGAGATGATGATGCAGTGGCGGCCGACGACGACGTTATGGCCAATCTGAACCTGGTTATCGATCTTGGTGCCCTCGCCGATCACCGTGTCGCGATTCGCGCCTCGGTCGATCGTCGTGTTGGCGCCGACCTCGACGTCGTCCTGGATGACGACGCGGCCGATCTGCGGCACCTTGGAATGCCCCTTGGCGCTCATCTGGTAGCCGAAGCCATCCTGGCCGACGCGTACGCCCGGATGCAGGATAACCCTGTTGCCGATCAAGGCGTTGGTGACGGTTGTTCCCGCGGCGATCGAACAATCGCGGCCAATGCGCACGCCGGCGCCGATCACCGCGCCCGGGCCGATCACCGTATTGGAGCCGATCTCGACATCCGCGCCGATGACGGCGGCGGGCTCGATGGTCACGCCGGATTCGAGGCGGGCCGTCGGATGGACATGCGCCGCCGGCGAAATGCCCTCGCCATAGACGATCGCAGGCCGGAGCGAGGTCGGATAGAGCTTGGTCTGGACCGCGACATAGGCCTCGTAGGGCTTGGCGGTCTCGAGCGCCGCGACGCCAGCCGGCACGGCGGCGGCGTGCTTGGGCGAGCAGAAGCAGGCGGCTGCCTGGGTCGCCGCCAGCAGCGGCGTATAGCGGGGATTGTCGATGAAGGTCAGGTCCGACGAACGGGCCTGATCGAGCGGGGCGACACCCAGGACCTGCCGGCTTCCATCAATGCCATTGGCGATCCGCGCGCCCGTGAGGGCAACGATGTCATCGAGCGTGATCGGGCCTGACGGAACGAAGAAGATGGGATCTGTCATGCCGCAAAGGTCCACAAATAGAAAGGCCGCCGGCTCACCCGGCGGCCTATCAGATTTCTATAGAGGCTATCAGAACTGGGTGCCAGCGCTGAAGCGGAAGACCTGCGTCTTGTCGTAGTCGGCCTTGGTGAGAGCCTCCGCGAAGTCTGCGCGCAGCAGACCGAACGGCGAGTTCCAGATGATCGAGGCACCGACCGACGAACGGATCGTCGAGTCGTCCTGCAGGTAGGTGCCGGCCGGCAGGCCTTCGAGATCCGAACCCCAGAGCGAGCCGGCATCGGCAAACACGGCGCCGCGCAGACCGAACTCTTCCGGGAAGAGCGGCAGCGGGAACTGCGCTTCGGCCGTGACGTTCCAGTAGTTCTTGCCGCCGATCGGATAATCGTCGTTCACACCCTGAACGCGACCGCCGTAACCGAAGGACTCGAAGCCGCGGATCGTCTCGCCGCCACGGAAGAAGTTGTCGAGAACCGCAACGTCCTTGCCGAGGCCGGTGATGTTGCCGGCGCCGCCCTTGACGAAACCGATGACGCCGCTGTCGGGCCACAGTTCCTTGTAGTAGCGCGCATCGATGATGCTGCGCATGAACTGGCCGTCGCCACCGACGCCGGCAAAGTCCTGGGCGAAGCGCAGGAACACGCCGTCATGCGGATCCTGAAGATTGTCGATCGTCGAGTAGGTCAGCTGATAACCGACCGACGAGTTGATCCACGAACCCTCGGGATAGAGCAGCGGCAACAGGCCGTTGCCACCCGGGATCGGGCCGTCCTGCGTATACGAGCTGCCGTACGACGTGACGTCGCGCTGCACCAGCTTGTAGTTGAACTGGACGTTGAAGTCGTCGGTGATCGGCAGGCCGAGACGCACCGTGCCACCCCAGCTGTCCATGTTGTACGGACGGAAGTCCGTATCCTTGGCCTGGTTGTAGAACACGTCGAAGCCGAGCGACATGCGACGACCGAGGAAGTAGGGCTCGGTGAACGAGAGGTTCGCCGTGCGATCGTCGACGCCGCCGCCAACCGAGACCTTCAGGTACTGGCCACGGCCGAGGAAGTTCTTCTCGGTCATCGAGACGGAAGCGATGAAGCCGCCGCCCTGATCGGTGGTGTAGCCACCGCCGACCTGGAACGAACCGGTCGACTGGTCCTCGACCTGCACGTCGATGACAACCTTGTCGGGCGTGCTGCCCGGCTGGGTCGTGACCGAGACGGTCTTGAAGTAGCCGAGATTCTTGAGGCGACGCTCGGCCTTGTCGATGATGACGCGGTTGTACGCATCGCCTTCGGACAGGTCGAACTCGCGACGGATGACATAGTCACGCGTCCGGGTGTTGCCGCGCACATTGATGCGCTCGACATAAAGACGCGGACCCTCATCGATCAGATAGGTGAGATCGATGGTGTGGTTTTCGTAGTTGCGGTCGCCGCGCGGACGGATCTGCGCGAAGGAGTAGCCCTTGCGGGCGACAGCCGTGTTCAGGTCTTCGGTCGTGCGCTCGATCAGCGTTGCGTTGAACACGCGGCCTTCACGGGTGCGGACCAGGCCCTTGAGGTTGGCGGCGTCCACTTCCGGGATCGACGAGTCGACGTTCACGGTACCGAAACGGTAGCGCGGACCTTCATCGACGGTGATCACGAGACGATAGCGGTTGGCCGCCTCGTCGAAATTCGCCTCGGCCGAAACGATGCGGAAATCGGCGAAGCCGTTGCGCATATAAAGGCGGCGGATGAGTTCCTGGTCGGACTGGAAGCGCGATTCATCGAAGGTGTCGCGCTTCGACAGCCAGCTGGTGATGTTCGTCCGCTTGGTCGTCATCGTGTCGCGAAGACGGCTGTTGGAGAACGCCTTATTGCCGACGAAGTCGATGCTGGCGATGCCCGTGCGCGTGCCTTCGTTGATCACGAAGGTGACGTCGATGCGGCCATTGTCGCGCGGCGTCGTCTGGACCGTGACGCCGGCCTCGGAACGACCGTTGCGGCGATACGCTTCCTTGATGCGCTCCACGTCGCCATCGAGCTTCTCCTGGGTCAACACCCCACGAGATTTCGTCTCGATGATCGGCTGCAGCATGTCCTTCTTGAGCTTCTTGTTGCCCTGGAAGCGCACGGTGCCGACGACGTTGTTTTCCTTGACGCTGACGACCAGGTTGTTGCCCTGACGCGAAATCTTCACGTCGGAGAACAGGCCGGTGCCGTACAGCGCCTTGACGGACTCGTTGATCTCGGCCGCGCCGAAGTTACGGCCCGGTTCGATCGTCAAGTAATTGCGGACGGTTTCCGGATCGACGCGCGAGTTGCCCTGCACGACGATGTTACGCACTACGTCAGCGTGGGCTTGCGTTGCCCCAATGACGGACATCTGCGCGGCAAGCGCCGGCACGGCCACTGTCATGACCGCGGCACGGGCCGCTCCCCGCGTGAAAGTCTTGAAGGAATTCATTGGGTTCAAACGCCCTGCTCTATTCTGACTTCCCAGATCGAGCCCCGAGACGGGATTCGTACCGGACCGATCAACTGCAGCTTTGTGGCATGCGCCCGTACCGATCGCAAGCCGAGCCCCATAGTGGCACGACGGAATTTAACCGTCCGTTGCCAACGGGCCACGCTCCCTCAAAGAGAGCTCAAGTGGATGATATCGTTCCAGGTTGTGAAGATCATCAGCATGAGCACGGCGGCGAGGCCAATGCGGAAGCCGATGTCCTGGGCCCGTTCGCTCAGCGGGCGACCGCGGATGATCTCGAAGAGATAGAAGAGCAGGTGGCCGCCATCGAGCATCGGCACCGGGAAAAGATTGAGCAGGCCGATCGATACCGACAGGATTGCTGCCAGATTGATCAGCGCCACCACGCCGAGCGTCGCCACCTGTCCGGAGACCTGGGCCACCCGAATCGGTCCGCCCAGCTCCTCGGTCGACTCGCGTCCGGTGAAGATGCCGCCGATATAGTCGAAGGTGCGCTCGACGATGAACCAGGTTTCCTTGGCGCCCTGCCAGACCGCCTGGGGCGGCGAGAAGCGCTCGAGCTTGACGTCGCCGCCGGTCGCGCTGCGGGAAAGACCGAGCTGGCCAATCTTGTGGACATTGCCGAAACGGTCGGTGACTTCGCGGCGCTGCGGCGTCGCTTCCAGCGTGACTTCGCTTCCAGCGCGCTCGACGCGAATCGAAAGCGGCTGGTCCGCGCTGGCGCTGACGATCCGCTGCAGGTCGTTGAAGGACGAGATCGGGCTGCCATCGATCGACAGCACGAGATCGCCGACCTGGAAGCCGGCCGCCTCGGCGGCGCCTCCCGCGACGATCTGGTCGACCCGGGCGCTCGTCACCTCGCGACCATAAATCGTGAAGATGCCGGCGAAGATCAGGATGGCGAGGATAAAATTGGCAATCGGGCCGGCCGCGACGATGGCCGCGCGCTGCCAGACATTCTTGGCGAAGAAGGTGTCCTTGCGGTCTTCCTCGGGCATGGCGTCGATGGCCGTGCGGCTCGGCGTGCTGGCCGCGTCCTCGTCGCCGAGGAACTTGACGTAGCCACCCAGCGGAATGGCCGAGATCTTCCAGCGCGTGCCGCGGCGATCGTTGAAGCCGATCAGCTCGGGGCCGAAGCCGATGGAAAAGGCCTTGACCCGCACGCCGCACCAGCGGGCGACCAGGAAGTGGCCCAGCTCATGGAAGAACACCACGATGGTCAAAACGAAGAGGAACGGAATCAGGTAGCCGAGCGTGCTCGATCCGAAATGTCCCAGAGGGGCCAGAAAATCCATTCCTCACATCACCTTTCCGCTTTCGCGTGCAGCGCCGTCAGCTGGCGCGCCGTCCTCGGAATTCAATTCGCTCGGCGGCCAGGCGCCGCCCTTCGCCGTCCAGCGCCAGCACCGCCTCGACGGTATCCAGAACCGTGCCGCCGACCGTCGCGGTCGCTCGTTCGAGCACGGCCTCGACGGTCGCTGCGATCTCCAGGAACTCGATGGTTCCATCCAGAAACGCCGCGACGGCCACCTCATTGGCAGCATTCAGAATATTGGTGGCCCAATCGCCGTTTTCCAGCGCGGTTCGCGCGATCGAGAGCGCTGGAAAGCGCTCCAAATCCGGCTTTTCAAAGGTTAGGGTGCCCAGCGCCGCCAGATCCAGCCGCGGCGTCGCGGTTTCGGCGCGGCGCGGCCAGTTCAGGCAATGCGAGATTGGAATGCGCATGTCGGCGGCGCCGAGCTGCGCGATGACCGATCCGTCGGCATAGGTGACGAAGCCGTGCACGACCGACTGCGGGTGCACCAGCACGTCGAGCCGGGCGGATTCGATATCGAACAGATGGTGCGCCTCGATCAGCTCGAGGCCCTTGTTCATCATGGTCGCCGAATCGATCGAGATCTTCGGCCCCATCGCCCAGCGCGGATGCTTCAGCGCCTGGGCGGGGGTGGCGCGGCGCATCTCGTCCAGCGTGGCGGTGCGAAACGGGCCACCCGAGGCGGTAATGGTGATCCGCTCGACAGCGCGGAGATTGTTGGCTTCCAGCGACTGGAAGATGGCGTCATGCTCGGAATCGACCGGTAGTACGCGAACCGAGGCCGCCGCCGCGCGCCGGTTGAACAGTGCGCCGGCGCAGACCATGCATTCCTTGTTGGCGAGCGCGATATCCGCGCCGGCATCGATGGCCGCGAGCGTCGGCTCCAGCCCGGCCGCGCCGACGATTGCGGCGACCACGAGATCGACCGGACGCGACGCTGCCTCGACGATCGCCGCCGGGCCGGCCGCAACCGCAATCCCTGTCCCGGCCAGCCGTTCGCGCAGGCTCGCGAGACGCGTGACATCGCCGATGACGGCGAGCCGCGCGCCAAGCTGGATCGCCATCTCGGCCAGTTCGTCGACCCGGCTCTGGGCCGTCACGACCTCGACGTCGAAGGCATCCCGATGCTGAAGAACAACGTCGGCGGTGCTGCGTCCGATCGAGCCGGTGGCGCCCAGGATCGACAGGGTGCGGCGGTCCTTGTCGGCGCGCGTCCGCCCCGCCGGCAAGGCAGGGCTTCTCACCATGAAAGCAGCCCCTGGCCGATATGGTGGTTGCCGCCGTGCAGGGCGCCGATCAGCGCGGCGCCGATGGCGGCGAAGATCAGGCCATCGACCCGATCCATCATGCCGCCATGGCCGGGGATGATGCAGCCGGAGTCCTTCTTGTCGAAATGCCGCTTGATCGCGGATTCGAACAGGTCGCCCGCCTGGGAGACGATCGAGAGCAGCGCCAGGACCAGCACCAGCACCGGCCCCACCCGGACGCCGAACAGCATCGCCGTCAAGGCCGCGAGCAGCACGCCGCCGACGAGGCCGCCAATCGAGCCGGACCAGGTCTTCTTCGGCGAAACGCGGGGCCAGAGCTTCGGCCCGCCAATCGTGCGGCCGGCGAAATAGGCGAAGCTGTCCGTGCCCCAGACCAGCACCAGCAGCACGACCACGGCGGTGAGGCCCTCGGCGCCATCGCTGCGCAGCGCCGCGAGGCAGACGCCCAGCAGGCCGGCATAGGCGACGCCGCCGGCAAGCCAGGCCGAACGCGAGAGCAGCGCGACGCCGACGATGCCGGCGACAAGCACAGCGAGGCCGGCGCCGAAGCCCTGCAACCCGGCCACGATGGCCGAGAGCGCGACGAAGGCGATGCCGACCGAGACGTCCGTCGTGGAGGGAAGCAGCCGCGGCGAACGGCCGACGATGTTCGCCCATTCGGCGAAGACGATCGCGGAGACGAGGGCCACCAGCAGGAAGGACGGCAGGCCGCCCCACCAGGTCACCACGAGGGCGAGCGGAATCAGCACAGCGGCCGACCACACCCGAAGCGTCAGATCGCTCCGGCGCGGTTTGCCGTCGTCATTCGCGGGCACGCCCACGGGATGCTGGGATTTCAACCGCTCCTCCGGGCGGCAATCCCGCCAAAGCGCCGCGCACGACGCGAATATTCCTCGACCGCCTGCAGATAGGCCGCGCGGTCGAAATCAGGCCAATAGGCCGGCAGGAAGACGAGTTCGGCATAGGCCGCCTGCCAGAGCAGGAAATTGGACAGCCGCATCTCGCCGCTGGTGCGGATCACCAGGTCGGGATCGGGCATGTCGGCCGTGTCGAGGCGGGAGCGGATGGTGTCTTCGTCGATCGCGTCCGGCGTCAGCCGGCCGTTGGCGACATCCTCGGCCAGGCGGCGCACGGCGCGGGTGATCTCGTCGCGCGCGCCATAGTTGAAGGCGATGACCAGGCGAAGGCCGGTGTTGTCGCAGGTGAGCTTCTCGGCCTGCTCGAGCAGCGAGCGGATATCGGCCGACAGGCGGACGCGATCCCCGATGACGGTGACGCGCACGCCGTTGCGATGAAGATTGGCCAGGTCGCGCTGGATGAACAGGCGCAGCAGGCCGAACAGGAACTGGATTTCCAGCGGCGGCCGCGACCAGTTCTCCGAGGAGAAGCTGAACAGAGTCAGATAAGAAACGCCGAGCTCGCGCGACGTTTCGACGGCGGCGCGAACCGCCTCCATTCCGCGCCGGTGCCCTTCGGTGCGGGTAAGGCCCCGCCCCTGTGCCCAGCGGCCATTGCCATCCATGATGATGGCGACATGGCGCGGAATGCTCAGCGGCGAAACCGCTGCGTCAGAGGGTTTCGCCAGAAGCTCGGCGCCCGAATCGTCGGCATTCGAGTTCATGGCTAATCCGCCCTGGTCAGACCTGAGTGATCTCCGCTTCCTTCGCCGCGAGGACCGCGTCGATCTCGGCGATGGTGTCGTCGGTGAGCTTCTGGACCTTGTCCGACATCTTGCGGCTGTCGTCCTCGCTCATGCTGCCGTCCTTCTCCGCCTTCTTC
The DNA here is from genome assembly GCF_040548815.1 of Kaistia defluvii. NCBI lineage: Bacteria > Pseudomonadati > Pseudomonadota > Alphaproteobacteria > Hyphomicrobiales > Kaistiaceae > Kaistia > Kaistia defluvii. The sequence goes on along the minus strand of NZ_JBEPSM010000001.1, from coordinate 643,122 downwards.
AGGCCGTCAATGCCGTCGCGACGGACATGGCGAACCGAAATGCGGGCCGACTCGGCGTATTTGTGCGCGACCTTGACGAATTCCATGCGGCGCTCGGTGTTGAGCTCCGGGATCGGAATGCGGAAGACCTGGCCTTCGACGACCGGGTTGAGCCCGAGGCTCGACTCGCGGATCGCCTTCTCGACGGCGGATGCGGTGGCGCGGTCCCAGACCTGGACCATGATCAGCCGCGGCTCCGGCACGCTGATCGTCGCGAGCTGCGTGATCGGCATATGCGAGCCATAGGCATTGACCATGATCGGGTCGAGCATTCCCGACGAGGCGCGGCCGGTGCGAAGGCCTGCGAGTTCTGTCCTCAGGACCGAGATGGCGCCGTCCATGCGGCGTTTCAGGTCGTCCAAGTTCATGGCATCCTCTTTATACTTGGTGCGCGTCGGAGATTACCGAGGCGCGCATCACTCGTCAGCGACAATCGTCGCGCGGCCTTGGCCACGCAGGATGTCGACGAACGCGTTGGGTTCCTGGATCGAAAATACGACAAGCGGAATGCCGTTGTCACGGGCCAGCGCCACAGCGGCCGTATCCATGACCTGCAGCCCGCGCGCCAGCACTTCGGCGTGGGTAATGCGCTCGAAACGGACGGCGTCCGGATCCTTGCGCGGATCGGCGGAATAGATGCCGTCCACCTGCGTACCCTTGAACAGGGCGTCGCAGCCCATCTCGGCCGCGCGCAGCGCCGCGCCCGAATCCGTCGTGAAGAACGGGTTGCCGGTGCCGCCGGCGAACAGCACGACCTTGGATCGCTTCAGCGCCCGCTCGGCGCGCTGCTGGCTGAACGTTTCGCAGATGGTGGGCATCGGCACGGCCGAGAAGACGCGCGAGGAGATGCCGCGGCGCTCCAGCGCCTCGTGCATGCCAATCGCATTCATCACCGTCGCCAGCATGCCCATATGGTCGCCGGCGACGCGGTTGCCGCCCGCCTTGGCGATCGTCATGCCGCGGAAGATGTTGCCACCGCCGACGACGAGGCCGACTTCGACGCCCAGTTCCACTGCCTGGCCGACTTCCCCCGCGATCCGGTCGATGACTTTCTCATCGATACCGAAGGGTTGATCACCGAGAAGCGCTTCGCCAGAGACCTTGAGGAGGACACGTCGAAAACGGACCGACTCCGCCATGCTTGCTTCCTCTTCGCTTTATGAAAGGCGCCTTCGGATACACGAAGGGCGCCGGGATGTCATCCGGCGCCCTGTCTTTTCTCGCAAAGGAACGGATGTTCCCCGAATTATTTGGTGCCCGCTGCGGCAGCCACTTCGGCCGCGAAATCGGACTCTTCCTTCTCGACGCCTTCGCCGAGGCGGAAGGAGACGAAGGTGGTGAGTTCGATCGGCGCGCCGACATCCGCCTCGGCAGCCTTCAGCGCCTTCTCGACGGTCAGGTCCGGGTTGATCACGAAAGACTGCGAGAGAAGGACGACTTCCTCGTAGAACTTGCGGACGCGACCCTCGACCATCTTCTCGATGATGGCTTCCGGCTTGCCGGATTCACGCGCCTGCTCGGCATAGACCGAACGCTCGCGCGCCACGACGTCGGCATCGAGATCTTCGCTGCGGACCGAAAGCGGGTTGGTGGCGGCGATGTGCATCGCAACCTGGCGGCCGAGGGCAACCAGCTTGTCCTTGTCGCCCGTCGACTGCAGGCCGACGAGAACGCCGATCTTGCCGAGGTTCGGCGCGACGGCCGAGTGGACATAGGTCGCCACGACGCCATCGGTCACCGAAACGGCGGCCGAACGGCGCAGGTTCATGTGCTCGCCGATCGTCGCAACCGCGGTGGTGATCGCGTCTTCGACGGTCTTGTCGGAGCCCGGGAAGTTCGATGCGGCAACCGCTGCGACCGAGCCGTCGGTGGCGAGAGCGGCCTGGGCCACATTCTGCACGACCTGCTGGAACTCGGCGTTGCGCGCCACAAAGTCGGTCTCGGAGTTGACTTCGACGACAACGGCGGTCGTGCCCGACGCCGCGACGCCGACGAGGCCTTCCGCTGCGACGCGGCCGGCCTTCTTGGCGGCCTTGGCGAGACCCTTGGTCCGCAGCCAGTCGATCGAAGCCTCGACGTCGCCGCCGTTCTCGATCAGCGCCGCCTTGCAATCCATCATGCCTGCGCCGGTCTTCTCGCGCAGGTCCTTCACCATCGAAGCGGAAATGGTCATCGTCTGCCTCGTTTTCTCGTGTTTCTAACGAACAGCCGGGCAAAAGCGCCCGGCTGCGTTTGTCCTCAGTTCCAACACCACGCAGAGATGCGTGACGGCGGGATGACTTAGGCGGCGGGAGCGGCCGGAACTTCCTCGGCCTGAGCTTCCTCAGCCGGAACTTCCTCGGCCAGCGCCTCTTCGTAGACTTCGTCCTGGGCGCCGAGATCGACGCCGGCATGGCCCGAAGCGCGCATGATGCCGTCGAGCGCTGCACGGGCGACGAGGTCGCCATAGAGCGTCAGGGCGCGGCCGGCGTCGTCATTGCCGGGGATCGGGTAGGTGATGCCATCGGGATCGGAGTTCGAATCGATGATCGCCGCGACCGGGATGTTCAGACGACGGGCTTCCTGGATCGCCAGGGCTTCCTTGTTCGTGTCGATGACGAACAGGAGGTCCGGAATGCCGCCCATGTCCTTGATGCCGCCGAGCGCGTTCTCGAGCTTGTCGCGCTCGCGCGACAGCGTCAGACGCTCCTTCTTCGTCAGGCCCTGCACGTCCGACGAGAGCAGCTCGTCGAGGTGGCGCAGGCGCTGGATCGAATGCGAGATCGTCTTCCAGTTGGTCAGCATGCCGCCGAGCCAACGCGAATTGACGTAGTACTGGGCGCAACGCTTGGCAGCCGAAGCGACCGGCTCGGAAGCCTGGCGCTTGGTGCCGACGAACAGCACGCGGCCGCCGCCGGCGACGGTGTCGCTGACAGCCTGAAGGGCGCGGTGCAGCATCGGCACGGTCTGGGCCAGGTCGATGATGTGGATGTTGTTGCGCACGCCGTAGAGGTGCGGTGCCATCTTCGGGTTCCAGCGGTGCTTCTGGTGACCGAAGTGGACGCCAGCTTCAAGCAACTGACGCATAGAGAAATCCGGAAGAGCCATGGCCCTATCTCCTTGTTTACCGGTTCAGCCTCCGTGGGGAAAGCCGCGATTGCGACACCGGTGGGTTCCGTCGGACGATACAAAGATCGCCGCCGGAGCCCGAGCCCCACGTGTGGAATGCGCGCCTTATAGGCGGCGAAAGGCCAGAGTGCAAGCGTTTCGCCGCGGCGCACCGACACTAGATGGGGATCGCAGGGCGGATTGGCGAGGCCTGGGAGCCGGTGGCTCCTCGTAGCGCGCGTTTTGAAGCAAGCCCCTCACCCCAACCCTCTCCCGCGCGCGGGAGAGGGAGCCGACGGAGGCCCGTCTCGGCGTCCAGACCCCACCGAAAAGCCCTCTCCCGCTTGCGGGAGAGGGAGCCGGCGGAGCCCGGCCTCGGCGCCGAAACCCCACCGGCCGAAAAGCCCTCTCCCGCGCGCGGGAGAGGGTTGGGTGAGGGTCTTGCTGGCTTTTCGCCCTGAGCCGCCTGCAAGCCGCGGCATGCAATGGCCCGTCGCCCCGGCGGAGGCCGGGGCCCATGAACACCGGCCTGGCAAGTCTTGGCGGGCGTTCTCACCGCGGATCGGGAGGGTATGGATCCCGGCCTTCGCCGGGATGACGACGGAGCGAAACGACATCCTGCGTTTCGACCGACGCAGCTCCTCACCTCTCCCTCAGCGAGAGGCCAAGCACATCCTTCGCCCGTACCACGCTACACGCACCACGCCCCTGACGGCGAGCGCACTGGGCGCAGCGCCCGCCCTACACCAGCTCGACCTGCACGACGCCGCTGACGGCGCGGAGCGCGCCGGCGATCTGGGGGGAGAGCAGGTAGCGGCCGGGGAGTTGCACCTCGACCTCGCGCTGGCCCTTGTCGAGCATCAGCACCAGGCTGACGTCGCCCTCGCCCTTGCCGCGGGAGAGATGGCGCTCGATGCTCTTCAAAGGCTCCTCGCCGCGCATGAAGATGCGGAGCTGCTTCAGGCCGGTGGTCATCTGGTCGAGCGGCTTGACCGTGACGATCCGGACGCTGATGCCTTCCGGGCGATCCTCGGCCGCGACCTGGACGATCACCGACTGGCCGGGCTCCAGCTTGTCGCGATACTCGTTCAGCGCCTCGGAGAACAGGATCGCCTCGAACTGGCCGGTCGGGTCGGAAAACTGGACGATGCCCATCTTGTTGCCCGACTTGGTCCGCCGCTCCTGCCGCGTCGTGACCGTGCCGGCCAGGCGCCCGGCGGCAGAGCCAAGGCGCACGGCCTCGGAGAATTCCGCCCAGGTCTGGACGCGCATCCGCTTCAGGATCGGCGCATATTCATCCAGCGGATGGGCGCTCAGATAGAAGCCGACGACGGCATGCTCGCGCTGCAACCGTTCGGACGGCATCCACGGGTCGACGAAGGGCAAGGTCAGCGCCTCGCCCTGCCCGCCCCCGCCGAACAGCTCGTCCTGGCCGATCGCCTGCCCTTCGACCACGCGGCTGCCGATGGCCATGATCCGCTCGACGCCCGCCATGACGCGGGCGCGGTCCGGGGTGAAGCCATCCAGCGCGCCGGCGCAGATCAGGCTCTCCAGCGTGCGCTTGTTGAGCACGCGCGGATTGATGCGGGCGGCGAAATCGGCGAGATCGCGGAACGGTCGGCTGCCACGGCTCTCGACCAGATGCTCGACCGCCTGGCTGCCGACGCCCTTGATGGCGGCGAGCGAATAGATGATGCGGCCGTCCTCGACGTCGAACACGGCGCCCGAGCGATTGACCGAGGGAAGGTCGACGGTGAAGCCGAGGCGCATCGCCTCGCGGCGGAAATCGTTCAGCTTCTCGGTATTGCCCATGTCCAGCGTCATCGACGCGGCCAGGAACTCGACCGGGTAGTTCGCCTTCAGATAGGCCGTCTGGTAGGCGACGAGCGCATAGGCCGCCGCGTGGCTCTTGTTGAAGCCGTAGTCGGCGAACTTCGCCAGCATGTCGAAGATGGTGTTGGCGTGGTCCTTGGTCAGGCCCTGCTTGACGGCGCCGACGACGAAACGGTCGCGCTGGGCGTCCATCTCCGCCTTGATCTTCTTGCCCATGGCGCGGCGCAGCATGTCGGCTTCGCCGAGCGAATAGCCGGACAGGATCTGCGCGATCTGCATCACCTGTTCCTGGTAGATGACGACGCCGTGCGTCTCCTTTAGCACGACCTCGATCAGCGGATGGTAATAGTCCGGCTTCTCCTCGCCATGCTTGCGCGCATTGTAGGTCGGGATGTTGTCCATCGGACCCGGGCGATAGAGCGCCACCAGCGCGATGATGTCCTCGAACCGGTCCGGCCGCATGCCCATCAGGGCCTTGCGCATGCCCTGACTTTCCAGCTGGAACACGCCGACCGTCTCGCCGCGCGCCAGCATCTCGTAGGAAGGCTTGTCGTCGAGCGGAATGGCGGCGAGATCGACGGTGATGCCGCGCTTGGCGATCAGCTTCACCGCCGTGTCGAGCACCGTCAGCGTCTTCAGGCCGAGGAAGTCGAACTTCACCAGCCCGGCGCTCTCGACCCACTTCATGTTGAACTGGGTGACGGGCATGGTCGAGCGCGGATCGCGGTAGAGCGGCACCAGCGCGTCGAGGCGCCGGTCGCCGATCACGATGCCGGCGGCGTGCGTCGAGGCGTGGCGATAGAGCCCTTCGAGCTTCTGCGCCATGGCGAGCAGCTGGGCGACGGCCGGATCCTCGTCGCGCGCCTCGCGCAACCTTGATTCATCGATCAGCGCCTGCGCCAGCGACACCGGATTGGCCGGATTCTGCGGCACCATCTTGCAGAGGCGATCGACCTGGCCATAGGGCATCTGCAGCACGCGGCCGACGTCGCGCAGCACGGCGCGCGCCTGCAGCGTTCCGAAGGTGATGATCTGCGCCACCTGGGCGGCGCCGTATTTCTGCTGGACGTAGTCGATGACCTCGCCGCGCCGGTCCTGGCAGAAGTCGATGTCGAAGTCCGGCATCGAGACGCGTTCGGGGTTGAGGAAGCGCTCGAACAGCAGCGCGAAGCGCATCGGGTCGAGATCGGTGATGGTAAGCGACCAGGCGACGAGCGAACCGGCGCCCGAACCACGGCCCGGCCCGACCGGAATTCCCTGCAGCTTCGCCCATTGAATGAAGTCGGCCACGATCAGGAAGTAGCCGGGGAACTTCATCTTCTCGATGACGGAAAGCTCGAATTCGAGCCGGTCCCAATACTGCTTGTCGGTCAGTCCGGGCGCGAGGCCATGGAAAGCCAGGCGCTTCTCGAGGCCGGTCCTGGCCAGGTCGCGCAGCGCCTGGACCTCGGCCAGCTCGGCAGCCTCCGGCTCCGCATCGGCGCCGGCGAAGCGCGGCAGGATCGGCTTGCGCTTCATCGGCCGGTAGGAACAGCGCAGCGCGATCTCGACGGAATTGTCGGTCGCCTCGGGAAGGTCGGCGAACAGCGCCACCATTTCGGCGCGCGACTTGAAATAGTGCTCCGGCGTCAGCCGCCGCCGCTTCTCGTCCGCCACCACCGAACCCTCGGCGATCGCGACCAGCGCGTCATGCGCCTCATAGTCGTCGCGCTTCGGGAAGAAGGCCTCGTTGGTGGCCACCAGCGGCAGGCCATAACGATAGGCGAGATCGATCAGCTCCGGCTCGGCGCGCTGCTGCTCGATCGCCTGGTGGCGCTGCAATTCGACATAGAGCCGGTCGCCGAGCAGGCCAGCCATGCGCTCGATCCGCCTTTCGGCGAAGGCGCCCTGCCCGATCCGGATCGCCTGGTCGAGCGGCCCCGAACCGCCGCCAGTCAGCACGATCAGACCCTCATGGGTTTCTTCCAGATCGCCGAACTTGATATGCGGCTTGTCGCCGGGGTCCGTCTCCATGAAGGCGCGCGAGACGAGGCGGACGAGGTTCCAGTACCCCGCCTCGTTCGAGGCGATCATGACGAGATCGGAAAGGTTCTTCTGGCCGGGCACAGGGCGACGCGACGGTTCGAACCCGTCGTCGAAATGGACCGCCACCTGGCAGCCGATGATCGGCTGAATGCCGGTCTCGACCGCCCTCTCGGAGAATTCCAGCGCGCCAAACAGATTGCCGGTATCGGTCAGGCCAAGCGCCGGCATCTTGTCCGCCGCCGCCAGCTTGATCAGCGATTTCAGCGGCAGCGCGCCTTCCAGCAGCGAATAGGCGGAGTGGACGCGGAGATGAACAAATCCGACGTCGCGAGCAATAAGACTCATCAGGCGATCCTCTTCCGCCTGATTTATGTCCAGAGCGCCGCGCCTGTCCATCACGCCGGCGCCTTTCCCCCGCTGAGGCGGATCAGACGACGTGGACGAGCAGATCCGACCAGAGGCTCACCATCGCGATGAACAGCATCAGGGCACCCAGGGCGGCAACGTCGCGGATATAGGCGGTCATGGCTATCTCCTTATCGGACTGTCGATATTTCATATGTTCACGTTTTGTTCTCGTCGTCAAGTCTTTCCGTCTGGACGGCATTTTGCCGCCTGTCGGCAGGCAGGAATGGCGGTTCGGGCGGCGGCCGCGCGGCACGCCGAAGACGGCTGTGCATCAACCGGTCTTTCGGGACAGGAAGCCGCGCGGCGGGACGGGGCGCGCTCGCAATCCTGCGCCGTCGCGCTATGGTAGCGTTGCTGTGCCATTGCATGTTCGCGGCGGCCGTATGCCGACCGCCAACCGGCCAACAGTTCAAGATCGTTCCGAACGATGGAGTTTTCCCAATGAGCGACCTCGTCTTTATCGCCTTCCCGTCCGAGCAGAAGGCCGAGGAAGTGCGCGACCGCGTCCTCGAGATGCAGAAGGAATATCTGATCGAGCTCGGCGACGCGGTGGTCGCGGTGCGCGACGCCAATGGCCGCATCAAGCTCAACCAGCTGGTGAACACCACGGCGACCGGCGCCGTCTCCGGCGCCTTCTGGGGCACGCTCATCGGCTTCATCTTCCTGATGCCGCTGGTCGGCACGGCGATCGGCGCCGCTTCCGGCGCGCTCGGCGGCAAGCTCACCGATGTCGGCATCAACGACGAGTTCATGAAGGACGCGGCGCAGTCGCTGGCGCCGGGCAATGCCGGCCTGTTCCTGCTGATCCGCAAGATGACCACCGACAAGGTCCTGGCGGACCTGCGCGGCGTCGGCGGCACGGTGATGCGCACCTCGCTCACCGACGAGCAGGAAAAGGCGCTGCGCGAGGCGCTGGCCGATCATGCGGCCGCACCGGCCGAGACCACCGCCCCCGCAGACACGACCGCCCCCGCCGGCGGCGCCACGAGCTAGCCGGATTGATGTCGCCCTTGCCCGTGTGCCGCCGATGAATCCGATTGTCGATCCCCGCAAGGGCGACATTGAAGACGACGCCTCCAGCACGAAGCAGCGCTCGCTGTTTTCGATCGCCGGATCGCTTCTGGCCGAGATCAGCCCGCTCAAGCTGATCCTCGCCGGGACCCTGCTGATGGGTTTGCCCGGGCTTGCGCTCGGGCTCGCCCCCTTCTTCCTGTCGATCTGGATCAGCAAAGTGTCGCGCCAGGCGGCGGAGCTGTTTACGGGCCTGGTGCCCATTTTGCTGCTGGCGATCCTCGGCCTGGTCGCCTGGTATGGCGGCCGGCCGCTGTTCCGCATGATCGAGAGCAGCTTCTGGTCGCTGAACTCGATCGCGGTGCAGCCGGCCTATGCGCTGTGCCGCGAGACGCTGCGCCACCTGATCGAGCATCGACTGCTGCGCCGCATCGACGCCAAGCCCGCCACGATCGCCCGGGCGCGCGCCATGACGGCGGCGATCGCCGGCCTCACGGTCTGCGTGTTCGCCATCGGCGTCGCGGCGCTCATCTGGCCGGCGACGCACTGGACCGGGACGCTGGCCGACCTCAGCGCGCCGCGCCGCGTGGTGGGGATCGCGCTTGCCAATGGCACGGTGCTGCTCTGCGCCTATCTCGCCATCGCGGCGCTCGTCTGGGGCATCGCCGACGCCACCATGGCGCAGCCGCGCGGCTTCACCGGCTTCCGCCCCGCGCCCGACGAGGCGCCGCGCTGGCGGGTCGCCCATCTCTCCGACATTCACTGCGTGGGCGAGCGCTACGGCTTCCGCATCGAGAGCGGCCGGGTCGGCCCGCGCGGCAACGACAAGTTCAAGGCGACGCTGGAGCGGCTGCGCGCCGTGCATGCGGCAAGGCCGCTCGACGCGATCCTGATCACCGGCGACATGACCGATGCCGGCATCTCGACCGAATGGGCCGAATTCTTCGACGCGCTAGAGCCGTTCGCGGAACTCGTGCCGCTGGTCACCATCTTGCCCGGCAATCACGACGTCAACGTCGTCGACCGCAACAACCCTGCCCGCATGGACCTGCCGACGAGCCCGAACAAGCGGCTACGGCAGTTGCGCACGCTTTCCGCCATGGAAGCCCTGCAGGGCGACCGCTACCGCCTGGTCGACCGAGCGAACAACCGGCTCGGCGGGACCTTTCGTGAGGCGATGGAGCGCCAGCGCGGCTCGATCGAGGCCTTCGCCGACCGCGCCTCGCGCCGGGCCTGGCGGCCGGTGTCGGATATCTGGCAGACGTCCTTCCCGATGGTCCAGCCGCCCTCACGCCCGGAGGGGCTCGGCATCATCGTGCTGAACTCGAATGCCGAGACGCATTTCTCCTTCACCAACGCGCTCGGCATGGTGTCGCTGGAGCAGGCGCGGGCGATGGATGCGGTCAAGGCCGACTATCCGCAGGCGTCCTGGCTGGTCGCCCTGCACCACCATGTCGTCGAATATCCGCAACCCGCCAATGCGCTCTCGGAGCGGATCGGCACGGCGCTGATCAATGGCAGCTGGTTCGTGCGGCGGCTCCAGCGTTTTGCCGGCCGGGTCGTCATCCTGCATGGCCATCGCCATGTCGACTGGATCGGCGAGAGCGGCGGCATGCCAATCCTTTCGGCCCCCTCGCCGGTGATGGAGGGGACCAACGCCAAGGGCAGCTATTTCTACATCCACACCCTGCATGTCGACGGCAAGGGCCTGGGGCTGGCAAGGCCGGAGCGCATCCTCGTCGCCGCGCCCGAGCCGGAAACGACTTGAGCGCTCACGGGGCGCTAACGGGCCGTTACCAGAACGGGCGCTGTTAACCCCGCCTCAGCCGGCTTCCGGATCGGCCGGCGGGGAGCCGAGGATGTCGGCGATCCAGCGGCTCGAATCGTGGTGGGCGCAGATGGTGACGATGGCGATGACGATCGGCACGCCGATGAAGGCGCCGGCAATGCCCCACAGGAACGTGCCGAAGAACACGGCGAACAGCACCATGACCGGCGAGAGCGACAGCGACTTGCCGGCGATCCGCGGCTCCAGATAGCTGCCGACCAGGAACTGGATCAGGTTCAGGAAGACGAAGATCAGGATCGCCGCCTGCCAGGTCTCGAACTGCGCGATGGCGAACAGCGTCGGCAGCACCGTGGCGAAAAGCGGCCCGATCACCGGGATGTAGTTGAGCGCAAAGGCGATCACGCCCCACTCGGCCGAGAGGCTGAGGCCGGCGCTGTAGGTCAGGCCCCAGACCAGCACGCCGGTCATGATGCTCATCAGCGTGCGCACCAGCATGTAGCGGCGCAGCTTGGCGCCGGTCTCGCCGCTGCCGACCAGGAAGGCGTAGCCGAGGCTGCCCGACTTGAAGCGGCGCAGCTTGCGGCCGATATCGCCGACTTCCAGCAGGCCGAGCATGACGTAGATCAGCACGACCAGCGAGAAAGTCAGCGTGCTGTTGAGCCGGCCGGTGACCTGCTGGACGATGCGCAGGATCCAGCTGACGTTGAAATGCTGTTCCCAGAGGCCGGAAACGGCGATGCCATGGCCCTCGAGCCAGGCCGCGAGTTCGTTATACATCGTCTGGAAGCGCGCTGTGTCGCTCAGCACGTAGATGCCGACCCGGTTGAGGCTCCAGCCCAGCAGCAGAGTGAAGATTCCCATCACGACGATGGTGCCGACGAGGCAGACCAGCAGCGCCACGAGTTGCGGCAGGCGAGCCTGGAGCGCGCGCTGCAGGGGCCAGACCATGGCGATGATCAGCAGCGCGAAGGATATGGGCGCAAACACATTGCTGGCCCAGTACATCGCCGCCACGATCAGGATCACCGCGCAAAGGCCGATCATGGCCGGTACCGGGCTGCGTCCCGCATTGCTCGTCGAATCGTTCATGGAAGGCCCTGGCTACGTCCTGTTCGCGCTGTCGCTCCGAGCGTCGTAGCACGCGCGTCCTGATTCGACTGCGCAATCCCTGCGCGCAGCCTATGCCAGCTGCGTGACGAAAGCCTTGCGGAACGTTACGGTGGGATAGGTTCGGCTGCCTCAGGCGGGTGCGCCGGGACCGGCTGGGGGAAGGCTGCCCGCCAGCGCTTCGCGGATCCGGTCGAGCAAGGCCGGGCCCAGCAAGGGCTTCTCGACCAGCGCAACGCCGGCCGCTTCAGCCTGGCGGGCCAATGCCGGCGAGGGGTTGGTGACCGTCAGGATTGCCGGCATCGGGCAATCGCGCCGGCGCATCGACTGGATCAGCTCAAGCCCGCTCATGCCCTTCAGCCGATAATCGACGACGACGCAGGCGTCCGGCCGGCATTCCGCCACCTTCAGAAACGCCTCTGCATCGGCGAAGGTGTCGACCTGAAAGCCTTCGATCCCCAGGGCGAACCGCAGGGAACGCCGGACGGCGCCATCGCCGTCGACGACGAAGACCACAGGCGGTCGCGGTTCGGAATGTGCAGAAACGGCCATGGATCTCGGGTTCGCGCGGAAAGCCTAAACCCTGCCCGGCCCCCCGAGCGGCCGCATTGATCCACCTCAAGACGGCCGGTCAGCCGTCCCTGGCGGCGAAGTCTCCCGCGGCCCCCACGACCAGCGCCATGCGCACGAGCTCCGACAGGCTCGATGCGCCCATCTTGGTCATCACATGCGCGCGGTAGATCTCGACGGTGCGCGGGCTGATGTCGAGGTCATGCGCGATCCGCTTGTTGGCGTGGCCGGCAACCAGCCCCTCGAGCACCTGCTGCTCGCGGTTCGACAACGCCGCCAGGCGCTGCCGGATCGCGGCACGCTCCTGTCCCTGCTCGCGCGTCGTGCCCTGGCGCGCAAAGGCCGAGCGGACGGCGCGCAGCATGGCTTCGTCGTCGAACGGCTTCTCCATGAAGTCGACCGCGCCGCTCTTCATCGCCTCGACGGCCAGCGCGATATCGGCATGGCCAGTGATGACGATGACGGGCAGCGTGATCGCCTTCGCCTTCAGCCGCCTCAGCAATTCGATTCCGTTGATTTCCGGCATCCGCACGTCGGTGACGATGCAACCATCCGAAAGGCCGGGCGCAACGGCGAGAAAAGCTTCTGCGGAAGGGTAGGTTGCCACCGCGATGTCGGCGCTTTCAAACAGAAAGGCGAGCGAATCGCGCGCGGCATCGTCATCGTCGATGACATGGACCCTACGTTCAGTGGACACGCTCCGCCTCCTCGATCCGAACGGCCGGCACGGTGAAATTGAACACGGTGCCGCCGCCGGGATTGCCCTCGGCCCAGATCCGCCCGCCATGCGCCTCGACGATGGTCCGGCAGATCGACAGGCCGACGCCCATGCCGTTCTGCTTGGTCGTCAGGAAGGGCTGGAACAGCCGCGCCATCACGTCGGGCGCAATGCCGGTTCCCCGGTCCGAAACCTTCACCCGGATCATGTCGCCCGTCTCGACCTCGCTGGAAATGACCAGATCCCTGCCACCGCCCTCCTCCATAGCGTCGATGGCGTTGCGCATCAAATTGACCAGGACCTGCTGGATCTGGACCCTGTCGCCGAACAGGAGGTCGACGTCGGGGGCGAGCTCGAACCGGATGCGGATGCCCTTCTCCTTGGCGCCGACGAGTGCCAGTGCGCTCGCCTCCTCGATCAGCCGCGCCAGGCTCTCCACCCGCTTCTCGGTCTCGCCGCGCGCCAGGAAATCGCGCAGGCGGCGAATGATCTCGCCGGCCCGCAGCGCCTGGTCCGCCGCGCTTTCCAGCGCGGCACGAACCTTGGGGATGTTTTCCGGCGTCGCGTTTTCCAGCAGCCGGCGCGAGCCGCGCAGATAATTGGCCACCGCCGAGAGCGGCTGGTTCAGCTCATGCGCCAGCGTCGAGGCGATCTCACCCATCGCGGTGACGCGCGAAATGTGCACCAGCTCCGACTGCAGTTCCTGCAGCCGCGCCTCCGTCTCCTGCCGTTCGGAAAGATCGCGGACGAAGCCGGTGAAGAATCGCTGCTCGCCGGAGTGCATCTCGCCGATCGCCAGTTCCATCGGAAAGGTCGAGCCATCCTTGCGCTCGCCTACAACTATGCGGCCGATGCCGATGATCCGCCGCTCGCCCGTCTTCCGGTAGCGCTCGAGATAGCCGTCATGCTGCTCCCGGTAGGAGGACGGCATCAGGAGCTTGACGTTGCGTCCGAGGATCTCCGCCGCCGTATAGCCGAACATGCGCTGCGCGGCCGCGCTGAAAGACTGCACCAGACCCGACTCGTCGATGACGATCATCGCGTCGGGAATGGTCTCGAGGATCGAACGAAGATGCGCCTCGCGATAGCGCAGGTCCACGGCCGCCGTGGCGAGTTGCCCCCGGACGCGGTGCAGCCACTCGCCGAGTGCGACAAGGCCGCCGCCGATCACGGCAAAGGCGACGCCATTCCAGACATGCGAGCTGCCGAGTCCGTCCGCCTGGCCATAGATCGCCATGCCGAGCCCCAGGCTGGCGACGATCGCCACGATCCCGGGCCAGAGCCCGCCAATGCCCGCCGCGACGATGACCGCTGGAATGTAGAGCAGGAACGCTGCCTGCGCGCGGAAGACGGGCTGCAGCGACAGCCAGGAGGCGCCGACCACGAGAATGGCAACAAGCAGAGAAGAAAGCAGTGTCCGTCTCATGCCGGTGACGGGCCAGGAAAAGATCTTCATGGCCGAGCCGCCACCTTCCGAGCTTCGCGGGCGACGCCGAAGGCGGCCGCTTTCCGCAATCCAAACACGCACCCTACCCCTCGCCCCGAGCCCGATCACCTACGGGATATCCCTTAGGTACATGATCTGAATGTCGGCGCAGCCGTCTTCATCCTATTCCAGCGTTCATGCTGATCGAATGCAAGGAAGACGACATGCTGACCGCCGCTGCAACCGCCCGGAACATCCTGCCGGAAATGAAGGATCGCTCGGCCGGAATCGTCGTCAAGGGCTCGCGCTTCGCCCCGTCGAACTTCATCGGCCTGATGGGCATCACGATGCACTTCGAACGGGGCGCCGAGATCGTCGCCGAGGAGGACCCGGCGGAGTATGTCTACCAGGTCATCAGCGGCACGGTGCGGACCTGCAAGCTGCTCAGCAATGGCCGCCGCCAGATCGGCGCCTTTCTCATGGAGGGCGACTATTTCGGCATGGAGGCACGCGCCGTTCACTGCTTCGCCGCCGAGGCAATCACGGACGCGACCATCCATATGATCAACCGGAACACCGCCTTCGCCGCGGCCGGTCGTGACCCCGAGATCGCCCGCGCGCTGTGGGACATCACGGCGCGCAGCCTCGATGCCTGCCAGCAGCATTCGCTCCTGCTTGGCCGAAAGACGGCGCTCGAGAAGATCGGCTCGTTCCTGACCGAGATGGCGGAGCGTCAGGGCAGCCACGCAGAAATCGACCTGCCCATGTCCCGCCAGGACATCGCCGACTATCTCGGCCTGACGATCGAGACCGTCTCGCGCACCATGACCCAGCTCGAATGCGCCGGCACCATCGCGCTGCCGACCTCGCGCCATGTGCTGGTGAAGCGGCGGCAGGAGCTGGCGCGTCTCAGCGCCTGCTGAGACCTCAGGATCCGTGCAGCGATCCGGCGCTGCCGGTCACCCGCTCCAGGATAGTCTTCACAAAAAGGGTCAGGAGCGCGACCAGCGTCAGCACAGCCGCCGCCGCAAAGGCGCCGGCTGCGTTGTAGTCGTGATAGAGCAACTCGACATGCAGCGGCAGCGTGTTGGTCTCGCCCCGGATGTTGCCGGAAACGATCGACACCGCGCCGAACTCGCCCAGCACGCGCGCATTGCAGAGCACGACGCCATAGAGCAGGCCCCAGCGGATGTTGGGCAGCGTGACGCGGAAGAAGGTCTGCCAGCCATGCGCGCCCAGCGTCGCGGCGACTTCCTCGTCGCCGTTTCCCTGCAGCTGCATCAGCGGGATCAGCTCGCGCGCCACGAAGGGCGCGGTAACGAAGGTCGTCGCCAGAATGATGCCCGGCAGCGCGAACATGATCTTCAGATTGTGCGCTTCGAGGAACGGGCCGAACAGCCCCTGCCCGCCATAGACGAACAGATAGGAAATGCCGGCAACGATGGGCGAGACCGAGAACGGCAACTCGACGATCGCCAGCAGCAGCTTTCGGCCGGGGAAGCGGAACTTGGCGATAGCCCAGGCGGCGGCGATGCCAAACACCGTATTGATCGGCACGACGACGATCGCGACGGTGATGCTGAGCCAGATCGCGGCGCGCGTGTCGGGCTGCGCCAGCGATTCGAGCGCGTAGCCGAGGCCCTGTGACAGGGCCTGCGTGAACACGGCGACGACCGGCGCACCGATGACGAGCGCAGTGACCAGCAGGACGATGCCGATCAGGACAGGACGCGACCATCCCTTTCGAGCGCCGACGGGCGGTTGCGAGGTCACGCTCATGGCGCCAACTCGTGGCGGCGCGCGTAAGCCTGCAGCGAGTTGGTGACGACGAGAAGCACGAAGGCCGTCCCAAGCATCACGGTCGCGATCGCGGCGGCGCCGGGATAGTCATATTCCTCGATCCGGATGAAGGCGAGCAAGGCGGTGATCTCGGTACTGTAGGGCTGGTTGCCGGCGATGAAGATGACGGCGCCGAATTCGCCGAGGCAGCGCGCAAAGGCAAGCGAGACGCCGGCCAGCAGCGCCGGCACGAGAATCGGCAGCACGACGCGGAAGAAGATCGTGACCTTGCCCGCACCCAGCGTGCGGGCGGCCTCCTCGATCTCTCCGTCCAGTTCCTCCATCACCGGCTGCAAGGTGCGCACGATGAAGGGCAGGCTGGTGAAGGCCATGGCAAGCGCAATACCGATCGGCGTGTAGGCGACCTTGATGCCGAGGGCTCCAAGCGGTTCGCCGAACCAGCCATTGGCAAAGATCGCCGTCAGCGCCACGCCGGCCACTGCCGTCGGCAGGGCGAAGGGCAGATCGACGATCGCGTCGAGCACCCGGCGGCCCGGAAACTCATAGCGGACCAGCACCCAGGCGAGCGCAAAGCCATAGAAGGTATTGAAGATCGTCGCGAGCGCAGCGGCGCCCAGCGTGACGCGATAGCTGGCGAGCGCGCGGGGCGAGCTGACGACAGCCCAATAATCGGCAGGCCCAAGGCGTGCGCCGACGAGAATCAGCGTCGCCAGCGGCAGGCAGATGATGATCGCCGCATAGAAGAGCGTGATACCCAGCGAAAGGCGAAAGCCGGGTACGACCCGGCCCTGCCCTTTGCCATCTGTCTTCGATGGGCGGCGACGCGCCAGCGCGCCGGCTCCGCCCATGCCCATGTCGACGGAGCTCACTGGCCTGCGAGCTGCTGATCGAGAATGCCGTCGGAGCCGAAATAGGCCTTGTTAACGGCGGACCAGCCACCGAAGACGTCCTCGACCGTGACCAGGCGAACCGGCTGGAACGAGGCCGCGAACTTCTCGGCGACCGCCTTGTCGCGCACGCGGTTGCCGTTCTCGGCGAGGATGGTCTGGCCCTCCGGCGAATAGAGGAAGTTCAGATAGTCGGTCGCGATCTCCTTGGAGCCACGCTTCTCGGCGACCTTTTCGACAACGGCGACCGGGAAATCGGCCAGCAGGCTGACGGAGGGAACCACGGTGTCGAACTTGTCGGCGCCGAACTCCTTGCGGATGCCGGTGGTCTCGGTCTCGAAGGTGATCAGCACATCGCCGATCTCGCGCTCGACGAAGGTCGTCGTCGCACCCCGGCCGCCGGTATCGAACACCGCGACATTGGCGAGGAACTTCTTGACGAAGTCGTTCACCTTGGCCTCGTCATTGCCGAAGGCTTCCTTGGCGTAGGCGGTCGCGGCCAGATAGGTGTAGCGCGCATTACCCGAGGTCTTCGGGTTCGGGAAGACCAGCTTGACGTCATCTCGGACGAGATCGTTCCAGTCCTTGATGCCCTTGGGATTTCCCGCCCGCACGAGGAACACCGGCAGCGAGTAATAAGGCGACGCATTGTCCGGGAACTTGGTCGTCCAGTCGCTGGCAACAAATCCCTTGTCGGCCAGAGCCTGCACATCAGTCGTCTGGTTGAAGGTCACGACATCGGCGTCGAGGCCTTCCAGGATCGAGCGCGCCTGCTTGGACGATCCTGCATGCGACTGCTTGATCTCCAGCGTCTTGCCGGTGTCCTTCAGATATTTCGCGGCATAGGCCTGATCGACCGCGACGAACAGCTCGCGCGAGACGTCATAGGAGGCGTTGAGGATCGTGCTCGGGGCCTCGGCGAAGGCCGGAAGACCGCCAAGCGCAAAAAGGACCGCAGCCGTTACAACCGGAAGGCGACGCATCGTGGTTCCTTGCTCATGTTTTCGGCACGACGGAGCCGCGACCGATGAATGGGATGAGCAAAGTAGCAAGCGTATGCGGGGCGTTCGAGAAACGGATATCTCAATTCCGGGACAACATAGGATGACTGTCCTAGAAACCCGCCGCGCCGCGCACAAACGCGATGCGGCTCAGAATTCGACGATCTTGCCCGCCTGAAGGGTGATGCGCCGATCCATCCGCTCCGCCAGTTCCATGTTGTGCGTCACGAAAAGCGCCGCCAGACCGGAGGCGCGAACCAGGGCCTCCAGCGCCTCGAAGACGTAGTGCGACGTCTCCGGATCGAGATTGCCGGTCGGTTCGTCGGCCAGAAGCAGGCGCGGCGCGTTGGCCACGGCCCTGGCGATCGCGACGCGCTGCTGCTCGCCGCCCGAAAGCTCGGACGGACGGTGCGTCACGCGCGCCTCCAGCTTCATGTAGGCAAGCAGTTCGGCGGCGCGGCGGGCGGCCTCCTTGCGGTTGAGGCCGCGGATGAGCTGCGGCATCATCACGTTCTCAAGCGCCGTGAATTCCGGCAGCAGGTGGTGGAACTGGTAGACGAAGCCGATTTCCAGCCGGCGGATCGCGGTGCGTTCGGCATCGCCCAGCGAACCGGCAAGCCGCCCGCCGATCTCGACGTCGCCGCCATCCGGACGCTCCAGCAGGCCCGCCATGTGCAGGACGGTCGACTTGCCGGCGCCCGAGGGCGCGACGAGGGCGACGATCTCGCCGGGATAGATGGCGAGGTTGGCGCCGGTCAGGATCGAGAGCTTTCCCGAGCCTTCCTTGTAATGGCGCTCGACGCCCAGAAGGCGGAGCGCGGGCGCCCGCTCGGCGCCGGATTTCGGCTTCTGCCGTTCGTCGGTCAAGGCGTTGCTCATTCGTATCGCAGGGCCTCGACCGGATCGAGCCGAGCCGCGCGCCACGCCGGATACAGCGTCGCGAGGTAGCTCAGCACGAGCGCCATGATGACGATCGAGAGCGTTTCGCCGGGATTCATGTCTGCCGGCAGCTTCGACAGGAAATAGAGTTCCGGCGAGAACACCTCGGTGCGCGTCAGCCAGGACACGAACTGGCGGATCGATTCGATGTTCAGGCAGACCACGGTGCCGAGCAGCACGCCAAAAGCCGTGCCGACGGTGCCGATCGCAGCGCCCGTGATAAAGAACACGCGCAGGATCGAGCCCCGCGTCGCGCCCATGGTGCGGAGGATGGCGATGTCGTGGCTCTTGTCCTTCACCAGCATGGTGAGGCCCGAAATGATGTTCAGCGCCGCGACCAGCACGATCAGCGTCAGGATCATGAACATCATGTTGCGCTCGACCTCGAGCGCCGAGAAGAAGGTCATGTTGCGCTGGCGCCAGTCTGTGAGCAGCACGGGCCGGCCGGCGGCAGTCTCGATCGGCTCGCGCAACGCGCCCGTCTGTTCCGCGTCGGAGAGATAGATCTCGATCGCCGAGGCCTTGTCGTCCGAATTGAAGAAGGCCTGCGCCTCGGCGAAAGGCATGAAGACGAAGGCCGAATCATACTCCGACATGCCGATCTCGAAGATCGCCACGACCGGATATGCCTTGATGCGCGGCGTCATGCCCATCGGCGTGACGTTGCCGCGCGGCGAGACCAGCGTGAGCTTGTCGCCGATGGTGAGGCCCATATTGGTCGCGAGCCGCGTGCCGATGGCCACGCCCTCGGCCTCGTCGAAATTGTCGAGCGTGCCGAGCTTCACGTTCTTGGAGATGCTGGGCAGGTTCGGCAGGTCCTCGGACCGCACGCCGCGAACGAGCGCGCCTGTCGAGTTGTTGGCGCCCGACGCAAGTACCTGGCCCTCGACCAAAGGAATCGCCGCCGTCACGCCCTTAACCATGGTGATGCGGCTGGCGACGTCGGCGAAATCCGTGAACGGCGTCTCCAGCGGCTGCACGACGATGTGTCCGTTGATGCCGAGGATCTTGTCGATCAGTTCGCCGCGAAAGCCGTTCATCACCGACATGACGATGATCAGCGTCGCGACGCCGAGCATGATGCCGATGAACGAAAAGCCCGCGATGATCGAGATGAATGTCTCGCGCCGGCGTGCGCGCAGATAGCGCAACGCCAGCATCCATTCGAAGGTGGAAAACGGTTTCGTGCCGGTCGGCTCAGCCATTCCTGTCCCGATCGCGGCGCGCCGCGCGTTAAGAGCTGCCCAGAAGTTTAGCCACTGCCGCATCCAGGCTAACGGATTCGCGTTCGCCCGTCGCCCGTCGCTTGATCTCGACTTCGCCACGCTCAAGTCCCTTCGGACCGACGATCAGCTGCCACGGCAGGCCGATCAGATCCATGGTCGCAAACTTCGCCCCGGCGCGGCCCTCGACATCATCGTAAAGGACTTCGATTCCGGCATTCGTAAGGCGCTCATAGAGGCCGTCGCAGGCCAGATCCGTCGCCGCGTCGCCGACCTTCAGATTGATCAGGGCGACCTTGTAGGGAGCGATGCTCTCCGGCCAGATGATGCCCGCCTCGTCATGGCTCGCCTCGATGATGGCGGCCACCAGGCGCGATACGCCGATACCGTAGGAACCCATGTGCACGGGACGATCGACACCATCCGGTCCGGTGACCGTGGCGCCCATCGGTTCCGAGTATTTGGTGCCGAAATAGAAGACCTGGCCGACCTCGATGCCGCGCGCCTCGACCCGGTTCTCTTCCGGCAGAGCCTCGAAGACGGCCTTGTCGTGCATCTCTTCGGTAGCGGCGTACTTCTCGGTCCAGGCCGAGACGATCGGCGTCAGGTCGCCATAGAAGTCGACGTCGTCGCCGGGAACCGGCGTGTCGAGCGCCGCCTTGTCCAGGAACACCGCGCTCTCGCCGGTCGAGGCCAGCACGATGAACTCATGAGTTGCGTCGCCGCCGATCGGGCCCGAATCAGCGCGCATCGGGATCGCCTTGACGCCAAGCCGGTCGAAGGTGCGCAGATAGGCGACGAACATGCGGTTATAGGCGCGGCGCGCCGCGGCCTCGTCGACGTCGAACGAGTAAGCGTCCTTCATCAAGAATTCGCGGCCGCGCATGACGCCGAAGCGGGGACGCAGCTCGTCCCGGAACTTCCACTGGATATGGTAGAGGTTCATCGGCAGCTCCTTGTAGGAGCGTACGTAGCTGCGGAAAATGTCGGTGACCATTTCCTCGTTGGTCGGGCCGTAGAGCATCTCGCGCTCCTGCCGGTCCTGGATGCGAAGCATCTCCTTGCCGTAATCGTCGTAACGACCGCTCTCGCGCCAGAGATCGGCGGACTGCAGGGTCGGCATCAGGATCTCGACGGCGCCAGCGCGATTCTGTTCTTCGCGGACGATGCGCTGGATGTTGCTCAAGACCTTCTGGCCGAGCGGCAACCAGGAATAGATGCCTGCGCTCTGCTGGCGGATGAGACCGGCGCGAAGCATCAGACGGTGGGAAACGATCTCGGCTTCCTTCGGCGTCTCGCGGAGAGTCGGCAGGAATGAGCGGGAAAGGCGCATCAGAAAAGGGCTCCAGCGAGTCGAATGGGCGCACATCAAGCCATACGCGGACGAAAACACAAGTCCCGGAAATCAGCGCCTTTGTCGCGGCATTGATCAAGCCTTGTGCAGAGTTGCCAGAACCCGTCCAAAGCAAATTCCGACGCGCAAATGCTCCCTTCGCGCGTCGTCGCCACTAAGGTCAGTCATACTGACGCAAAAAATATGGGCTGCCCTTGCACAATTAGATGACAAGCGCGTGGGCATTGGATAACGTCGGGTCATAATAAAGGAACACGCAATAAAGCGTGGCTCCAAACAAAGGCACGCGGTCTAAGTCTTGGGAGGAAGCCCCCTCTGGCGCGCTGAAAAGCAGCTGCCGCCGAGCTCGCCATAACGAGCTCGATCAAAGCCAATCGAGCGAAAAGCTCGGCTGAGGGGTTGAACGCGAACTATTCAAGGCAAGATCCTCGCGGATCTTGCCTTTTTTATTGCCTCGAATTGGCGCTGTTCTTTTCCGGATCAGAACGAAATGTGGCTGAGGACTTCCGCGGTCCAGCCCATCTTCACATAGCCGTACCAGATACCGTAGACGATGATCGCGCTGATGACCGAGGTGATGATCATCTTGCGAACCAGACGAAGATTGGCCGGAGCGCTCTCGGTGGTTCCCAGCAGCACATCGCCCTGCTCGTCATGGGTGCGGACGCCGAAGGGCAGGACTATGAAGATCACCAGCCACCAGACGATGAAATAAACGGCGAAAATGCTGTAGATCGGCATGGTGTTCAGGCCTCCTCGAGTTCGACCAGCGTTCCGCAAAAGTCCTTGGGATGCAGGAACAACACCGGCTTGCCATGCGCGCCAATCTTCGGCTCGCCATCTCCCAGCACTCGGGCGCCATCCGCCTTCAGCCGATCGCGCGCGGCCAGGATGTCATCCACCTCGTAGCAGAGGTGATGAATGCCGCCATCCGGATTGCGGTCCAGGAATTTCGCGATCGGCGAATCCTCGCCCAGCGGCGCCAGCAGCTCGATCTTGGTGTTCGGCAGTTCGACGAAGATCGTCACGACGCCATGCGCGGGCAGCCGCAGCGGCGCGGAAACCCGCGCGCCCAGCGTATCGCGATAGGTTCGCACCGCGGCATCGAGATCCGACACCGCGATCGCGACATGGTTCAGTCGGCCGATCATGCCCTGCTCCTTCGCGGACGTTGCGTCCGCACAGGCGTCATACGATCGCGACGAACACAGTGCAAAGTGGCTTTTTGCCCCAAGCCTGCCGGACCGAAGCCCGCACCGAGCGGCGAATCGCCTCGCGGACCAGTTCGGCGTCGCGGCGACGGGCGCGCGGGATGCTCTCGATCGTGCCGAGCACCGCCGTCATGACGGTTTCCTCGAACGGGTGGCCGGAGACGCCCTGGATCGGCAGGCCGGTCAGCGCGATTTCCGGATCGACGGCGACGCCGCCCTTGGCATCGAGCACCACCGAGATGGCGACATGGCCGGCAAAGCCGAGCTTGCGTCGCTCCGGGACGCCGACGCCGTCCTCGTCGGAGATGATCATGCCGTCCTTGTAGAGGCTGCCGACCGGGACGTCGTCGATCTCTTCAGCGGGACCCGGCGCCAGGCGAACGATATTGCCGTTCTCGGTCAGCACCACCTGCTTGACGCCCATGTCGCGGGCAAAGGCCGCGTGCGCCCAGAGGTGCATGGCCTCGCCATGCACGGGAATCGCGATCTCAGGCCGAACCCAGCCGTACATTTCGGCGAGTTCGTCGCGACGCGGATGGCCCGACACATGCACGAGCCGGTCACGGTCGGTGATCACCACGATGCCCTGGTCGCAGAGCGCGTTGATGATGTTGCCGATCGCCTTCTCGTTGCCGGGGATCGGACGCGCCGAAAAGACAACCGTGTCGCCCGGCGAGAGGCCGACGAACTTGTGCTCGTCCTCGGCGATGCGGGCCAGCGCCGCGCGCGGCTCGCCCTGGCTGCCGGTCAGGATCGCGACGACCTTGGAACGCGGCAGGTAGCCGTAGGATTCTTCATCGAGGAAGGGCGGCAAGCCCTCCATGTAGCCAAGCTCGGTCGCGACCTCGATGGCGCGGCGCAGCGCGCGGCCGACCACCACGACCTGCCGGTCCGCCGCCTGGGCAGCCAGAGCGATCGACTTGATGCGGCCGACATTCGACGCGAAGGTGGTGAAGGCCACGCGCCCCGTCGCTTCCTTGACGATTTCGGTCAGCGACAGGCCGACTTCGGTCTCGCTTGGGCTGCGGCCATCGCGCATGGCGTTGGTCGAGTCGCAGACAAGCGCCAGCACGCCCTCGTCGCCAATGGCAGCGAATCGCGCACCGTCCGTTACCGGGCCGAGCACCGGCGCGGGATCCAGCTTCCAGTCGCCGGTATGGACCACCGTGCCGAGTGGCGTGCGGATCGCCAGCGCCATCGGCTCCAGGATCGAGTGCGCGACCGCGATGAACTCGACCTCGAAGTCGCCGATCGTGATCCGGTCGCCGGGATGGACGATGGTGATCGGGATTTCGGGAGCACCGGGCTGGGCCGCCCGCTTGGCGTTGAGCAACCCGGCGGTGAAGGGGCTCGCATAGACGGGCACGCGCAGGCGCGGCCACAGGTCCAGCAGCGCGCCGAAATGGTCTTCATGCGCATGGGTGATGATGATGGCGTCGATGAAGTCGCGCTCTTCCACCATGTAGCGGATATCGGGCAGCACGATATCGACGCCGGGAAGATCCGGTCCGCCGAAGCTGATGCCGAAATCGATGCCGATCCAGCGCCGTCGATTGGAAGGGCCGTAGCCATAGAGGGCGAGATTCATACCGATCTCGCCGACGCCACCCAGGGGAAGAAAGACGAAG